>NZ_JBEOYO010000021.1:0-157543 GCF_040297125.1 Streptomyces sp. NPDC001868 | reverse complement strand
TGGCCATCGGCATCGAGTGTGTCACCGGCGTGACGGACAATGGAGCGCCCCGTGCTTCTCAGGCCCGCAGGGGCCTGATCTTTTAGGGGCGCGGGGAACTGCGCGAGAAGCCCCACCGGAGCCGCGGCCGCCGACGAACCCGCACCCCCGAGCTCATAGGCGCCCCCCAACCCGCGGAGCGCCCTGGTGACCATCTGACCATTCGCTCGTTTTGCTGAACGTGCAGTCACAGGATGTCGCCCCGCCCCCCGCAACTCCCCGCGCCCAGGAGTCGGCCGTGGACGTCGAGCAGGCGGAGGCCGCGCTCGTCGAGCACTACCCGCGTCTGGTCCGGCTGGCCTATCTGACGTTGCCGCCGAGCCTGGGCCGGAACCGTCGTGTGCTGACGGCGCACGCGCTGGCGCAGCGGGCGTTGCCGAGGGGACGCAAATCGGCGGCGCTCATCCCCGCACAGGCGACCGGCCGGGAGCGCAACCCCGGGTACGCCTACGTCCGGCTGCAAGTCGTACGCACCGCACTGGAGGCGGGCCTCCCCCTGCGCCGCAAGGCATGGCCGAAGCGGGCGCAGCTGCCGCCGCTGCTTCCGCGGGTGTGGGGGCTGCGGCTCTTCCCCCGTTCGGGCGGCGCCGACGAACTGGCCCTGGACCAGCGGCTGTCGGCGCTCACCTCCCCGGCCCGCGCCGCCTATGTCCTGCGCGGCCTGGAGCGGCTCCCCGACCCGGCGATCAGGACACTCCTCGACGAGGCCGGCGTCGACGACCCGGCGGCGGCGCTGAAGGAGGCCGACTCCGTACCGGCCCAGCAGTACGCGCTGCTCTCCTCCCCCGAGTACGACCCCTGTTCGCTGCACGCCCGCCCCACCGATCTGATGCGCCGCCGCCAGCACACGAAGGCCGCGCTCGCCGCGACGGCCGCCGTGGTCGTGTGCGGGGCGCTCCTCGGCCTGCCCGGGGAGGGGTGGGGGCCCGACGGCGCGGCGGCACCCTCGTACGCGCGGAACCCGGCGGCCCAAGCCGCCCTCGATCCGGGCAAGTTGACGACGGCGACGGCCACCGCGTGGCAGGCGACGGGGCGGACGGACTTCACCACCTGGCCCGCGCGCGGTGATCTCGTCAAGGACAAGGCGCTGCTGCGGCGGGCGCTCGCGGTCTGGGCCAGGCCCGGTGAGTCCGTGCAGGTCGCGGTCACGCTCGGCACCCAGGCCGGTCCCCCGCCCGGCCCGCCGCAGCTGCTGTACGCGGGCCGGGTCGACAACCTCCGGGTGGTCCTGCTCCACGACGGTCTGCGTATCGCCCGGTACGCCGAGCCCCTCGACGACCCGGGCCTGGCCGCCCTCGACCTGACCAGGGCCGACGGGGCGACCGGCGTCGGCGCGAGCGCCCTGGTGCTGGGCCGGTCCGACGGCAACGTCCGCTATCTGACGGCCCCTTGGGTGCGTGCGGCGGCCGTACGGGATCTGACGAGGCCCGACGCGGCGGTGCGCCGGCTCGCGCTGGCGAAGGACGGGACGACGGCCCCGTTCGCCAGTCCGGCGCTGCGTACCGGGGAGTGCCGGTCGTGGGACGTCCTGCAGCTGACCGAGGCCACGGGGGGTACGCGGCTGCTGACCGACCTGTCCGAGGTGACGCCCGCGCATCTCACCGTCGGCCGCCCGACGAGCGGGGCCGCCCGTGACGCCTCCGCCTCCCCCGCGACCTGGTCGCCGTTCGCCTGTTCCCTCGCCGCCGTACGGTCGCAGGGCGTGCGGACCGTGAACGCCTGGCAGTTCGCCCGCCAGCCGCTGCCCGACGGCAGCGGCACGGCCGACTGGGTGTGCACCCGCACCGAGACCTGGCGGGGCGCGGGGACCCGGGCGCTCACCCAGTTCGACACCCCGGCCGGCGCGTACATCACGGCCGCCGCCGACGAGATCCCCGCCTGCGGCCCGGCCGACCCGCATGTCCTCGCGGCCGGCCCGTGGAAGTCCGCGACCGGCGACTCGTATCTGCTCGCCGCCGGCAGCAAGGACACCGTCTCCGTCGAACTGAGCGGCGGGGCACGCGGTTCGGCGACGGGCAACCTCCTCGCCGTACCGGTCGAAGAGGGCGCACAGGCCGAGTTGAAGGGCACACTGGCGAACGGCCGGGAGATCGGCGGACTTCGGCCCACCCAGTAGCTCGGCGACCCGGCGGGTCGAACACCTCCACACGATCCGGTCCCTGCCGGGCCGGAATCAATCGGTAAGGTGTTCGTATGCGAACCGGTGCGCGCCGCAGGATGGGTGTGGAGGAGCGGCGGCAACAGTTGATCGGGGTCGCCCTCGAACTGTTCAGCCTGCGCTCGCCCGACGAGGTCTCCATCGACGAGATAGCGTCGGCGGCGGGCATCTCACGCCCGCTCGTCTACCACTACTTCCCGGGCAAACTCAGCCTGTACGAGGCGGCGTTGACACGTGCCTCCGACGATCTCGCGCACCGTTTCGTCGAGCCGCGCGAGGGCCCGCTGGGTGCCCGGCTGCTGCGCGTCACCCATCGCTTCTTCGACTTCGTCGACGAACACGGTCCCGGTTTCTCCGCCCTGATGCGCGGCGGCCCGGCCGTCGGCTCGTCCCGCACCAACGCCCTCATCGACGGCGTACGCCAGGCCGCCTATGTCCAGATCCTTTCGCACCTGGACGCGCACCTGGACGCCGACGCCGCTCCCGCCCGCCTCGAACTCGTCATCCGCTCCTGGATCTCCCTCGCCGAGTCCACGGCCCTCCTCTGGCTGGACGGCCGCCGCATCCCGCGAGCGGAACTGGAGATCCAACTCGTCCACGACTTCGCGGCCCTGGCAGCGGTAAGCGCGGCCCAGGACGAGGAAATGGCCGCCCTGCTCCGCAAGATCCTCGCGGAGGAACCGGCGGACGGGCCGTTCAGCGATCTGGCAGGGCGCCTGGTAGCTCTGGGGCGCGCCTGATCTTTTTGCTCTTGAGGGGCGCGGGGAACTGCGCGAACAACCACGACGCACCCGCAGCCGACAACGCCCCAGAAGCCCCAACGGCGCCTAGGTCTGTCCAGATCTACCTAGATCTCGAACTTCCGGTACGACGGATCAAGGTCCCGCACCTCCGCCGACGCGTGAAACGCCAGCCCGTCCCCCACCTTCACGTACTCCCGAAGCAGCTCCAGCACATTCTCCGTCAACGCCACCTTCGTCTCGTCGGTGCGCCCCGCGAGCAGCCCGAGCGTGACATGCACGATCGCGTGCCCCTCGGTGTCGGCCCCCACGGTCGTGTCCGCACCAGGCCTGAACTGCGTCTTGCAGGCCTCCGGCTTCGCGGCGGCGGTCCGTACGACCTCTTCGTGCAGGGCCTTGGCGAACGCGGGCCGGTCGAAGCCCTCGGAGAGAACGGCGGAGTAATCCACGGTGATCTGCGGCATGGGGCGCCCCTCACAACAAGGTCGGCAACAAAGACCCGGTCAGCCTAGCCGCAGGCGCAACGCCAGCATCGCGATGTCGTCCTCCCGGTCCCGCCCGAAGCAGTGCAGCAACGTGTCGCACAGCGCGACCGTCCCGCCCGGGGCGTCCGCCGCGGCGGCCCGCAACTGCTCCAGGGAGAGCGAGAGATCGATGCCCCGGGTCTCCACCAGCCCGTCCGTGACCATGAGCAGCCGGTCGGTCGGCCACAGCACCGTCTCCGTGGGCTCGGGCCGGTCGAGGCCGAGCCCGAGGAGCGGACCGGCGGCCTTCACATACTCGGCCTCGCCGGAGTCGCGGACGATCAGCGGCGGGATGTGGCCCGCGTTGGCGATCCGTACGCGCCCGCTGCCCGGCTCGACGAGGGCGAGACAGACGGTCGCGGTGACGTCGGGGTGGTAGTGCTGGAGCATCCGGTCGAGCCGTCGGGCGAGCGTCACGGGGTCGGACTGTTCGACGCAGTAGGCGCGCAGGGCGTGGCGGATCTCGACCATCACGGTGGCCGCGTCCAGTGAGTGCCCGACGACGTCGCCGACGGCGGTGAGGACACCGCCGGGGGTGGACAGCGCCGCGTAGAAGTCGCCGCCGATCTCGGTCTGGCGGGACGCTGGGACGTACCGGACGACCACTTCGAGGCCGGGGAACTCGGGCACCCGCTTGGGCAGGAAGCTGTGCTGGAGGGTGAGCGCGACATGACGCTCGACCTGGTACATGAGCAGGGGCTGCGCGGCCAGGGCGGTGGCCTGGGCGAGGCGGGCGACCAGGCCCGTGGTGCCGGCCGTCGCGCCCCGGGCGCCGCGCACGGGGGTGGCGACGCAGACGGGCGTACCGCTCTCGGTGCGGGCGAGGACCAGCCGGGCGTCCTCGGTGACGCCGGGCCGGAAGAAGCCCGGCGGCCACAGGGGCGCGGGGACGACGGTGTCGTGCGGTCCGGGGTTGCCGTCGGTGACGCGGCGGATGAGCCGGGCCACGGCCTCGTGCGCGCTGGCGTCGGGGAGGGTGGTGCGGGCCCGGGCCCGGGAGGTGCCGCGGTAGAGGTGGCCGTCCTCCCCGAGCACGAACACGGCGGCGGGCGACCGGGTGAGCCGGGCGGCCCCCTCGGCGGCGGCCGAGGCCAGCTCCTCCAGGGTGCGGGCGGCCTGGACGTCGACGATGGTCTCGGACAGCAGCGTGAGCCGTCGTACGAGGGCCTCGGCGCCGTTGCGCATACGGGCGCCGCGGACGGCCGCGCGGACGACCGCCTGGATCTCCTCCGGCTCGGCGGGGACCGTCAGATAGGCCTCGCCGCCCGCGTCCAGTCCCCGGCAGCGGTCGCTGGGGGCCACGGAGGCGGCGGAGAAGTGGACGACGGGCAGGGCCGCCGTCGGGGGCTGGGCCTTGAGTCGGCGGCACAGTTCGAAGCCGCTCATGTCGGGGAGACCGACGTCGACGAGGGCCACGTCGGGCAGGGCTCCCGAGCGGAGCCGCAGGTCGAGTTCGGTGAGTGCCTCGCCGGCGCTGGCGACAGGGACGACGCTGTGCCCGGCCCTACGGAGCACCGCGCCCATGGCGTACCGGCTGGCGGCCGCGTCGTCGACCACCAGGACCGTGGTGCTTGCTTCGTCGGACAGCAGGCTCATCGGGCTCTCGTCGTCGCGGTAACAGGGGTGGTGCGAGCGGTCCCCGTCCGCCCGCACCACCAAACTAGCGCCCTACCGATCGGATCGTGCGAATACCGCCACGGTCCGCCCCGGAACGACGAACGTCCCCGATTCCGCTTCGTAGGAGGAGTCCCGGACGGTAGAGTCCGCACCCGTCGCCTGTACCTGATGCAGGGCGTAGCCCTTGCCGGCCAGATCCTTGACGGTCTGCTTCCGCTTCTCGGGAGTGGCGTTGAAGACGACGACGAGGTCGCCGAGTTCCATGGTGATCACGCCCGGTGTCTCGTCCTTCCCCGACAGCGGGAACGAGAGCTTCGACTGCACCTGTCCTGCCGTGTCGAGGGAGAACACGTCCTCCGTCGTACGGATCCTCAGCAGGTCCCGGTAGGCCGCCGAGGCCCCCTCGATCTGTTCGCAGCCGACGCCGACCGAGGTCAACAGGGGCTTGGCGTAAGGCCACTTGGACTGGTTGTCGGCCGCGAGGGGCAGTCCGCGTCCGAAGCCGTTGCCGTCCCGGCAGTCCCAGTGGATCGCGTTGAACCAGTCGCCGCTGTCGTACGAGTTCCGGTCGAGCGACTTGGAACGCAGCAGGTCGGTGCCCGCCTGGGAGAGCGCCGGGCCCTGCGAGAGGGCGGCCGTCGCCATGGCGAGGACCTGCATCCGGGCCCGGTCGGCGGCGCTGGTCGACTTCGGGAGCTTGAAGGCCAGCGCGTCGAACAGCGACTCGTTGTCGTGGGCGTCGACATAGGCGAGGGCGTCGCCGGGCGCGTCCGCGTATCCGGCGGGCGCCCCGTTGTAGTCGACCTCGGAGCCCTTGACCTCCTTGCCGTCGGTGTCGGTGAACCGGTAGTTCGCGAGGTTGCCGCTCAGGCCGACCTTGATGAGGTCCTGGTAGTGCAGCAGCCGGGCCTTCTGCTCGGCCGGAGTGCCGTTGTCCTCCGAGGAGTTGGGCTCGGTGTAGAGGCCGGACGCGAAGCCCTGGACGCCGGGGTCCTCGTCGAAGGGGCCGCCGCCGCGCACCGCGTCACGGGCCCGGTCGGAGAAGGTCGCGATGCCCGTCCCGGCCATGTTCTTCTGCGTGGCCTGGACGAAGCGCGCGTCGTCGGCGACCTCGCCGAAGTTCCAGCCCTCCCCGTACAGGATGATCTTCTTCCCGTCGACGCCGTCCTTCTTGAGCGTCAGCGCGTCGAGGGCCTTCCTGACGGCGAGGATGTTGGCCTTCGGGTGGTGGCCCATCAGGTCGAAGCGGAACCCGTCGACCTTGTACTCCCTGGCCCAGGTGACCATCGAGTCGACGACCAGCTTGCCCATCATGGTGTTCTCGGGCGCGGTGTTGGCGCAGCAGGTGGAGGTGGCGACCGAACCGTCGGCGAGGAGCCGGTGGTAGTAGCCCGGGACCACCTTGTCGAGGACGCTCTTGTCGGCCTGGCCGCTGGCCGGGGTGTGGTTGTAGACCACGTCGAGGACGACCCCGAGGCCGTCGCCGTTGAGTGCCTTCACCATCTTCCGGAACTCGACCGTGCGCCGCGTACCGTCCGGGTCGGTCGCGTACGAGCCCTCCGGGACCGTGTAGTGGTACGGGTCGTAGCCCCAGTTGTAGCCGTCCTTCGCCGCGGCCTTCGCCACGCACTTCTGCTGCTCGTCGGAGTCGGCGGCGTACGAACCGAGGTCGCAGTCGACGGTCGCCTGGTCCGCCTTCCGCTCGGGGATGGTGGCGATGTCGGCGACGGGGAGGAGGTGCACGTACGACGTGCCCGCCTTCGCCAGCTTCCGCAGATGCTTCGAGCCGTCGCTCGCCTTGTCGGTGAAGGCGAGGTAGGTCCCCTTGTCCTTCGCGGGCACGGTCTTGTCGTCGATGGAGAAGTCCCGGACGTGCAGTTCCTGGATCCGCGCGTCCTTCAGCGGTACGGCCTTCGGCTTCGGGTACGACGACCAGCCGGCCGGGGCGAGGGACTTGTCGCCGAGGTCGACGACGAGGCTGCGCTCGGAGTCGGCGGTCAGGGCGACGGAGTACGGGTCGGTGACCTTGTTGGTGACGACCTTGGCGACGCTCGGCGCCCACACCTTCACGACGTACCGGTAGGGCTTGTTCTTCCAGGACTTCTCACCGGTGACGGACCAGACACCGGTGGTGTCGTTCCGCTTCATGGGGAGCGTCCTGCCGTCGAGGTCGAGCTTCACCGACTGTGCCGTGGGGGCCCAGACGGCGAGCGTGGGACGCCCGTCGCGGAAGGTCGGGCCGAGGTCGGCGTCCGCCGCCGCTCCGTACAGGTCGTCGAGCACGCCCGCGATCTGGACACCCGTGGCCGCCAACACGGCCCCGTTCGCGGCCCGTTGTGAGGCCACGAGCTGACCACGCAGGGCCTCGCGGACCCGGTCGCGGTCGCGTGGGTCGACGGTCCAGGCGGTGTACGACTTCAGGTGCGGGAACTTCGCCTTCTGTGCGTCGGTGAGGGCCGACTTGGTGAGGCGGAGCCACCGCTCGTCGGTGCTGGTGAGCGTGCCGTCCTTCGCCGTGATCGATCCCGTGCGGGAGTACAGGAGCTGGGTGGAGGCGGCGGTGTCGTCGCCGTTCCAGGCGACGGTGTTCCGGTCGATCCAGACCGCCTTGGAGGTGGTGAGGTCGAGGGCGGCGGCGGAGCCGGCCGGCTGCGGGAGGAGGTACTTCTCCTGGCCGTTGAGCAGCCACACCTCGTGGCCGTCGGCCTTGAGGTCGAGTGCCTGGTCGGCGGACTGATCCTTCTCGTCGCCCTTGTGGATGATGTAACTGAGGCTGGTGGCCCCGTCGGTGAGCGGTACCTCGAAGACGGCACCGTAGGCGTCGGTCCGCACCGGCTCCAGCGGCTTCGACCAGTCCGTGGGGTTCGCGGCACCGGACCAGACGTGCAGGCCCCAGCCGGCGTAGTTCCCGTCGGCGCGGTGGTAGTGCAGGACGGCCTTGCTCTTGTCCTGCTCCGGGTACTCGGCCGTGGGCTTCTCCGTCCGTACGGCCTCCTTGCCCTGTTCGACCCAGATCTCACCCGTCCTGGTGACGTCGATCGAACGGTCGGCGGGGACGTCCTTGGTGCCGTCCTTGTCGATCACGAGGTAACTGACGTTCGAGGCCCCGGGCTTGAGCTTGACGTAGGCGAAGGCGCCGTACGCGTCCCGCCCGACGAAGTCATGGCCGTCCGGCCAGGTCGTCCCCTCCCCCTCGGCGATGTCGCCCCAGGCGTAGAGCCGCCAGTCGGTGTAGTCGCCGTCGGCGCGCTTGTAGTGGACGATCGCGTAGTCGCGCGAGGAGGCGGTGGGGACCTCGGGGGCGGGTGGGGCGCCGGTGGTGGAGGTCGCGGTGGCGCTCGCCGTACGTCCTGTCCTGTCGATCACAACCGCCTTGTACCGCAGGGCCGTTCCGGCGGCAACCCGCTTCCCGACCGTCTGGGTGACCCGGTACGGGGCGTGGTCGGCGGAGCCCAGCGTCCGCCACTCGCCGTTGCCGACCTGGGCGGCGAAGACGACACGGTTGAGCTCTCCCCCTCCCCCAACGTCGGCGCTGATCTCGACCGTGCCGGTGGCGCCGGTGGCCGGGGCCTTGAGGGTGAGGGAGGGCTTGGTGGCGGGCTTCGCGAGCGGGCCGGCGGCCTTGAGGACGATCGCGGACCCGGCCGGGACGGTGACGGTGACCTTCTTGTCGGCGCCGCTCGTCACCTTGGCGTCGGTCCCGTGGATGCCCTTGAAGACCATGCGGGCCGAACCGGTCGCGAAGGTGGCCTTCTTCGCCTCGCCCGCGTTGTTGAAGGCGACGACGTACTCGGTGCCGGTCTTGGCGTCGGTGCGGGAGAAGGCGTAGACGCCCGCGCCGTCGGCCGCGTAGCGCTCGGTCTGGACGCCGTCGGCGAGAGCCGGGTTGGCCTTGCGGAGCTTGGCGAGAGCACTGATCTGCCGGTAGAGCGGTGCTCTCGTGTCGTACGCGTCGGAGGCGTGCGTCCGGTCCGTGCCGAGCTGGTCGTCGTCCAGGTAGTCGGCGACCTTGGAGGCGAACAGCGTCTGGCGGGCGTCCTTGTCACCGCCCGCGCCGGTGAAGCCCTGCTCGTCGCCGTAGTAGATGACGGGGTTGCCGCGGCTGAGGAACATCAGCTCGTTGGCGAGCCCGGCCTTCTTGACCAACTGGGCGTCGCTCGCCCCCGCGTCGTCCTGCTTGAGGAAGGTCCCGATGCGGCCCATGTCGTGGTTGCCGAGGAAGGTGACCTGCTCGTACGCGTTGGCCTTGTCGGTCGTGTACTTGTAGTCGTCCCCGAACACCGAGGCGAGCCTCTGCGCACTGCCGCCCTGGGAGGCGTACGCCCGTGCCGCGTCCTGGAAGGGGAAGTCGAGCGTGGAGTCGAGGCGGCCCTGGGTGACGTACGGGGAGGTCACGGAGGTGTCGGCGGAGTAGACCTCGCCGAACATGAAGAAGTCGTCGCGGCCCTTCTTCGCGGCGTACGCGTCGAGCGCGGTGGCCCACTGGGTCCAGAACTCCGTGTTGACGTGCTTCACGGTGTCGATCCGGAAGCCGTCGATTCGGAAGTCCCGCACCCACTTCTCGTAGATCTTCTCCATCCCGGAGACGACCTCGGGACGCTCGGTCCACAGGTCGTCCAGCCCGACGAAGTCGCCGTAGGTGGCGGACTCTCCGGCCCAGGTGGAGTCGCCCCGGTTGTGGTACATCGTCGGGTCGTTGAGCCAGGAGGGGACCTTGGCGTTCTTCTTGGCGGCGGGGACGACGGGGGTCTTGGGGAACGACTCCCGGTCGACGGACGGGAAGTCGGTGTCGCCGTCCGCGTAGTCGGCGTCGTCGAAGGGCTTCCCGTCCTTGGTCAGATAGGGGAACGCGCCCTTGGAGAGGTAGTCGTAGGACTTCTCCTCGTAGTCGACGACATCGGCGGTGTGGTTGGTGATGACGTCGAAGAAGACCTTCATGCCCTTGGCGTGGGCCTTGGAGATCAGGGTCTCCAGGTCCTTGTTGGTGCCGAAGTGCGGGTCGACCTGGGTGAAGTCGGTGATCCAGTAACCGTGGTAGCCGGCGGAGGCGTCGGCCCCCGTCCCCTGCACGGGCTGGTTCTTGAAGATGGGGGCCATCCAGATGGAGGTGGTGCCGAGGCCCTTGATGTAGTCGAGCTTCTTGGTCAGGCCCTTGAGGTCGCCGCCCTGATAGAAGCCCTTGTCGGTGGGGTCGTAGCCGGTCGCGAGGCGCGTGCCGGTGAGACCGCCCTTGTCGTTCGCCTTGTCTCCATTGGCGAAACGGTCCGGCAGGACGAAGTAGAACTGCTCACGGGTGAGGTCGTGACGCGCGGCGCTCTTCGCCAGCTTCGCGTCGGACGGCGGTGCGGGCGGGGTCGCGGCCCCGGCCGCGAGGGGCTGGACGAGCGCTGCGGTCAGCGCGGTCACGGTGACCGCGCCGACCACTGCGGCCCGTCCGGCGTGGGCGGTACGGCGCCTCGACGGCGTCGGCCATCTCGGTATCACGGATGGACTCCTTGCGATGACGGCTCTGGTGGGTCCGACCCCGCGCGACCGTATCGCCGCCGAAAGCTTTTCAGCAAGAGGCTTGAAAGTAACGGTAAGGACTTACAGGCGGGGTGGCTCAGCAGCTGGACTTGCCCGCGTAGATCGCGAGGGCCGTGTTGGAGGCGAGGGTGGCGGTGAGCTGGCCGGAGCCGTTCACGGTGACCGTCGTGTTGTTCTGCACGTTGCAGTACGTGCCGGCCGCGAGGGAGGTCTGGTACGTACGACTGAGGCTGCCCGACTCGTGGTTGATGGCCACGAAGCCCTTGCTGCCGCGTCCGAAGGCGATCGCGTCGTTGCCGTTGTCCCACCAGTTGGTGACGGCCTCACCGCGGGTGGCGTTGCGGAAGGGGACCATGCGCATGATCTCCGGCCAGGCGTGCTGGCACTTCCACCCGTCCTGCCAGCAGGCGTTGACCGTACCGTTGTTGGGCGGCCCGGCGTCGGTGGAGGAGAACTCGTAGCCGGAGTTGATGTCGGGCGCGCCGTACGGGTAGGCCAGCATGAAGACGTTGGCCATCGTGTAGGTGGCGTTGTCCTTGTAGCTGAGGGTGGAGCCGTTGCGTTCGGTGTCGTGGTTGTCGACGAAGACCCCGGCGACGGATCTGCTCATGTACCCCCAGCCCTCGCCGTAGTTCTTCAGATAGGCGAGGTTCTCGCTGTTGAAGACCCGCTTGAGGTCGAAGGCGTACCGGAACTCCTGTACGTCCCCGTTGCCGGTGTACTCGCTCGGCTGCACGGCTTCCCCGGAGCCGAAGATGGCCTCCTGCTTCCAGTACACGGAGGTGTTGCTCAGCCGGGACTTGATGTCGGCGAGGTCGGCGGCGGGGATGTGCTTGGCGGCGTCGATCCGGAAGCCGTCGACGCCGTAGCCGAGCAGGCTGTTCATGTACCCGGCGATGGCCGACCGCACGTAGTTCTCACCGGTGTCCAGGTCGGCGAGGGTGACGAGCTCGCAGTTCTGGACGTTGGCGCGGTTGGTGTAGTCGCTGATGGTGGCGGTGCAGTCGTCGAAGTCGAAGGAGGAGTAGAGGCCGGGGTAGTTGTACTTCGTGTACGACGAGCCACCGGTGCCCGTGCCGCTCCCCGCCGACATGTGGTTGATGACCGTGTCGACGACGACCTTGACTCCGGCCGCGTGACACGTGTTGACCATGTTCTGGAAGGCGGTGGCGTCCCCGAGCCGCCCGGCGATCTTGTAGCTGACGGGCTGGTACGACGTCCACCACTGCGAGCCCTGTATGTGCTCGGCGGGCGGCGAGACCTGGACGTAGCCGTAGCCGTTCGGGCCGAGGGTGTTGGTGCACTCCTTGGCGACGGAGGCGAAGTTCCACTCGAACAGGACGGCGGTCACGTCCTTGGTCCCGGGCGGCGACGCGTACGCGCTCCCCGCGGGCACCGCGAGCGCGATCGACGCGCCCGCCGCGAGAGCGAGCGCGCCGGAGAGGGTTCTGCTGGTCATGTGTGGGGTCCTTCTCCGTTGAAGGTGTCCGAAGGATCGGGAGGGCTGGGGACCCGAAGCGATCCACGCAAGATCCGCTGACGTTTCTTGCTGCAAGATGGCTGAAAACTTTCAACCGAGAGGAAGGTACGAGTCCACTTGTCAAACGGTCAACCCTCCGGACACACCTTCTTCACGCGCCCGAAATCTCTTCACGGGGTGGGGTGTTGGGGTGGAGCCGCAGGCCCTCGTCGCCGTCAGGAGAGGTCGGCTCTCCGTCAGGAGAGGTCAGCGAGATCCTCCCCGGTGAGGGCGATCGACCCGGCGGCGGTGTTCTCCTCCAGGTGGGCGAGGGAGCCGGTGCCGGGGATGGCCAGGGTGACGGGAGAGGTGGCGAGCAGCCAGGCAAGGGCGATCTGAGGGACCGTGGCGTCGTGCCGTTCCGCGACCTCGGTGATGCGGTCGCCGGTGAGGTCGGTGAGGCCGCCGCCGAGCGGGAAGAACGGCACGAAGGCGACGCCGGCCTCGTCGCAGGCGGACAGGAGAGCGGTGTCGTCGCGCTTGTCGGCGTGGAAGTGGTTCTGGACCGCCGCGACGGGGGCGATCGTGCGGGCCTCGGCGAGGTGGCCGGCGTCGACATGGCTCAGGCCGAGGTGGCGGATCAGGCCCTCCTCGCGCAGCGCGGCCAGGGCCTCGAAGCGTGCGGCGACGGACTCACCGTGCGGCGGCAGGCCTACGCCCCCGATGCGCAGGTAGACGAGATCGAGACGGTCGACGCCGAGGGTTTCGAGGTTCTCCTCGACCAGCGGCCTGAGGTGCGCGGGGTCGGTGGTCGCGGCCAGACCGCCCTCGGGGGTGCGGAGCGGGCCCACCTTCGTGGCGATGACCAGGTCGGCCGGGTAGGGATGGAGGGCCTCACGGATCAGGGCGTTGGCGCGGACGGTGCCGTCGCCGCTGGCGTAGAAGGCGGCGGTGTCGATGTGGTTGACGCCCAGCTCGACGGCTCGGCGCAGGACGGCACGCCCGGTCCCGGGGTCGCGGGCCGGGCCGTGGAAGGTGTTGGTGGGCAGGCGCATGGCACCGAAGCCGACGCGGTTGACGGGAAGGTCGCCGCCCAGGCGGAAGTCATCGCTCATGAACTCAGCCTGGGTGCCACGGCGTTCGGGCCGCGAACCGCTGGCAGCTTGCTGCCATCGGGCAGAATGGCGGGGTGGCAGAGATCGTGACGATCCGCGGTGACCTGGAACTCCTCACCCGTACCGAGCATCTGTTCTCCTCCGTCCAGGAGGAGTTCGTCTGCGCCGCCCGCGATCTCGCCACCTGGCCCCGCCCCGCAGCCCGGCAGACCGCACGGGCCCGGCTGCGGAGCGGCGGCCCTCACCGCATCCGCAAGCTGCTCAGCCCGGCCGCGCTGGCCGACGAACACAGCCGCGAGCACCTGACCGAACTCGCCGACAGGGGCGCCCAGGTGCGGATCGCCGCCACCGCACTCCCCCACGAGACGATCATCATCGACCACCGCTTCGCGATCCTTGCCGGCCTGGACTCCCCCGGCGGCCGCCAGTACACCCTCACCACCGCCCCCACCCTGGTCGGCGGTGTCTACGCCCTGTTCGAAGCCGCCTGGGAGACCGCGACCGACCTCAAGACCTTCCTGCGTGGCGAGCAGCCCCACCTCGACGCCGGCAGCCGAAGGGTCCTGCGCGCACTGGGCTCGGGCGCCACCGACGAGACGGCCGCCCGGCAACTCGGCATGTCCCTGCGCACCTACCGCCGCCGGGTCGCCGAACTGCTCGACGCGTTCGACGCGGGGTCACGGTTCCAGGCGGGGGTACGGGCGGGTGAGCTGGGGCTGAGCGGCTAGGTGCCGGGGCCGGTCCCGGACAACCACCGGACTGGGGGCGTCCAGACCGGACGGCACAGCGGTACAGGTCGCTTTGTCGGCCTCAGCCGTCGACTGCGGCCGGAGCTGTCGGTACGACCCTCACTCCGGCCTCGCGCAGGGCCACACAGGTCGCGTCGTCCTCCGGTGCGGTGGTGATGAGCGCGTCCAGATCCTCGGGGCCGCAGATCTTCACCATGCCGGTCCCCGGAAACTTGCTTCTGTCGGCCAGGAGCACCACTTTGTCGCCGGCGGCGATCATGGCGCGGCGGGCCGGCACCTCGGCCACGGTGGTGTCCATGACCTGGCCCCCGGGGCGGAGACCACAGGCGCCCATGAACAACCAGTCGGCGTGAACCTGGCGGAGGTTGTCCTCCGCCATGAAGCCGTCCAGCATGCGTGACTCACGGATGACCATGCCGCCGAGCAGCATCAGGTCGATGTTCTCGTCGTCGATGAGTTCGTCGTACACCGCGAGGTTGTTGGTGATCACGGTGATCCGGCGACCGTGCAGCTGTAGGGCCAGCCGGTGGACCGTCGTGCCGCTGTCGAGAATGACCGACTGTCCGTCCTCGATCATCGTGGCCGCCTGGGCGGCGATGGCGTCCTTCTCCGCCACCAGAACCTCGGCGGCCTCGTCGAAGGGAGCTCGCTCCTCGTCGATGACCGCTCCCCCATGGACACGGGTGAGCAACCCGTCCGCCTCCAGCTTCAGGAGGTCACGGCGGATGGTGGCCGCGCTGGAGTCGAGCTGCTCGGCGAGGTCGGCCACGGAGGCGGTGCCGCCGGAACGCAGGGCGCGCAAGATGAGTCGGCGTCGTCGTTCAGCCAGCACGCAACGGGACACTACACGCTGCCGCCTCGCACAATCCGCCGCCTTCTGGCCGCAGTTGGCGGCGACTCGCGCCCCGGACAAAAACCTCAGGGCCCGCCGCCCCATCGGGCGGCGGGCCCCGAAGCCGACCGCGGACATCCCGCGGTCGGCGTCCTCGCGGGACGGACGCTCAGCCGGTCGTCCACCAGACCGTAGTGTCCCCCGGCAGCTTCGCCTCGTCCTCCGCGATCGTCACCTCGCCGCTGGCGAGCAGGATGCGGCCGTACGCAGGGATCGTGACGGCCTCGGACGTGGTGTTCGCGGCGCAGACGAAGTCGCCGCGGCGGAAGGCGAGGACGCCGGTGGGGGACTTGAGCCATTCCACCGCGTCGCCGGCGCCGAGGCCGGGCTGTTCGCGGCGGACGGACAGGGCCGTGCGGTACAGCTCCAGGGTAGAGTCCGTGACCCCCGTCTGGGACTCCACGCTCAGGTCGCCCCACTCGGCGGGCTGCGGCAGCCAGGAGCCGCCCGTGCCGAAGCCGTAGGACGAGCCGGTGCGGGTCCAGGGGATCGGGACCCGGCAGCCGTCGCGGAAGCCGTCCTGGCCGGCGCCCCGGAAGTACGCCGGGTCCTGGCGGACCTCGTCCGGGAGGTCGACGACGTCCGGGAGGCCCAGTTCCTCGCCCTGGTAGACGTAGGCCGAGCCCGGCAGCGCCAGCATCAGCAGGGAGGCGGCGCGGGCGCGGCGCAGGCCCAGTTCACGGTCGCCCGCCAGGCGGATCTGCGTTCCGAGGCCCGGTTCGTTGGCGAAGCGCGTCGCGTGGCGGGTCACGTCGTGGTTCGACAGGACCCAGGTGGCGGGGGCGTTCACCGGGCGCATCGCGTCCAGGGTGCGGTCGATGACGACCTTCAGCTCCGCCGCGTCCCAAGCCGTGCCCAGGTACTGGAAGTTGAAGGCCTGGTGGAGTTCGTCGGGGCGGACGTAGTTCGCGGTGCGCTCCACCGTCGGGGTCCACGCCTCCGCGACGAAGATGCGGTCGCCCGCGTACTCATCGAGGACGAGGCGCCACTCGCGGTAGATCGCGTGGACGCCGTCCTGGTCGAAGAACGGCATGACATCGTTGCCCAGCAGCTTCAGCTGGTCGTGGGCGCCGAGGTCCGGGAGGCCGTCCGCCTTGACCAGGCCGTGGGCGACGTCGATACGGAAGCCGTCGACGCCCATGTCGAGCCAGAAGCGGAGGATGGAGCGGAACTCGTCGCCGACCGCCGGGTGGTCCCAGTTGAAGTCGGGCTGCTCCGGGGCGAAGAGGTGCAGATACCAGGCGCCGGGAGTGCCGTCCGGTTCCGTCACCCGCGTCCAGGCCGGGCCGCCGAAGATGGACTCCCAGTCGTTGGGCGGGAGTTCGCCGTGCGCGCCCTTGCCCTCACGGAAGTGGTAGCGGTCGCGCAGCGGCGAGCCCGGGCCCTCCGCCACCGCCCGCTTGAACCACTCGTGCTGGTCGGAGGAGTGGTTGGGGACCAGGTCGACGATGATGCGCAGGCCCAGGTCGTGGGCGTCGCGGATCAGCGCGTCGGCGTCCAGCAGGTTGCCGAACATGGGGTCCACCGCGCGGTAGTCGGCGACGTCGTAGCCGGCGTCGGCCTGCGGGGAGGCGTAGAAGGGGCTCAGCCATACGGCGTCGATGCCCAGGTCACGCAGGTACGGGAGTCGGGAACGTACGCCCTCCAGGTCACCCATGCCGTCGCCGTTGCTGTCGGCGAAGCTGCGCGGATAGACCTGGTAGATGACCGCGTCGCGCCACCAGTCGCTGCGCTGGGCGACGGTGGCGACGGCGGAGGTCGGGGCCGTGTCGGCGGAGTGCTGCTGGCTCATGGCGTCCTTGATACGTAACGGGGGCACAGGTCGTCTTACATGTGTACGGCGGCTGGTGTGACGAGACGGTCGCGGTGACAGCGGGGTCGGATGGCCACCGCGACCGCCTCGTGTCTTCGGGCACCCTTTGAGGGGCGCAAGCCCTTCAGGGGCGCGGGGAACTGCGCGAGAAGCCCCACCGAGCCGCGGACAACCGACGGCCCCTCGCGGCTCAGCCGGGCGGTCATCCCTTGGTGCCGCCCGCCGTCAACCCGGTGACCAGGTTCTTCTGCACCAGGTAGAAGAACGCCGACACCGGTATGGCGACCAGCACCGCGGTGGCGGCCATCAGGTTGCGCTGGGCGTCGTGTTCGCTGACGAAGCTCTGCAGACCGACGGCGAACGTGTACTTCGTGTCGGACAGCATGAACGTCGAGGCGAAGGCGACCTCCCCGAACGCGGTGATGAAGCTGTAGAACGCGGCGACCGCGAGACCCGGCTTGGCGAGCGGCAGGATCAGCCGGGCGAACGTGCCGAAGGGGGTCAGCCCGTCGACGCGGCCCGCCTCGTCGATCTCGAAGGGGATCGTGTCGAAGTAGCCCTTGAGCAGCCAGGCGCAGTACGGCACGGCCGTCGAGCAGTAGACGAGGATGAGGCCGAGGTAGCTGTCGATGAGCTTCAGTTCCGACAGGATCTCGTACATCGGCACCATCAGGACGGCCACCGGGAACATCTGCGTGACCAGGAGCACCCACATGAACTTCCGGTAGCCCGGGAAGCGCATACGGGAGACGGCGTAGCCGGTGGTCGCCGCGATCAGCACCCCGATGACGGTGGTGCCGAGCGAGACGACGAGCGTACTGACCAGCCAGTCGAAGAACGGTGTCTCCTGGAGCACGTACGAATAGTTGGCGAACGTCATCTTGCCGAAGATGCGCCCGGGATGCAGGTAATCGTCCTTGTCCGGGCCGAGGGACAGGAAGACCAGCCAGGCGATCGGGAAGAGCGCGGCCAGGCTCGCCACGACGAGGATCGCGTGGGAGGCGAGGGAGCCGGCGAGGCTGTTCTCACCGCGTCGGCGGGTGGCGCGCGGGGGCGTGCCGCCGGCGGACCGCGCCGACGAGGAGTCCGCCGAAGCCGTGGTCGTGACGTTGGTGGGCGTCGTGGTGCTCATGGGGGCTCCTGCCTCAGATCGCGAGCTGCTGCTCATCGCGGTTCAGCCAGCGGCGGTAGACGGAGGTGAAGACGATCAGGATGGCCAGCAGCAGGATGCCGTAGGCCGCCGACTGCGCGAAGTCACGCGGCTGCTGTCCGAAGCCGAGGTAGTACGCCCAGGTCACGAGGATCTGTGCCTCGGGGGCGGTGTCGCCGAACAGCAGGAAGATGACGGCGAACTGGTTGAACGTCCAGATGACGCCGAGCAGGACGACGGTGGAGCTGACGGAGCGCAGGCCCGGCAGGGTGACGTACCGGAAGCGCTGCCAGGCGCTCGCGCCGTCCATCTCGGCGGCCTCGTAGAGCGTGGAGTCGATGGACTGGAGTCCGCCGAGCAGCGAGACCATCATGAACGGCACCCCGCACCAGGTGTTGACCATGATCGCGGCGAACCGCTGCCAGAAGGTGTCCTCCAGCCACTGCGGCGCCGGCAGGTGCAGCGTTTCGAGGGCGGCGTTGATGACACCGCCGTCGGCGAGCATGAACCGCCAGCCGAAGACGGTGACGAAGGTGGGCACGGCCCACGGCAGGACCAGGATCAGCCGGTAGAAGGTGCGGCCGCGCAGCTTCTGGTTGAGCAGCAGCGCGAGGCCGAGGCCGATGACGTAGTGCAGGGCGACGCACAGGGCCGTCCAGACGATCGTCCAGATGAAGTGCGACCAGAAGCGGTCGTACGAGGTCGGGCCCCACAGGATGTCGGCGTAGTTGTCGAAGCCGATGAACTCGTAGGTGGCCTCGATGTGGTTGACGCCGATCGTGCGCGCCGAGTTGAGGCTGTTGGCGTTGGTGAGGGTGAGATAGAAGCCGCGCGCCAGGGGGTACAGCACCAGGACGCCGAGCACGACGACCACGGGGGCGATCATCGCGTACGCGTACCAGTACCGCTGGTACGACTGCCTCAGGCGCGTCAGCCGGCCCGGGCGCCCGCCCGGTTCACCTCGGCGCTTGCCGGTCGCTCGGTCGATGGCGACTGTCATCGTTCGACACCTTCTGGAAGATCACTGGAAGATCGGGGGCAGGTCTGCTCTGGGGCCGGGCCGCCGGGGCGACAGGCCGGTGACCGCCGCATCCGTCCCCCGGTACTGCTCCAGGCGGATGCGGCGGTCACTCGGGGTCACTTGCTGAAGTCCGGGACCAGCTTGGCGATCGCGGTCTCCGCGTTGCCCAGGCCCTTGTCCAGGGACGTCTTGCCGCCGGCGATCGCGAGCAGCTCGGTGTCGAGCGGGCCCCACAGGGAGCTGTACTCGGGCAGCTCGGGGCGCGGCTGGGCGGCGGCGAGGACGGTCTGGTAGCCGGCGATGCCCGGGTCGGCCTTGACCTCGGCGGTGTAGGCGTCGTCACGGGTGGGCAGCGTGGAGTTCTTCAGGGCGATGGTCTCCTGGGACTTCGCCGAGGTCATGAAGTCGATGAACTTCAGCGACGCCTCCTGCTTCGCCTTGTCCGAGCCGGCGTAGACCGACAGGTTGTGGCCGCCGGTCGGGGCGCCCGCCTTGCCGGAGGCGCCGGCCGGGACGGTGGCGATGCCGAGGTTGGCCTTGTCCTTGAACGCCGAGCCCTTGTAGAAGTTCGTGATCTCCCACGGGCCCTGGATGATCGAGGCGACCTTGCCGTTGACGAAGGCGTCCTGGATGTGGGCGTAGGCGTCGGCGGTGGTGTCCGCCTTGTGCAGGCCCTTGCCGTCGAAGAGGTCCAGCCAGGTGCCGTACGCCTTCTTCGCCTCGGCGGAGTTGACGGTGATCTTCTTGGCGGCGACGTCGACGGTGTCGGTGCCGTCGCCGTACAGGAAGGACTGGGCGTAGTAGGCCTGGGTGGAGCCCCAGTAGCCGTCGACGCCCGTCTTGTCCTTGATCGTGGCGGCGGCCTTCTTCAGGTCGTCCCAGGTCTTCGGGGCCTCGGTGATGCCGGCCTTCTCGAAGAGCGCCTTGTTGTAGACCAGCGCGAGGGTGTCGGTGACGAACGGGACGCCGTAGGTCTTGCCGTCGTACTGGGCCTGCTTGATCAGGCTGGGCTGGAACTTGTCCTGGCCCTTGAGGGCGTCGGTGCCGTCCAGCGGCAGGAAGAAGCCCTTCTTGGCGAAGGCGGGGGTCCAGCCGACCTCGGAGCGCAGGATGTCCGGGGCGCCCGTGGCGCCGGCGGCGGTGTCGAACTTGTTCTGCGCCTGGTCGAAGGGCACGTTGACGTACTTGACCTTGATGTCCTTGTTGGCGGCCTCGAACTCCTTGACCAAGGCCTTGTACGTCGGTGCCTCATTGGTGGCGTTGGAGGTGTCCCACCAGGTGATGGTGACCGGACCGTCGGCCGAGTCGCCGCTGTCGCTTCCGCCGCAGGCCGTCGCCGTGAGGGCGATCGACGCCACCAGCGCGGTGGCCGCTATGCCACGCCGCATGAGATCTCCTTGAGGGTGAAAGCCCGTGTGCCGGGTGGGAGGGCCCCGTCTGCCGTCCCACCGGATTGCCGCCGCGCCGTCGCCGCCGCCGGGCGTGGCCGAACGTAACAGCGATGTAAGCGGCGCGAAAGGTCTTGCAGCAAAAAAGTGCAAGAAGCGGTGATGGTTACTCCGCCGTGACCTGCTCGACGCCTTGCGGAGAGCCGGGTCTCCCCTGGATAAGCGCATGCGGGAGCCGCGCGCGAACCATGGAGGGACCGTGCGGGAACGGGTGTGCAAGACTCTGCAAGCTCTTGCCATCCCTTGCGGAGGCGGACATCATCACCCCGTCAGCGTCTTGCGGAAGTCACCCCTTTCCGTGCACGGGCGCCCCCACGGACACCGACCAGAATCACGAGGGACCGCGATGACGCAGCAGCCCGCAGCGGGCCGCACCCCCGCCCGCACCCGGCGCCGGGCCGGTGGGCAAGCGCAGGCCCGGCCGGTACAGTCCAGTGCTGTGACCACACGGCTTGCCGACATCGCAGCCCAGGCGGGGGTCAGTGAGGCGACTGTCAGCCGCGTCCTGAACGGGAAGCCGGGCGTCGCCGCCACCACCCGTCAGTCCGTTCTGGCCGCCCTCGACGTCCTGGGCTACGAGCGGCCCGTACGGCTGCGGCAGCGCAGCGCGGGTCTGGTGGGCCTCATAACCCCGGAGCTGGAGAACCCCATATTCCCGGCCCTGGCCCAGGTCATCGGCCAGGCGCTGACCCGGCAGGGCTACACCCCGGTCCTCGCCACCCAGACCCCCGGCGGTTCCACGGAGGACGAGCTGACGGAGATGCTCGTCGACCGGGGTGTCGCCGGCATCATCTTCGTCTCCGGTCTGCACGCCGACACCTCGGCCGACATGCAGCGTTACGAGCAACTGCGCGCCCAGGGTGTGCCGTTCGTCCTCGTGGACGGTTTCTCGCCGAAGGTGCAGGCCCCCTTCATCTCGCCGGACGACCGGGCGGCGATGTCCCTGGCGGTGACGCATCTGGTGTCGCTGGGGCACACCCGGATAGGTCTGGCCCTGGGCCCGAAGCGGTTCGTGCCGGTGCAGCGCAAGATCGAGGGCTTCGTCCGGACGATGCAGGACCAGCTGGGCCTGGCGGCCTCGACCGTCGAGTCCGAACTGGTCCAGCACTCGCTGTACACCCTGGAGGGCGGCCAGGCGGCGGCCCTGGCGCTCATCGACCGGGACTGTACGGCGGTGGTGTGCGCGAGCGACATGATGGCGCTGGGCGCGATCCGAGCGGCCCGGCAGCGGGGTCTTCAGGTGCCGCAGGACGTCTCGGTCGTCGGCTTCGACGACTCCCCGCTGATCGCCTTCACCGATCCCCCGCTGACGACGGTCCGCAAGCCGGTCCCGGCGATGGGACAGGCGGCGGTGCGTACGCTGCTGGAGGAGATCGGCGGGACTCCGGCGCCGCACAGTGAGTTCGTGTTCATGCCGGAACTGGTGGTGCGGGGGTCGACCGCCTCGGCCCCCGGGGACCGGTCTCGTACCTGAGACGGAGAAACGGGGAAGCGATGCCATACGTGCGTAGGAGACGCCTCTCGGCGCTACCCCGACGAACGTGCGTGATGAACCCGACCAGAGGATGATCGGTGGGGTACCGCTTATCTGGCAGACTCTGTGCCCATGGGTGACTCAACCGTGACGACACTGGAGGAAGGCCGGGAGCAGGCCGCTCCGCGGTCCGTCACGGATGCGCCGGGGCAGGGGTTCCTGCACCGGCTGAGGGTTCCGCGACGCCCACGCTTCTGGTTCGAGATCCTGCTGATCGCGGTGAGTTACTGGACGTACTCCCTGATCCGCAACGCGGTCCCCGAGCAGAAGACGCAGGCGCTGAACAACGCCGACTGGATCTGGAAGGTGGAGCACCACCTCGGGATCGCGGTCGAGGAGTCGATCAACCACTCCGTGAACTCGGTGACATGGCTGATCGTCGGCATGAACTACTACTACGCGACCCTGCACTTCATCGTCACGCTCGGTGTCCTCGTGTGGATCTACCGTAGTCATCCGGGTCGTTACGCGGCCACGCGTCTGGTCCTCTTCGCCACCACCGCGGTCGCCCTGGTCGGCTACTACTTCTATCCGCTGGCCCCGCCCCGTCTGATGACCAACGAGAACTTCATCGACACGGTCGTCGTCCACCAGACCTGGGGCTCGATGGCCTCCGGCGATCTGAAGAACATGTCGAACCAGTACGCGGCGATGCCGTCGATGCACATCGGCTGGTCCCTGTGGTGCGGGTTGACGATCTTCGCGCTGGCGTCGGTGCCGTGGGTGCGGGTGCTGGGTCTCCTCTACCCGACGCTGACGCTGGTCGTGATCGTCGCCACCGCCAACCACTTCTGGCTGGACGCGGTGGGCGGCATGATCTGCCTCGCCTTCGGATACACGGTGGCCCGGGTCTGGTACGGGACGCTGCCGTACGCGCTGCCGCGCCAGGTGGCGGGCAGGGCCGTGGAGCCGGAGCTGGAACCGGTCAAGGCGTAGCGCCGGGGGCGGGTGCCGCCTGCTGGTGCTGTGCTTGTGCCGCCTGCCGCGGGCCCGAGGCCCCGGCGGCGTCCCGCAGCGCCCGTACGAACGTCCTGAGGGCCGGTTGCGGCGGAGCCGTCGCGCGTACGGCCGCGTGGATGGAGCGCCGGGGTTCCGGGCCGGTGAAGCGGCGTACGACGACGTCCGGGTGGGGGCTGCCGAGGCCGAGGCGGGGGATGAGGCCGACGCCCAGTCCGGCGGCGACGAAGCCCTGCGCGGTCGTGTAGTCCTCGCTCTCCACCACGAAGCCGGGCCTGAACCCCGCCTCGGCGCACGCCTCCAGCTGGGCGTCCAGACAGGGCCCCGGCCACTCGCTGCCGACCCATGGCTCGTCGGCGAGGTCGGACAGGGCGAGGGCGGGCCGGTCGGCGAGAGGGTGCGCGGCGGGCAGCACGGCGAAGTAGGTGTCGTCGAGCAGGTGCAGCAGCCGTACGCCGTCGGGGTCGGCGCCATGCGGCCGTACGACGAGCGCGAGGTCGGCCCGGCCCTCCCTGACGGCCGGGAGCGGGTCGTCGGGGTCGATGAGCTTCAGCTCGATCCGGACGCCGGGGTGCTCGGCGCGCAGCCGGGCGACGGCGGGGGCCACCAGGGAGGCGCCGGCCGTGGCGAAGTAGCGCACGGCGAGGTGTCCCGTGCGCCCCGCCCGCAGATCGGCCAGGGCGGTCTCCGCCTCCGCGACCTGGCGGCCGATGGTGTCGGCGTACTCGGTGAGCAGCAGTCCGGCCTGCGTGGGCCGCACCCCGCGCCCGACCCGCTCCAGCAGCGCGGTGCCGGCCTCCTTCTCCAGCGCGGCGATCTGCTGGCTCACCGCCGAGGGGGTGTAGCCGAGGGAGGTCGCGGCGGCCGTCACCGAGCCGCTGGTCACCACGGTCCTGAGCATCTGCATACGCCGCACATCGAGCATGTAGACCAGCTTAAAGGTATGTGCACTATCTTTCGCTTGTCCTTATGGGTCTGGGCGCCCGATCGTTGAGCCCATGCCACCCATGCCTCCCATGCCTCTCGCGTCCACCCTCCGCATGGCCGTGCTCGCCCTGCTCTGGGGCTCCGGCTTCCTCTGGATCAAGCTCGCCCTCAACCACGGTCTGTCCCCGCTCCAGATCACGGTCACGCGGTGCGCGCTGGGCGCCGGGGTGCTGCTGGCGCTGGCCCTCGCCGCGCGTCAGCGGCTGCCGCGCGACCGCCGGGTCTGGGGCCATCTGCTGGTGGCGGCCTTCTTCTGCAACGCCCTGCCGTTCGCTTTGTTCAGCATCGGCGAGCAGACCGTCGACTCGGGCACGGCGGGCGTCCTCAACGCGACGACACCGCTGTGGGCCCTGCTTCTCGGCCTCCTCCTCGGCACCGACCGCCCCCTCTCCCCCGCCCGCCTCACCGGCCTGCTGCTCGGCTTCGCCGGAGTCCTGCTGATCTTCGCGCCCTGGCAGCGGACGGGGCTGATGACCGGCGGCGCGCTCGCCCTGCTCGGGGCGGCCGTCAGCTACGCGATGGCCTTCGCGTACATGGGCCGCCATCTGACGGGCCGCGACGCCCCGCTCGCCGTCTCCGCCGCGCAGCTCCTGACGGCGACGGGGTGGACGGCACTCGCGCTGCCCGCCGGGAACCCGGGCACGGCCGGGGTGGACGCGACCGCCCTCGTCGCGGTCACCGTCCTCGGGATCTTCGGCACCGGGGTGACCTTCTACCTCAACTACCGTCTGATCGAGGACGAGGGCGCGACGAGCGCGGCGACGGTCGGCTATCTGCTGCCGGTGGTGTCGGTCGCGCTGGGGGCGCTGTTCCTCGACGAGCGGGTGGGGCCCCGGGTGATCGTGGGGATGGTGGTGGTGCTGGCGGGGGTGGCGCTGACTCGGCGGCGCGGGGGCTCGGCGGGCCGGACCCCGGGGCGCGGAGGGTCGGCGAGCCGGACCCGGGGGCGGCTCGGGCCGGCCGGTCCGGCCGTCGCGCCGGTGGCCGATCGGCCGATTGTCCGGTCGTCGTGAAGCCGGGGCGCCCCGCCCCCGAGACGTCAGCCCCCGTAGAACAGCTCGTCCACCACGCCCCGGGCCCGCCGGGTGATCCGGCGGTAGTCGTCGAGCATGTCGCCGACGTGTCCGGGGCCGTACCCCAAGTACCGTCCCACGGCGGCGAGTTCGCGGCCGTCGGAGGGGAAGGTGTCGCCGGCCCGGCCGCGGACGAGCATCACGGCGTTGCGTACGCGGGTGGCCAGCACCCAGGCCTCGTCCAGTACGGCCGCGTCCTCGGCGCTCACCAGGCCGGCCGCGTGGGCGGCGGCCAGGGCCGCGCGGGTGCGGGTCGTGCGCAGACCCGGCACACCGTGGCCGTGGCGGAGTTGGAAGAGCTGGACGGTCCACTCCACGTCCGACAGGCCGCCCCTCCCGAGCTTGGTGTGGAGGGTCGGGTCGGCGCCGCGCGGCATCCGCTCCGACTCCATACGGGCCTTCAGGCGCCGGATCTCGCGTACGGCGTCGTCGCCGAGGCCGGCCGCCGGGTAGCGGAGCGGATCGATGAGGTCGATGAAGCGGCGGCCCAACTCCTCGTCCCCGGCGACGGGTTCGGCACGCAGCAGGGCCTGTGACTCCCAACCGAGGGACCAGCGGCGGTAGTAGGCCTCGTACGACTTCAACGTCCTTACGACGGGCCCCGACTTGCCCTCGGGGCGGAGGTCCGCGTCGACGATGAGGGGCGGGTCGGCGCTCGGGAGCTGGAGCAGGCGGCGCATCTCGGAGACGACCGCGTTCGCGGCGCGGGACGCCTCCTGCTCCTCGACGCCCTCCCTCGCCTCGTGAACGAACAGGACGTCGGCGTCGGAGCCGTAGCCCAGTTCATGGCCCCCGAAGCGGCCCATGCCGATGACGGCGAAGCGGGTGGGGAGGGTGTCGCCCCAGCGTTCGCGGACCACGGCCCGGAGCGTGCCCGCGAGGGTCGCGGCCGTGAAGTCCGAGACCGCGCCGCCGACGAGGTCGACGAGGGTGCCCTGGTCGGCGGCGGCGGGGGACGCCTCGGTGCCGTAGGAGCCGACGATGTCCATCGCGGCCGTACGGAAGAGTTCGCGCCGCCGCACACCGCGCGCCGCCGTGACGGCCTGCTGGGCGCCGTCGGCGCGGCCGACGGCGGAGAGGATCTCCTGTTCCAGATGGGCGCGTTCACGGGGTTCGAGCCCGCCGGCGCCACCGGCGACGCCGTCTCCGTCGCCGAGGAGGGAGACGGCCTCGGGGGCGCGCATGAGGAGGTCGGGGGCGAGCCGCCCGGCGGACAGGACCCGGGCGAGGTTCTCGGCGGCGGCGCCCTCGTCGCGCAACAGCCGTAGATACCAGGGGGTTCGGCCGAGGGCGTCCGAGACCTTGCGGAAGTTGAGCAGGCCCGCGTCGGGGTCGGCGGAGTCCGCGAACCAGCCCAACAGGACGGGCAGCAGCGTGCGTTGGATGGCCGCCTTGCGGGAGACCCCGGAGGCGAGGGCCTCCAGGTGGCGGAGGGCGGCGGCCGGGTCGGCGTAGCCGAGGGCGACAAGGCGTTCGCGGGCCGCGTCGGCGCTCAACCTGGTCTCACCGGGGGCGAGTTGGGCGACGGCGTCGAGCAGCGGGCGGTAGAAGAGCTTCTCGTGCAGCCGGCGTACGACGGCCGCGTGGCGCCGCCACTCGCGGTTCAGCTCGGCGACCGGGTCGGTGCGCAGGCCGAGCGAACGGCCGATGCGCCGCAGGTCGTTCTCGTCCTCGGGGACGAGGTGGGTGCGGCGCAGCCGGTAGAGCTGGATGCGGTGTTCCATGGACCGCAGGAAGCGGTACGCGGCGTCGAGCTGGGCCGCGTCCGTCCGCCCGACGTATCCGCCGGCGGCCAGCGCGCCCAGCGCGTCGAGCGTGGTCCCGCTGCGCAGTGAGGCGTCGCCGCGCCCGTGCACCAGCTGGAGCATCTGCACGGCGAACTCGACGTCCCGCAACCCGCCCGGACCGAGTTTGAGCTGCCGGTCGACCTCGGCGGCCGGGATCGTCTCGATCACCCGTCGCCGCATGCGCTGCACGTCGGGCACGAAGTTCTCCCGCTCGGCCGCCTTCCAGACGAGCGGTTCGAGCGCGGCGACGTACTCCTCGCCCAGCGCGAGGTCCCCCGCGACCGGCCGGGCCTTCAGCAGTGCCTGGAACTCCCAGGTCTTCGCCCAGCGTTGGTAGTAGGCGAGATGGCTGCTCAGGGTGCGCACGAGCGGGCCGTTGCGCCCCTCCGGCCGGAGGTTCGCGTCGACGGGCCAGATGCTGCCCTCGACGGTCGTCTCAGAGCAGATCCGCATCATGTGCGACGCGAGCCGGGTGGCCGCCCGGATCGCCTTCTGCTCGTCGGCCCCGTCCGCCGTCTCCCCGACGAAGATGACGTCGACGTCGGAGACGTAGTTCAGCTCATGGCCGCCGCACTTGCCCATCGCGATCACCGCGAGCCGGCACAGCGCCGCGTCGTCCGGCGCGGCGGCGCGGGCGATCGCGAGGGCGGCGCGCAGCGTGGCGGTGGCGAGGTCGGCCAACTCGGCGGCGGCCTGGGCGACATCGGTCGTCCCGCAGACGTCACGGGCGGCGATGGACAGCAGACAGCGGCGATAGGCGACGCGGAGCGAGACGGGGTCGGTGGCTTCCGCGAGCCCCCGCTCGAACTCCTCGACGCCCGGATGCAGGTCCTGCGCCTCATACGTGACGAGCGCCCGCCAGTCCTGCGCGTGCCGGGCCAGATGGTCGCCGAGCGCGGCGGACGCGCCGAGCACCCCCAGCAGCCGGTCCCGCAGCGGCTTGGCCGCTATCAGCGTGTCCAGCACCGCCCGCCGGGCCGTACGGTCCGGCTGCGCCTCCAGCAGCCGTACGAGGCCCAGCAGCGCGAGGTTCGGGTCGGCGGTCGCCCCCAGCGCGTCCAGCAGCACCGGGTCGTTCCGTACGGCCGACAGCTCCTCGCTCTCCAGCAGGCGCTCGGCGGCGCTCGGATCGGTGAAACCGTGCCGCAGCAGTCGCGAGAACGTGCTGCTCCTGCGCCCCGGCGCCGTCATCCCAGGCCTCCCGTCGGATCAAGCCCGCTCGTCCGCTCACCCGATCGCCCGACTGCGTCGATCAAGGTCGTACGGGCTTGAGCCTAACCGCAGTGCCCGGGAGAAGCGCCGGTCGGCCGGGGACCGCCGCCCCGGCGGCCCACGTTTGCCGTGTTCACGACTACTCTGCCGATGTGGCCGGAGAAGAGGGTGCGGGAGAGGGCGGCGAAGGCGGCGGGAACGACTCGGCGCGGCGCCCCTCGTGGGCGGCGGTGCCGGCGTCGGAGCCGGTGGTCTCCACCGTGCTGCTGGAGCTCGCCGGTCTCGCCCTGTACGGGGTCGTCGCGCTGGTGGGGTGGCTGATCGGGTGGCAGCCCTCCCCGCATCTCGCCGCGCTCACGACGAGCTTCGCCGCGGTCGGGCCCGCGGCCGAGCTGTACCACGCGGGGCGCCCGCCGCGTCGGCTGGCCGTCACCGCCGCCCTGTCGACGTTGGTCGTGGTGAGCCTTCTCGGTGCCGCGGCGACGAGCTGGGTCCTTCCCCCGGCGGCCGACCAGGGCATCGCGCTCCTCGTCGGCTACGTGGTCGCGCTGCCGGTCGGGGTGGCGGTGCTGGCCCGGTTCCTGGGTCCGGCGCAGACCCCGTGACAACGCGTGGTGTCGCATCGCGTCGCATCGCGTCGTGTCGCATTGTGCCGTGTCGTGTCGTGTCGCGGAACACTCCGCCCCCCTGTGAGATGAGTTCGCGAGCCCCGCGGAGTCCCCCCTGTGACGACGACAGGCCCCCGGTGACAGGAAGTGACACCCCATGTCGGACACCAGCACCCCGCAGACCCGTCTCGACCCCCGCTACAGCGACCCCACCGCCGCCGCGGTCCCCTGGCCGGAGGCCGAAGCCCGGCTGTCCGGGGCCGAGCTGTTCTGGATCTCGACGGTCCGGCCGGACGGGAGGCCGCATGTGACGCCGTTGCCGGCGGTGTGGTCGCAGGGGGCGCTGCACTTCTGCACCGGCCCGGAGGAGCGGAAGGCGAGGAATCTCGCGGAGAACCCGCACGTCGTGCTGACGACCGGCACGAACCGCTGGGACGAGGGCTACGACCTGGTGGTGGAGGGCGAGGCCGTACGCGTGACCGACGACGGACGGCTGCGGGAGCTGGCCGCCGCGTGGGAGGCCAAGTACGGCAGTTTCTGGCACTTCGAGGTACAGGACGAGTGTTTTCAGCACGGCGCGGGACGGGCTTTCGTGTTCGCGGTGGCGCCCGGCACGGTTTTCGGCTTCGGTAAGGGGGAGCCTTTCAGCCAGACGCGGTGGCGGTTCGGCTGACGAACGACCGCCGCGCGTCCGCGCTCAGGCACTCCCGTCAAAGGCGACTTGGAGGACCAGGGATGCAGTACACCCTCGAAGTGATTCCGCTGCCGGTGAGCGACATCGACCGGGCCCGGGATTTCTACCGGGACAAGGTCGGCTTCCATGTCGACATCGACCAGGAGGTCATGCCGGGCATGCGGATCGTCCAGCTGACTCCCCCGGGCTCCGGCTGTTCCATCGCCCTCGGCGACGCCATCTGGGACATGGCCCAGGGCCCCAAACCGGCCCCCGGCACCTACCAGGGCCTCCAGCTCTGCGTCGCCGACATCAAGGCCGCCCACGCCGAACTCCTCGAACGGGGCCTCGACGTCTCCGAACCCGTCCAGTACGCCCCCGACGACGGCGCCACCTTCATGTACTTCAAGGACCCGGACGGCAACGGCTGGTCGGTCCAGGAGTACCGACGCCGGGTCACGGAGCCGCTGCACCAGGTGCTGGCGGACCTGGCCGAGCGGCAGTAGCCCGGCAGGGAATTCGCTCGCGGCTCCCGTGCGGCGTCCGGCAGGGTGCCGTGCATGGCTTCCCAGTACGAGATCCGCGCGGACTTCGACGCTCGCACGATCGTGCTCTACCAGGCGTACGCGCCCGCGATCGCCGACGCGGCACTGCGGGCCGGCCGTTTCGTCGAGCCGTTCTCGTTCCGGCGGATGACGTGGATCAAGCCGTCGTTCCTGTGGCTGATGCACCGCAGCAACTGGGCCCGCAAGTCCGGCCAGGAGCGGGTGCTCGCGGTGCGGATCACCCGCGAGGGCTGGGAGGAGGCACTGGCGCGGGCCGTGCCGACGGCGGCGGACCCGGCGGCCGTGGCCGGGGCCGCCGTCCATGTCCAGTGGGACCCGGAGCGCTCGCCACGGGGGGCCGCGCTGAACCACTACAGCATCCAGGTTGGCATCGGCCGCCACCTGATCCGCACCTTCACCAACGAGTGGACCGTCGGCCTGACGGACCTCACCCCTCAGGTCCGCAAGGCCGCCGCCCTGATGCGGTCCGGCCAGGCGGCGAAGGCCCAGCGGCTGTTCCCCTCCGAGCGCGTCTACCCGCTGCCCCCGGCCCTGGACGGCCTCCACACATCGCGGTGAGCCGCCCGGCCCGGACCGGTGAGCAGGGCGGGCGGTGGTAGCACGTCAGACGGTCCCGGTCGCCGCGTACCGGCAGCCTTCGAGGCGGCGGTACCACCAGTCGCCGGGCCGCCACACCCGGCGGGTGTCGACGAACGGGTCCGGCAGAGTGCGTTCCAGATAGAGGACGTCGAGGGCCGCGACCAGGCGGCCCAGTTCGGCGCGGGGCCGTGGGGGAAGGTGCCGCAGGACCGAGTCGAGCATGTCGCGGACGTGTCTGATGTCCCTGAGGGCACAGGCGCGGCATCCGCAGTCGTCCAGGAACGGGTAGCGCGGCCGGCGTCCCGGCGTCGCCACGAAGGCTCGGTAGCGCCGCAGGGCGTAGGCGGTCACGCCGAGGAAGACGTCGTAGTCGGTCGAGACCGCCTCGTAGCGGTGTACGGCGGCACTGGTACGGGCCGAGAGGCCGTGGATACGGCTCTCCGGTGGCCTGTCCCGGCTCCGGGGGCGGTCTCCACCGAGTCGCCGCTGTGCGGCACGCAACGCGCCGGGCCGCTTACGCGGCATGGGCCTTTCGTCGGGATGCGTTCATGGAGATCATGATGCCGTCTCCCACCGGCAAGAGGAAGGGGAGCCCCGAGGCCGGGGCTCCCCTTCATGCTGTACGGCCGCCGCACGGCCCTACAGCACCGGCAGGTTCTTCCGCAGCTCGAAGGCGGTCACCTCGGAGCGGTACTCCTCCCACTCCTGGCGCTTGTTGCGCAGGAAGAAGTCGAAGACGTGTTCGCCGAGGGTTTCGGCGACGAGGTCGCTGCGCTCCATGAGGGACAGGGCCTCGCCCAGGTTCTGGGGGAGGGGCTCGATGCCCATCGCGCGGCGCTCCGCGTCGGAGAGGGCCCAGACGTCGTCCTCGGCGCCCGGCGGGAGCTCGTAGCCCTCCTCGATGCCCTTGAGGCCGGCGGCCAGGAGCATGGCGTAGGCGAGGTAGGGGTTGGCGCCGGAGTCCAGGGAGCGGACCTCGACCCGGGCCGAGCCCGTCTTGCCGGGCTTGTACATGGGGACGCGGACCAGGGCGGAGCGGTTGTTGTGACCCCAGCAGATGTAGGACGGGGCCTCGCCGCCCGCACCCGCCGTGCGCTCGGAGCCGCCCCAGATGCGCTTGTAGGAGTTGACCCACTGGTTGGTCACGGCGGCGATCTCGGCCGCGTGCTTCAGCAGGCCCGCGATGAAGGAGCGGCCGACCTTGGAGAGCTGGTACTCCGCGCCGGACTCGTAGAACGCGTTCCGGTCGCCCTCGAAGAGCGACAGGTGCGTGTGCATTCCGCTGCCCGGGTGCTCGCTGAACGGCTTCGGCATGAAGGTCGCCTGGACGCCCTGCTCCAGCGCCACCTGCTTCATGACCAGGCGGAACGTCATGATGTTGTCCGCCGTGGAGAGCGCGTCGGCGTAGCGGAGGTCGATCTCCTGCTGGCCGGGGGCGCCCTCGTGGTGGGAGAACTCGACCGAGATGCCCATGGACTCCAGCATGGTGATCGCCTGGCGGCGGAAGTCCATGCCGACGTTCTGGGGGGTGTGGTCGAAGTAACCCGAGTTGTCGGCCGGGGTCGGGCGGGAGCCGTCCGTCGGCTTGTCCTTCAGGAGGAAGAACTCGATCTCGGGGTGGGTGTAGAAGGTGAAGCCCAGGTCGGAGGCCTTGGCCAGGGCCCGCTTCAGCACATACCTCGGGTCCGCGAAGGACGGGGAGCCGTCCGGCATGAGGATGTCGCAGAACATCCGGGCCGTGCCAGGGGCCTCCGCACGCCACGGCAGAACCTGGAAGGTCGACGGGTCCGGCTTGGCGATCATGTCGGACTCGTACACACGGGCGAAGCCCTCGATGGCCGAGCCGTCGAAGCCGATGCCCTCGTCAAACGCCTGTTCCAGCTCGGCGGGGGCCACGGCGACGGACTTCAGGAAGCCCAGCACGTCCGTGAACCACAGGCGTACGAAACGGATGTCGCGCTCCTCCAACGTACGGAGCACGAACTCCTGCTGCTTGTCCATCTTCCGCTTCCACCCATTCCTTGCTGGTCAGGCCGCCTTGCTCCCGAGCGACGGGAGGCGGTCGGGCACCTGAGCATCCCACCACAACACCATTTCACGCGCGTTGCGCACCTTGATCGGCAAACCGACCTCCAGTCGAACGCCCGGCGTACACCAGGTGTACCTCCCACTCCGCGGGAGTACCTCTCGCTCCGCCGCTCAACCGCTCTGCCGCCCATCTTGCCTGCTCGGGCCGATATCCGTAACGCCCGGCCCGTTCCGGGGGCGGGCCACGGGGCCCAGGGGGCAGCATGGGAGGCGGGATCCCTCGTTTACGAGAGGGAGCGGATCAAATTACGATCAGTCGATCCGACCGCCCCAGCTGACCTTTCCAGCCCATCCCCCACTAAGGACACACCCCATGGCCGCCAAGACCAACAGCAGCGCCGAGCGCAAGGCGCGCATCGAGGCGATGCGCCGTGCCGAGCGCTCCCGCGAGCGCCGGAACCGGATCCTCACGATCGGCGCCAGCGTGCTGATAGTCGCCGGCCTCGTCGTGGGCGGGACGGTCCTGATCCGCTCGCAGGCCGACGACAACGGCAGCGACAGCGTGGCGAGCGACTCCAAGACGAAGGGCAAGTGGGAGACCGGGGCGGACGGCGTCAAGACCTGGAGCACCAAGCTCACGCAGAACCACGTCACCAAGACCGTGAAGTACCCGATGGAGCCCCCGGTGGGCGGCGACCACAACCCGGTCTGGCAGAACTGCAACGGCGACGTCTACGACAAGGCGATCAAGAACGAGAACGCCGTGCACTCGCTGGAGCACGGCGCGGTGTGGGTGACGTACAACAGCAAGGCCTCCGACGCCGACGTCAAGGCGCTCGCGGAGAAGGTCAAGAAGACCCCGTACACGCTGATGAGCCCGGTCGACGACCAGAAGGACCCGATCATGCTCAGCGCCTGGGGCGCCCAGCGCACGGTGACGAGCGCGACCGACGCGAACGTCGACAAGTTCTTCGAGACGTACGTCCAGGGCAAGCAGACGCCCGAGCCGGGTGCCGCCTGCACCAACGGCGTCTCCTGACGACGCCGGACACTGGCACAGTGGGAAGCATGAAGCACATCGGTTGGATCGCCTCCGGGGCCGCGGCGGCGCTCGTCGCGGCCGGGGCGATCACGTACGCGGTCGCCGACGGCGACGAGTCCGGGCTGAAGGCCCCCGCCGCCGACTCCGCCGACGCGGGGTTCGCCCGGGACATGGCCGTCCACCACCAGCAGGCCGTCGAGATGTCGTACATCGTGCGCGACCGGACGGACGACGAGGAGGTCCGGCGGCTCGCGTACGACATCGCGCAGACGCAGGCCAACCAGCGCGGCATGATGATCGGCTGGCTCGATCTGTGGGACCTGCCGAAGGTGTCGTCGGACAAGCCGATGGCCTGGATGGGCATGGGCGACATGGCCTCCGGCGAGGACGGCTCGCTGATGCCGGGCATGGCGACCAATGCCGAGATGGAGAAGCTCGGCAAGCTCAACGGCAAGCAGGCCGAGATCTTCTTCCTCCAGCTGATGACCGACCACCACAAGGGCGGCATCCACATGGCGGAGGGCTGTGTCTCCAAGTGCACGGTCGGCGTGGAGAAGAAGCTCGCCCAAGGCATGGTCAACGCCCAGGAGTCCGAGATCTCCTTGATGACGGGCATGTTGAAGGAGCGGGGCGCCGCGCCGCGGTGACCCGGTATTTCCTTTACGCGTACGGCCCTTGGGGCTTCCATACGTTTCCATACGCGCGCTTGGACAGTTCTTGGCGCAGCCCTGTCCGTCCGCATTCCCTGGCATGAACGGTTCGTCGCGAGAGTGACCACGACTGAGTGATCCACTCGCGACGAACCGCATTCCAGGGGGTTCATCCCATGAGATCCATGAGGCCCAGAGGGGCCGCGTGCGCCGCGCTGCTCGCCGCCGGCGCACTCGTGCTCGGCACACCCGTGGCCCACGCCTCGACCGACCCCGGCCGGGACACACTGCGGGGCACCAGACCCGCGTGGGCCACGGCGAAGGCCGACGCGGGGGCCGCGTCCGACAGTTCCAAGGTCTCCGCGCGCGTCTATCTGGCGGGCCGGGACGCGACGGGGCTCGCGGCGTACGCCAAGGCCGTGTCCGACCCGGCGTCCACGTCGTACGGGAAGTTCCTGAGCGCCGGACAGACCCAGGCGCGCTTCGGGGCGACGGCGGCGCAGGTGGCGGCCGTGCGGAAGTGGCTGAAGGGCGCCGGGCTGACCGTCACCGGCACGAACCGGCGCTACGTCTCCGTGACCGGTGAAGTAGCGGACGCCGAGCGGGCGTTCGGCACCCAGCTGCACAACTACCGCAAGAGCGGCCACACTTACCGCGCCCCGGCGACGACGGCCTCCGCGCCCGCCGGCCTGAACGGGGCGGTCCTGACCGTGACCGGCCTGGACACGGCACCCCACCGGGCCACCCACGACGACCGACTGCCGCCTCCGGACACGGTGTTCCGCAACGCCGGGCCCTTCTCCTCGTACTACGGCTCGAAGACCGCGAGCACGCTGCCCACCGCGTACGGCACGAAGATCCCGTACGCGGTGAAGGGGTACACGGGCAAGCAGCTGCGGGCGGCGTACGGGGCCGGGAGCCGTACGGGCAAGGGGGTGCGGGTCGCGATCACGGACGCGTACGCCTCGCCGACGATCGCGTCCGACGCGGCCACGTACGCGAAGGGGCACGGTGACGCGGCCTACCGGGGCGGGCAGTTGCGGCAGGTGCTGCCGAAGGACTACACGGCGACGGAGGCGTGCTCGGCGTCCGGCTGGTACGGCGAGGAGACCCTCGACGTCGAGGCCGTGCACGCGGTCGCGCCGGCCGCGGACATCACGTACGTCGGCGCCGCGTCCTGCCACGACGACGATCTCCTGGACTCGCTCGGGAAGATCGTCGACGGCCGTCTCGCCGACATCGTCTCCAACTCCTGGGGCGACATCGAGGCCAACCAGACCCCCGACCTGGCCGCCGCCTACGACCAGGTGTTCCAGCTGGGCGCGGTCGAGGGCATCGGCTTCTACTTCTCCTCAGGGGACGACGGCGACGAGGTCGCGAACACGGGGACCAAGCAGGTGGACACCCCGGCGAACTCGGCGTGGGTGACGGCGGTCGGCGGTACGTCGCTGGCGGTCGGCAAGGGCGACTCGTACCTGTGGGAGACCGGCTGGGGGACCTTGAAGGCGAACCTGTCGGACGACGGCACGAGCTGGACGGACTTCCCGGGCGCCTTCACCTCCGGCGCGGGCGGCGGGACCAGCCGGACCGTTCCGCAGCCCTTCTACCAGCGGGGTGTGGTGCCGAAGGCGCTCGCGACGGCGAACGGGGCCGCGCCGATGCGTACGGTGCCGGACATCTCGGCCGTCGCCGACCCGAACACCGGGTTCCTGATCGGGCAGACGCAGACCCTGCCCGAGGGCGGACAGGCGTACGGCGAGTACCGGATCGGCGGCACCTCGCTCGCCGCGCCGGTCGTCGCGGGCGTGCAGGCGCTGGCCCAGGAGGCGCACGGCGGGCGTCCGCTGGGGTTCGCGAACCCGGCGATCTACGCCCGGTACGCGGCCTCGTCGTTCTCCGCGTACGGGCCGACGGTGTTCCATGACGTGACCGACGACCCGACGGGCGCCGGTGCCGGGCTCGCGGTCGCCCGCGTGGACTTCGTCAACGGCCACGACCCGGGCGACGGGCTCGCCACCTCCGTACGCACCCTGGGCGCCGACAGCTCGCTGCACGCCGTGCGCGGGTACGACGACGTGACCGGGGTGGGGTCGCCCACGAAGGGTTACGTGGAGTCGTACCGCCGTTAGGGAGCACGCGCGGGGTGTGGGGCGTGCGAACGTGGGGCGCCCCACACCCCATTGCGTCGCATTGACGATTACACTGGGCCCCGTGCCTCAACTTCGTCTCGCTTTGAATCAGATCGACTCGACGGTCGGCGACATCGCCGCGAACGCCGAGGCGGTGGTCCGCTGGACCCGGCACTCCGCCGAGCAGGGAGCGCATCTGGTGGCGTTCCCCGAGATGGTGCTGACCGGGTATCCCGTCGAGGACCTGGCGCTGCGCGGGTCCTTCGTGGAGGCCTCGCGCTCCGCGCTGAGGGTGCTGGCCGCGCGGCTCGCCGACGAGGGCTTCGGGGAGCTGCCGGTGATCGTCGGCTACCTCGACCGCTCCGAGTCCGCCGCCCCGAAGTACGGCCAGCCGGCGGGCGCCCCGCGGAACGCCGGGGCGGTGCTGTACCGGGGCGAGGTGGCGCTCACCTACGCCAAGCACCACCTCCCCAACTACGGCGTGTTCGACGAGTTCCGCTACTTCGTGCCCGGCGACACCATGCCCGTCGTACGGCTGCACGGCGTCGACATCGCCCTGGCCATCTGCGAGGACCTCTGGCAGGAGGGCGGCCGTGTCCCGGCGGCCCGGTCCGCCGGGGCCGGGCTGCTGCTCTCCATCAACGCCTCGCCGTACGAGCGCGACAAGGACGACACCCGCCTGGAGCTGGTCCGCAAGCGCGCCCAGGAGGCCGGCTGCACGACCGCCTATCTGGCGATGATCGGCGGCCAGGACGAGCTGGTCTTCGACGGCGACTCGATCGTGGTCGACCGGGACGGTGAAGTGGTCGCGCGGGCGCCGCAGTTCGCGGAGGGGTGCGTGGTCCTGGACCTGGACCTCCCGGCGGGCGCCGCCGAGCCGGTCACCGGTGTCGTGGACGACGGCCTGCGCATCGACCGGCTGGTCATCTCCGAGGAGCCGCTGCCCGCGTACGAGCCGGAGCTGACCGGCGGGTACGCGGAGCGCCTCGACGACGACGAGGAGGTGTACTCGGCGCTGGTGGTCGGCCTGCGGGCGTACGCCGCGAAGAACGGCTTCACGTCGGTGCTGATCGGCCTGTCGGGCGGTATCGACTCGGCGCTCGTCGCGGCGCTCGCGTGCGACGCGCTGGGCGCGCAGAACGTGTACGGCGTGTCCATGCCGTCCAAGTACTCGTCGGACCACTCCAAGGGCGACGCGGCGGAGCTGGCGCGCCGGACGGGCCTGAACTTCCGCACGATCTCGATCGCGCCGATGTTCGATGCCTACATGTCGTCGACCGAGCTGACGGGCCTGGCCGAGGAGAACCTCCAGTCCCGGCTGCGCGGCACGCTGCTGATGGCGATCTCCAACCAGGAGGGCCACATCGTGCTGGCTCCCGGCAACAAGTCGGAGCTGGCGGTGGGGTACTCGACGCTGTACGGCGACTCGGTGGGCGCGTACGGGCCCATCAAGGACGTGTACAAGACGTCGATCTTCCGCCTCGCCGAGTGGCGCAACCGGGCGGCGGCCGAGCGGGGTCAGACCCCGCCGATCCCGGAGAACTCCATCTCCAAGCCGCCGAGCGCGGAGCTCCGTCCCGGGCAGGTCGACACGGACTCCCTCCCGGACTACCCGGTCCTGGACGCGATCCTGGAGCTGTACGTCGACCGCGACCAGGGCGCCGACGCGATCGTCGCCGCCGGGTTCGACCGGGAGCTGGTCGTCAAGACGCTGCGGATGGTCGACACCGCCGAGTACAAGCGGCGGCAGTACCCGCCGGGGACGAAGATCTCGCCGAAGGGGTTCGGGAAGGACCGGCGGCTGCCTATTACGAATCGGTGGCGCGAGCGGGCGTAGGTGGTGGGTTTTCGCCCCCGCCGCCCCTACCCGTCCCATCCCCCAGGGGCTGCGCCCCTTCGACCCCCTTCGACCCCCTTCGGCGCCTGACAGCTCGGAGGGGGTCGGTTCGTTGGCGGGTGCGGGTGGGTTGGGGTTGCTCGCGCAGTTCCCCGCGCTCCTCAGAAGGCGCGCGTTCCGCGCGCCTTCTGAGGAGCCGGCGTCTGCCGCCTCAGACCCGTACCGTCTCCGACTCCCCCGGCACGTGCGAGGCCACCACGCGGCCGCGGTGCGGTGTGGGGGTGGTGGCGCGGCGGTTGTCCACCGTGTAGGCGATGCCCGCGACCGTCAGGCCGATCACCGCCAGGGCCGCGCCCATGGTCGCCGGGGCCGTGGCGCCGAGGCCGGCGGAGAGGGTGAGGCCGCCGATCCAGGCGCCGCCGGCGTTGGCGAGGTTGAAGGCGGCCTGGTTGGCGGAGGAGGCCAACGAGGGGGCCGCGGCGGCCTTCTCCATGACCATCAGCTGGAGGGGGGAGCCGGTGGCGAAGGCTGCGACGCCGAGGAGGAGGACGGCCAGGGCGGCGCTCCACTGGGCGGACATGAGGACCGGGAACAGGGCCAGGACCAGGATCAGTGAACCCAGGCCGCCGAAGAGGGTGCCCCGGAGGGAGTGGTCGGCGAGGCGGCCGCCGGCCAGGTTGCCGATGGTGGCGCCCACGCCGAACAGCGCGAGCAGCAGGGTCACGCTGGTCTCGGCGTACCCGGCGGAGTCCGTGAGCATCGGCGTGATGTAGCTGTAGGCGGAGAAGAGCGCGCCGAAGCCGGCGACGGTCGTGCCGAGGGCGAGCCAGACGGGGAGCGAGCGCAGGGCGCCCAGTTCACCGCGCAGGCCGGAGGAGGAGCGGCTCTCCGCCCGGTCGGCCGGCAGCAGCAGGGCCAGGGAGGCGATGGCGGCCAGGCCGATCGTGCTCACGCCGAGGAAGGTGATCCGCCAGCCGAAGTGCTGGCCCACGAGGGTCGCGGCCGGGACACCGGCGACGTTGGCGATCGTCAGGCCCAGGAACATCAGCGAGACCGAGCGGGCCTTGCGCTCCGGCGCCACGAGGCCGGTCGCGACGACCGCGCCGACGCCGAAGAAGGCGCCGTGCGGCAGACCGCTGAGGAAGCGGGCGGCGAGCAGCCAGTGCTCGTCGGGGGCGAGGGCGGACAGCGCGTTGCCGGCGACGAAGAGGACCATCAGCCCGATCAGGACCTTGCGCCGGGGCAGCCGGGCCGTGACGGCGGCGAGCAGCGGGGCGCCGATGACGACACCCAGCGCGTACGCCGACACGAGGTGACCGGCGGCGGGGATCGAGATGCCGAGGTCGGCCGCGACCTCGGGGAGGAGACCCATGATGACGAACTCGGTCGTGCCGATTCCGAAGGCTCCTACGGCGAGAGCGAGCAGGGCCAAGGGCATGGCGGAGAGACCTTTCAAAGGGTGCGGGAGGCAGAGAGGGATCGGGGGTGCCGTCCCATCGTATGTTCACTGCCGGAACAAACCCGAACCGGGGCCTATTCCCCCGCCCCTTCTCGCGGCCCCCGCGACCACCCCACCAGCGCCGTCAGGTTCCCGACGTGTCGATCGTCACCCGTGCCGTCAGTTCCCCGACGTGTCGATCGTGACCCGTGCCGCCACCGGCAGATGGTCGCTGCCGGTCTGCGGCAGGGTCCATGACGCCGTCGGCTCCATGCCCCGGACCATGATCTGGTCGATACGGGCCATCGGGAACGCCGCGGGCCAGCTGAAGCCGAAGCCGCTGCCCGCCGCGCCCTGGGTGGAGCGCATCTGGGCGGTGACGGCGTTCAGGGCGCGGTCGTTCATGGTGCCGTTGAGGTCGCCGAGGAGGGCGACCTGCTGGATCGGCTCGTCGGCGATGGCCTCACCGAGGGCGTTGGCGCTCTTGTCGCGCTGGCGGGCGGTGAACCCGGCCTCCAGCTTCACCCGTACCGAGGGCAGATGGGCGACGTACACGGCGACCGGTCCGTCCGGCGCCGCCACCGTCGACCGCATCGCGCGCTCCCAGCCGAGCTTGATGTCGACGGGCTTGGTGTCGCTCATCCGGTACTTGCTCCACATGCCGACGGTGCCGACGACCTCGTGGTACTTGTACGTCGCCGCCAGCGCCTTCTCGTACACCGGCAGCGCGGACTCGGTCAGCTCCTCCAGGGCCACCACGTCCGCGCCGGAGGCGGCGACCTCGCGGGCCGTGCCGGACGGATCGGCGTTGTCCGCGTTGACGTTGTGGGTGACGACCGTGAAGTCGCCGCCGCTGCCGCTCTTGCTGGTGACGAGCCCGCCGAAGGTGTTCACCCAGACGATCGTGGGCACCAGGAGCGCGATGAGCGCGGTCGCCGACCTACGGACGAGCGCGAGGATCAGCAGCAGCGGGATCGCGATGCCCAGCCAGGGCAGGAACGTCTCGGTCAGACTGCCGAGGTTGCCCACGGCGTTGGGGACCTGGGCGTGCAGCACCATCACCAGGGCGACGAGGACCGCGAGTACGGCGAGGACGATGCCGCGCCGCCAGATCCGCCGGTCACCTCTCCAGCCGCCGAAGAGGCGGCCCAGCAGGCGCCGGAGCCGGGATTGTTCGCGGTCCTGGCCCGTGCCGCCGCCGCCCGTCTCCGTCATGTACGCCTGCGCCATACCGTCGCCTCACTGCCCGCCGTGCACTTCTTCCCCGCGACTAAAGACCCTAGGGGATGATCGCCGTCGTTCCCGCCGTCGCATCGCGGTCCCATGGGCACAAGGACGGACAACCCCCTGTTCGGGGTTCCGAACCGGCGGACACGTCACGCGGTCTGTAGCGAAACGCGCACATTGCACGCGCCCGTGGCTGTGACTCACTTCGCAGGAGGGCGCAGCCCTTCGAGCACCATGTCGACGATGTTCTCCGCGAGATCCTCGGGGAGGGAGGCGTCCGGGCGCATGACGGTGCGGACGAGCATGGGGCCGAAGACCAGATCGCCGGCGAGGTCGATGTCCACGTCGGCGCGGAGTTCGCCGTTGTCCCGGCCCCGGCGCAGGACTTCGGCGAGGACCCGGCGGCGGGGGGCGACGACGTCCGCGTGGTAGGCGTCCCAGATCTTGGGGCTGCTCTTCATCTGGGCGATGACGTTGTGCAGGATCGCCGAGGGCCGGTTGAGCAGTCCGCGCCTGCGGGCCGCCTCCATGAGGACGACGAGGTCGTCGCGCATCGAGGTGCCGGGCAGTACGGGGTCCGGGGGTTCGGCGGCGCGCAGGACGTCGACGAAGAGGGCCTCCTTGCCGCTCCAGCGGCGGTAGATGGTCGCCTTGCCGACGCCGGCGGTGCGGGCGACCCGTTCGATCGACACCTCCGAGAGCGGCACGCCCTCTTCGAGGAGTCTCATCACACCCTCGACGATGGATCGCTCCACGGCCTCGCTGCGGGGGCGCCCGCGCACGGGGCTCCGGTCCCGGACCCGCCCGTCTCCGGGGTGGCTCTCGGCGAGGCTCAAGGTCGACTCCGTCTCTCTCGTGGACCGGTTGATTCTCCGTCAGTGGTCGGCGGTCACCAACTCCGGCTCTTCCTTGCCCCCTTGGCCGCCCTTCGTCCGTCCCGGCAGGAACACCGCCATGGCCACGGCGCCGGTCAGGGCGATGCCTGCGCCGCACAGGGCGGTCACGTGCATGGCGTGCAGGAAGGCGTCGTGGGCCGGGCCGACCAGTGCCTCGCCCCGGTCGCCGAGGCGGGCGGCGAGCGAGAGGGTGGCCTCGATGGACTCGGCGGCGGCGTGCGGGGCGCCGGCGGGCAGCTCGTCCTCGATGCCGCCGCGGTAGGCGGTGGACAGCACCGAGCCGAGGACGGCGATACCGAGGGCGCCGCCGACCTGGCGGAAGGTGTTGCTGAGCGCGGACGCGGAGCCGGCCTTCTCACGGGGCAGGGCCTGCATGATGACGACGCTCAGCGGGGTCATCACGTGCGCCATGCCCACGCCCATGAAGAAGAAGATCACTTCGAGGATCCAGATCGGCGTGTCCGCGTCCAGCACGGCGAACGCGGCCAGCATCCCGGCGATCAGCGTCATGCCCGCCGTGCACACCGCGCTGTTGCCGAAGCGGTCCACGACGAGGCGGGCGCGCGGTGCGAAGACGAGCTGCGCGACGGCCAGCGGCAGCATCAGCAGGCCGGTCTGGAGCGGGGAGTAGCCGCGTACGGTCTGGGTGTAGAAGACGGAGAAGAAGGTCACGCCCATCAGCGCGAAGAAGACCACGCCGATGACGCCGATGGCGGTGGAGAACACCTTGTTCCTGAAGAACGAGATGTCGATGGACGGATGGTCGCTGCGCTTCTCGAAGACGACGAAGGCGGCGAGGACCGCGAGGCCGGCCGCGATGGTGCCGAGGACCGTGACAACGGTGAAGTCGGCGAGCTGGCCGCCGCGGATGATGCCGTAGACGAGCAGCACGAGGCCGACGACGGAGAGGAGCACGCCGACGGGGTCGATGCGTCCGGGGTTCGGATCGCGGGAGTCGGGGACCAGCCACACCATCAGGCCGAGCGCGAGGGCGACGATCGGCACGTTGACCAGGAAGACCGAGCCCCACCAGAAGTGGTCGAGGAGGACACCGCCGGTGATCGGGCCGATGGCGATGGCCAGGCCGACGCCGCCCGCCCAGATGCCGATGGCCTTCGGCTGTTCGTCGCGCTCGAAGACGTTCATCAGGACGGCGAGGGTCGCGGGCATCACGAAGGCGGCACCGAAGCCCATGACGGCACGGAAGACGATCAGCTCGGCCGGGGAGCCCGACAGGGCGGCCAGGGCCGAGCCGACGCCGAAGACGACGAGTCCGCCGAGCAGCACCTTCTTGCGGCCGAGGCGGTCGCCGAGCAGGCCCGCGGAGAAGAGCAGCCCCGCGAAGACGAGGGTGTAGGCGTTGATCGCCCACTCCAGCTCGCTCTGGGTGGCGCCGAGGCCGGTGGGCTCCGGCGTGGAGATCGTCTTGATGGCGACATTGAGGATCGAGTTGTCGAGCACCACGATCAGCAGGCTCAGCATCAGCACACCGAGAATCACCCAGCGGCGCCGGTGCACCGCCGCCGGTATGCGGGGGCGGGAGTCGTCAGGGACTGCGGTAGTCATGACGTCGAGCCTAGACCTATTTCGATACGGGACCGTCTCGTATCGTAAATCCTAGTCAATCCTTTACCCGGCTCTTACGTGTGCGTCGCGCCTGCCGAGCGTCCGCCGGGTGCCTGAACCGTCACACGCACCCGCCCTGGCCCTCCCCTGCCCGAGGTGCCACCATGGAAGCGGTCCGGGGACGCCGTAAGGGTGCCTCGAGATGACATGAAGGAGCTGTAGCGATGACACAGCTTTCGGCTGCCCAGGCGAATGCCCAGGTGAAGCCCTCCGACGGCAGCAAGGCGCTGTACGGGGGCAAGGGCACACGCCGTATCACCGTCCGGGACATCGCCCTCGCCAAGGAGCGCGGCGAGAAGTGGCCCATGCTCACCGCGTACGACGCGATGACCGCGTCCGTCTTCGACGAGGCCGGCATCCCGGTCATGCTCGTCGGCGACTCCGCGGGCAACTGCCACCTCGGCTACGAGTCGACGGTGCCCGTCACCCTCGACGAGATGACCATGCTCTCCGCGGCCGTCGTACGGGGCACCAGCCGCGCCCTGATCGTCGGCGACCTGCCCTTCGGCTCCTACCAGGAGGGCCCGACGCAGGCGCTGCGCTCGGCGACCCGGCTGGTCAAGGAGGCCGGGGTCGGCGCGGTCAAGCTGGAGGGCGGCGAGCGGTCCCACCGCCAGATCGAGCTGCTGGTCGAGTCCGGTATCCCCGTCATGGCCCACATCGGCCTCACCCCGCAGTCCGTCAACGCGATGGGCTACCGCGTCCAGGGCCGGGGCGAGGAGGCCGCCCAGCAGCTGCTGCGCGACGCCAAGGCCGTCCAGGACGCGGGCGCCTTCGCGGTCGTCCTGGAGCTGGTCCCTGCGGAGCTGGCGGCCGAGGTCACCCGGGTGCTGCACATCCCGACGGTCGGCATCGGCGCGGGCCCCGAGACCGACGCGCAGGTCCTCGTCTGGACCGACATGCTCGGGCTGACCGGGGGGCGGATGCCGAAGTTCGTCAAGCAGTACGCCGATCTGCGCGCGGTCATGGGTGACGCGGCGAAGGCGTTCGCGGAGGACGTGGTGGGCGGGACGTTCCCGGCGGAGGAGCACTCCGTCCACTAGGGCCGAGGGCCCCTTGAGCCACTGCGGTACCCCCTGCAGCCCGCCGATCTTCCCCCGTCGGCGGGCTGCGGCCTTGTCTGTGGGGCGCGGGAGGGGGTGGGCGTTCGGTTCGTCGGCGGGCGCGGGTGCGTCGTGGTTGCTCGCGCAGTTCCCCGCGCCCCTGGAAAGCAGGGGCTGCGCCCCGTGCTTTTCACCCCGCAGCCCCGCCACCTTTCACCCCGCAGCCCCGCCACCTTTCAGGCCGGCGGGGTCGTGGTCTTTCAGGCCCGCAGGGGTCGGAAGCTTTTAGGGGCGCGGGGAACTGCGCGAGAAGCCCCACTCACCCGCACCCGCCGACGAACCGAACCCCCACCCCCTGACGCGTGTCGGTGGGCTGTCGGACGTGTAGGTGCGCTGTCGGTGGTTTGTCGGTGGGGGCTGGGATCGTCGTTCGCATGACACGAATCGACAAGGAAGCCAGCGGCGCGAAGGGCGCTGTCACCGTGCGGGGGCTGGTCAAGCATTACGGGGAGACCAGGGCGCTGGACGGTGTCGACCTCGATGTGCGTGAGGGCACGGTGATGGGGGTGCTCGGGCCGAACGGGGCGGGCAAGACGACGCTCGTGCGGTGCCTGTCCACGCTGATCACGCCCGACGCGGGGCACGCGACCGTGGCCGGATACGACGTCGTACGGCAGCCGCGGCAGTTGCGCAGGGTGATCGGGCTGACGGGGCAGTACGCGTCCGTGGACGAGAAGCTGTCCGGCTTCGAGAACCTGTACATGATCGGCCGGCTGCTCGACCTGCCCCGGAAGGAGGCGAAGAGCCGGGCCACCGGTCTGCTGGAGCGGTTCTCGCTGACCGAGGCCGCCGGGCGCCCGGCGGCGACGTACTCCGGCGGTATGCGGCGGCGCCTCGACCTGGCCGCGTCCATGATCGGCAGCCCGGCCGTGCTGTACCTGGACGAGCCGACGACCGGCCTGGACCCGCGGACGCGGAACGAGGTGTGGACCGAGGTGAAGCGCATGGTCGGCGACGGTGTGACCGTGCTGCTGACCACGCAGTACATGGAGGAGGCCGAGCAGCTCGCCACCGAACTGACCGTGATCGACAAGGGAAAGGTGATCGCGGGCGGCCGGATCGAGGAGCTGAAGGCCCAGGTCGGCGGGCGTACGCTCCGGGTCCGGCCGGCCGATCCGACGCATCTGCGGCCGCTGGCCGGGGAGTTGGACGGCCTGGGCATCACCGGGCTCGCCACGACCACCGTGGACCCCGAGACCGGCACCCTCCTCGTGCCGATCCTCAGCGACGAGCAACTGACCGCCGTCGTCGGCGCGATCACCGCGCGCGGCGTCACCATCGCCTCGATCAGCACCGAACTGCCCAGCCTGGACGAGGTGTTCCTGTCCCTCACCGGCCACAAGGCCGGCGCGTCGCAGGACACCACCCCGTCCCCCGCCTATGAAGAGGTCGCCGTATGAGCGCCGCCACCACCGTTCCCACGACGCGGGAGACCGTCGAGGCCGACGGGCGGATCGGGCTGCGGGCCCATGCCCGGCACACCGGCGCGCTCGTCCGGCGCAATCTGCTGTGGATCCGGCAGGACCCCGAGTCGATGTTCGACGCGGTGCTCATGCCGATCGTGTTCACCCTGCTCTTCGTGTACGTCTTCGGCGGCTCCATCGGGCAGGCGCTGGGCGGCGGCCAGGAGCAGTACGTGCAGTACGTGGTGCCGGGGCTGATGGCGATGATGGGCATGAACATCGCCATGGGCGTCGGCACGGGCTTCAACGAGGACTTCCAGAAGGGTGTCATGGACCGCTTCCGGTCCCTGCCCATCGGCCGGTCCTCGGTGCTGCTCGCGAAGATCTCCGTCGAGCTGCTGCGCATGCTGGTCGCCACGACCATCCTGCTGACCGTCGGTGTCCTCATCGGCTTCGACATCACCAGCTGGCCGGGGCTGTTCGGCGCGGTGGGACTGTCGGTCGTCTTCGGCTCGTCCCTGATGTGGATCTTCCTGGTACTGGGCGTGACGATGAAGAACGCGCAGTCCGTGCAGGCGATGGGCTTCCTGGTGCTGTTCCCGCTGCAGTTCGGCTCGTCGATCTTCGCGCCGACCCAGTCCATGCCGGGCTGGCTGCAGTCCTTCACCGACTACAACCCGCTGTCGGCCCTCGCGGACGCCGCACGCGGGCTGATGACCGGCGGGCCGATCGCCCATGACCTGATCGTCACGCTCTGCTGGTCGGTGGGTCTGACGGCGGTGATGGCGCCGATCGCGATCCACAAGTTCAAGACGAAGAGCTGAGACAAAGCCCTGAGCCGAGGAGCTGAGCAGACGACGAAGAGCTGAGTGGCAGACGAAGCGCTGAGTGGCTGACCCGGTCAGACCAGGGCGGCGGCCTCCTCCGGGGTGAGGGCGCCGCCCTCGGCGTACGCGCTCTCGTACGCCGCGTCGTCCAGCAGGGCCCGGATCACGGTCTCGGCCTTGGCGCGGGTCTCGACCTCCATCGGGCTGGAGAAGTGGCCGGGCGGCAGCAGCGCGTCGGCGGCGCCGAGGAGGCGGGCCGCGTCGAGGGCGCGGGCGCCGCCGTCGGCCCCCGCGACGGAGATGGCGGCGGTCACGAAGTGGAGGGCGGGCAGATGGGGCGCGACCATCCGCGACAGCTGGTCCAGGCTCCGCTCCAGGGCCTGGCGCATCAGCCGCAGCGCCTCCTCGTGGTGTCCGTCCAGCGCCGCCAGCCAGCCCTCGACACCGAGGACGAACCCGGCGAAGAGCACGAAGTTGGCGGCGTGGAAGTCCTCACGCAGCAGGGCGAGTTGCTCCCGGGCCTCGGCCGGGCGCCCGGTACGGCCGAGGCGGACCGCGAGGAAGAGACGGGCGGCGGGCACCGCCTCGCGGGCGGCGCGGCGCCCGGTCTCCAACATGTCGAACAGCATCTTCTCGCCGCGCTCCGCGTCGCCGCCCTCGATGTACACACTGCCGAGCCGGACGCCGAGGATCCCCAACTGGGCGTTGGCGCCGAGCCGTTCGGCGTACTCGATGGCCCGCTCGAAGTCGGCGGCGGCGAGCGCGAACTCGCCCCGGCGTTCCAGGGACTCGCCGCGTGCCGAGAGCGCCTCGGCGGCACCCCAGGCGTCCCCGAGCCGGTCGAAGATCTCCAGCGACTCGTCGGCGTCCGGGATGGCGTCGCCCGCCCAGTCGCCGCGGTTGGCGAGGATGTTGGCCCGCATCTGCAGGGTCTGCGCCAGCTCCCAGGTGAAGCCGAGTGCGCGGCAGGTGTCGATGTTGGAGTCGAGGATGGCGCGCAGCCGGTCCATGTCACCGGTCAGCAGGACGGCGTAGAACCACATGAAGCCGGGGAAGCGGCAGGTCTGCGGCTGGCCCGGGCGGTAGGTCGCGCTGATGACCCGCAGCTTCTCCTGGCTCTCGGGTGTCTCCCAGGCGGGCAACTCCATGTCCATACAGGCCAGATGGACGAGATGCACCCCGCGCCGGGCCTCGTCGAGGACGTCCGGGCTCATCGGCGGCGGGTTGTCGACGGCGCGTTCCCGAAGGTCCGGGACGGGGCGGGCGGGTGCGGTGAAGGGGTCCGGGCCGAGCTCCTTGACCTGGGCGGACCAGTACCGGGCCTCGGTCTTCAGATCGCGCATCTGCCAGTACCAGCACAGCGACAGCGTCAGACAGAGCGCCTCCTGCTCGTCCCGCTCGGCGACGGTGCGCCGGAGGGCGGTGCGGATGTTCTCGTACTCCAGCTCCAGCAGCTCGATCGCGGCGCGCTGTCCGGACCCGCGCAGCAACGGGTCTGTGGCACGGGCGAGTTCGCGGTAGTACGTGAGGTGCGCGCGTTCGGCGGCGGGGCGGGTGCCCGTCTCGTCGAGGCGCTCGCCGGCGTACTCGACGACGGTCTCCAGGAGGCGGTAGCGCATCTCCCCGCCGCCCGAACCCCGACCGGTGCCCGCGCTCGCGCCTGCGCTCGTACTCGTATTCGTGCTCGTGCTCGTATTCGTGCTCGTGCTCGTGCTCGTGCTCGTCGAAGGGGCCGCCACGACGAGGGACTTGTCGACGAGCGAGCCGAGCGCCTCCAGGGCGGCGGGGCCGCAGACGGCCTCGGCGGCGGCCAGGTCGCAGCCGCCGGCGAACACCGACAGCCGCCGCAGGACGTACCGTTCGTCCTCGTCGAGCAGCTCCCAGGACCAGTCGACGACCGCGCGCAGGGTCTGCTGCCGGGGCAGGAGGGTACGGCTGCCGGAGGTGAGCAGCCGGAAGCGGTCGTCCAGGCGGTCGGCGATCTGACGGAGCGTCAACATTCTTAGCCGGGCCGCCGCCAGCTCGATGGCGAGGGGGAGGCCGTCGAGGCGGCGGCAGATCTCGGCGGCGGCCTCCGGGTCGTCGGCGACGGTGAAGCCGGGGCGGGCGGACGCTCCCCGGTCGGCGAGCAGGCGCAGCGCGTGCGGTTCCGTCAGGGGTTCCACGGGGCGCACCAACTCCCCCGGTACGCCGAGGGGTTCGCGGCTGGTCGCGAGTACGGTCAGCGACGGGCAGCGCTGGAGGAGCTGGTCGACGAGGTGGGCGGCGGCGTCGACGACGTGTTCGCAGTTGTCGAGGATCAGCAGCATGCGGCGTCTGGCGCAGTGTTCGGCGAGGCGGGCCAGGGGGTCGTCCTGGCGGTCGGCCGCGACGCGCATCTCCTCGGCGCCGGCGCCTCTCAGGACGGTCTCGCGGGCGCCCAGGGCGGTGAGGATCGCCTCCGGGACGTTCGCCGGGTCGTCGACGGGGGCGAGTTCGGCGAGCCAGACGCCGTCCGGCATGGCGTCGGCGACCGCCTCGCCGGCCTCCTGGGAGAGGCGGGTCTTGCCCGCGCCGCCGGGGCCCAGGAGGGTGACCAGGCGGGTGGTGGTGAGGTCGTCGCGGATGGTGTCCATGTCCGAGTCGCGGCCCACGAAGGAGGTGAGGCGGGCTCGGAGGTTGCCCGGGGGGCGGGTGGGGTGGGGGTACCGACCCGGTTTTTCGCCCCCGCCGCCCCTACCCGTCCCGTCCTCAAGGGGCTGCGCCCCTTCGACCCCCTGGGTGGGTGGGGCGGTGCGGGGTCGGTGGGGGTTCTCGCGCCGTTCCCCGCGCCCCTGACGAGGCGCGGGGTCGTCGGGTCGCAGGAGTTCCTCGTGCAGGGTGCGCAGGGTCGGGCCCGGGCTGGTGCCCAGGCGGTCCGAGAGGAGGCGGCGTACCTCTTCGTACGCGACCAGGGCCTCTGCCGTACGGCCGGTGTCGCGTAGGGCTCTGAGGCGGAGGGCCTGGAGGGGCTCGTCGAGGGGGTGGGTGTCGCAGAGGGCGGTGAGGTCGGGGAGGGCGGAGTCGGGGTGGCCGAGGGCCAGGGCGGCGGTGAGGCGGGCGCGGTGGGCGTCGAGGTGGCGGGCCTCCCGGCGGGCGGCCTCGGCGGCGCGGTCGGGGAGGTCGGCCAGCGGCGGGCCCTGCCAGAGGGCGAGCGCGTCGTCGAGGAGACCGGCGGCCCTGGCCGGCTCGCCGTCGGCGAGCGCCCGGGCGCCCTCGTCCGCGAGGCGTTCGAAACGGTGCAGATCGATGTCGTCCGGGGCCGCCGCGAGGCGATACCCGCCGTTGAGCGATTCGACCGCGTCCGGGCCCAGGGTCCGGCGCAGCCGGCCGACCAGGGCCTGTAGCGCGGCCGGGGCGTCGGCCGGTGGATCGTCGGCCCACACCTCGTCGACAAGTGCGGGCGCGGGCACCGTACGCCCCGGCCGCAGCGCGAGCACAGTCAGCAGGGCGCGCAGCCGGGCGCCCCCGACGGGGACGGGGGTGCCGTCGGTCTGCAGGGCCTGGGTGGTGCCGAGGATGCGGTAGCGCACGGGATCCATTGTCTCTGTCGGGTTTCGGGTTCGGGTTGGGATTCGGGTGTCCGGTACATCGATCCGGCACGTCGAGTCGGACGCTCCGTACGCCGTCGACCGTTCGTCCCCCGCCTTCCTGAGAACCCCACCTTCCTGAGAACCCCACCTTCCTAGGAACCAGGAGAGGATCGCGAGACGTTTTCGGCATACGCCCGGTACCGTCGGGCAGTCCGATCGAGTGATCGACCTTCCGCCGAGCGTCCTAGGAGCCCCATGACCACCGCCACGTCCCGCCGGAGCGACCGGAGGATCAGCCCCGTCTTCGTGGGGATCGTGGCCGTCATGGCGGTCACCGGATGGGCCACCTGGACCGGGTTCGCCGAGCAGCCCGGGCTGGCCGTCTTCCTCTTCGTGACCTCGGCGTGGATCGTCTCGCTGTGTCTGCACGAGTACGCCCACGCCCGCACCGCCCTGCACAGCGGCGACATCTCCATCGGCGCCAAGGGCTATCTCACCCTCAATCCGCTGAAGTACACGCACGCCCTGCTCAGCATCGTGCTGCCCGTCGTCTTCGTGATCATGGGCGGTATCGGTCTGCCCGGTGGCGCGGTGTTCATCGAGCGGAGCAGTATCCGGGGCCGCTGGAAGCACAGTCTGATCTCGGCGGCGGGCCCGCTGACGAACGTCCTGTTCGCGGCCGTCTGCACCGCGCCCTTCTGGCTGGGCGTCACGGACGGTGTGCCGAAGGCCTTCCTCTTCGCCCTCGCGTTCCTCGCGATGCTCCAGGTCACGGCGGCGATCCTGAACTTCCTGCCGGTGCCCGGCCTGGACGGCTACGGCGTCATCGAGCCCTGGCTGTCGTACAAGATCCGCCGCCAGGTGGAGCCGCTGGCGCCCTTCGGTCTGCTGCTCGTCTTCGCGGTGCTGTGGATCCCGGCGGTGAACGGCGTGTTCTGGGACGTGATCGACGCGTTCACGCGCGGCCTGGGGATCGAGGACCAGCTCTCCGACTGCGGCTACTGGCTCTACCGCTTCTGGCGCGAGGACAGCGACATCTGCCTCACCGGGATGTGACCTCCCGGCGCTCCACCTTGGCCTTGCGCACGTAGTACCAGGTCATGTTGGACGACAGACCGGCCATCAGCACCCACACCACACCCAGCCAGCTGCCGCGGCTGAAGGAGACCACGGCCGCGGTGATCGCGAGGAGACAGACGATGAGGGCGTAGACGGCGAGGCGGGGCATGGGGGTCGGCTCCTGGGAGGGCGGTCGGACGGGGTGGTACGGCCTCCAGTGTCCCCCATGCCCGTGCGCGTAGGTGGCTCGCCCTACACGTCCGTCAGGCGGATGCCCGCGTGGGCCTTGTAGCGGCGGTTGACGGAGATCAGGTTGGCGACCAGGGACTCGACCTGGTGGGCGTTGCGCAGCCGGCCGGCGAAGATGCCGCGCATACCGGGGATACGGCCGGCCAGCGCCTGCACGATCTCGACGTCGGCCCGCTCCTCGCCGAGGACCATCACATCCGTGTCGATCTCCTCGATCTCCGGGTCTTCGAGGAGGACGGCGGAGAGGTGGTGGAAGGCGGCGGTGACACGCGAGTCCGGCAGCAGGGCGGCGGCCTGCTCGGCGGCGCTGCCCTCCTCCGGCTTCAGCGCGTAGGCGCCCTTCTTGTCGAAGCCGAGCGGGTTGACGCAGTCGACGACGAGCTTGCCGGCCAGTTCCTCGCGCAGCGATTCGAGGGTCTTGCCGTGCCCGTCCCACGGTACGGCGACGATCACGATGTCGCTGCGGCGGGCGGTCTCGGCGTTGTCGGCGCCCTCGACGCCGTGTCCGAGCTCCTCGGCGACACCCTGCGCACGCTCGGCGGCCCGCGACCCGATGATCACCTTCTGGCCGGCCTTGGCGAGCCGGTACGCGAGGCCCTTGCCCTGCGGCCCGGTGCCGCCGAGCACGCCGACGACGAGCCCCGACACGTCCGGCAGGTCCCAGGGGTCCTTGGCCGGGGCCTTCGTGGGAGTGTTCGCGGCGGGCTGCTGTGCACTGTCAGTAGAGGTCATGGGCCGACTTTACGTCCGGCCCCGGGGCAGCCGGCGGTCAGGTGAGGCCCTCGACCGGGATCCGCCGGAACGTGAGCGTCTCGTACGCGCTGAAGTCGCCCGTCTCGTAGAGCAGTCCGACGGTGTCCGCGTCGACGCGTACGAGGTCGGAGTACGCGGCGGGCAGGCCGTCGACGGTGTGGACGGGGTGCCAGGTGACGCCGTGGTCGGTGCTGGCCCGGAGGGTCATCAGGGCGCGGAAGCCGGGGTCGGCGGGGCCGGAGTAGAGGAGCAGGTCGGGGTCGCGGAGCTGGAGGACGCTGCCCTCGACGACCGGGCCGACGATGCCCGCCTGCGGCCGGAAGGGTTTGGCGAGGGTCTCACCGCCGTCCGCCGAGTACGCGTCGGCGCGGGTGCCGGGGGCCGGGGAGTCGTTGCGGGTGTTGAAGTAGACGCGGCCGTCGGGGAGTTCGGTGGCGGTGGTCTCGTTGGCGTTGATGTAGCCGTCGGTGTTGTCGTCGACGTAGCCGATGCGCCAGGTGGCGCCCGCGTCGTCGCTCAGCAGACAGTGACCGCCGTTGTACTTGCCCTCCGTGCCGTTGTCCGCGCCGGCGGGCGGGAGGGAGTGGTTGGCGGGGACGACGACGCGGCCGGTGGCGAGCTGGAGCGCGTGGCCGGGGGTGGTGGCGTACCAGCGCCACTCGGGCTTCTTGGTCTGTGCGGTGATCTCCCTGGGGCCCGACCAGGTCGCCCCCTCGTCGTCGCTGTGCTGCACCCAGACCCGGCGGCCGTCCGCCGCGCTCACGGTGCCCCGGCGGATGGCGTCCTCGGTGGCGTCGGCGGCGTTGCGGACGTGGACCAGGAGGATCCGGCCGGTGTCGAGGACGACGGGGGCGGGGTTGCCCGCGAGGGAGTCGCCGTTCTTGGCCGCGACCTGGAGGGGGCCCCAGGTCCGGCCGCCGTCCGTCGACCGCTTCACCACGATGTCGATGTTCCCGAAGTCCTCCCGGCCGCCGACCCGTCCCTCGCAGAAGGCGAGCAGGTCGCCGGAGGCGGTGACGACGACCGCCGGGATCCGGAAACTGGCGTAGCCCTCGCGGCCGGCGCGGAAGGGGGTGCTGGTCTCGGGTGTGAGGGTCACTGGGGCTCCTGGGGTGGGGGGTGTTGTGGCGGGGTGGGTGGGTTGTTGCGGGGTGCGGTCGTCGTGGGATGCGGCTCCTCGTGGGGGGTGCGGTTCGGTTCCGTCGGTGCGGCGTGCGTGCCCGGCTCGGGCTAATTCCGGGTGAACACCGGGTCACGAGTGACCGGTTGCGGCAGGATGCGGGCGCATGGATGCCGTACGGGTCGCGTTGTTGCGTGAGGTGCTCGCCGGGACCGAGTGGCTGGGGGCCACGCGGCGGTTCGCGGGGGCCCTGCGGGGGTCCGTGGTGTCGTACGGCGGTGGGCTGCTGCTCGTGGGTACGGCCGAGTACGAGCCCTGGCATCTCGCGGCACACCTCGTCGACGAGGCGGCCTGGTCCGGTACGCCGGAGCTCTCCCCCACACTCGTACGGCACCGCGCGCGCCCCTCGGATCCGGCGCACCTCTCGGTGGGGCTCGGCCGGGTGTCGGCGGCCCGGCGGGGCGAGACCCTGCTCGTCGTGGCGCCCTCCGCGCCGGGCGCCGCCCTGCTGGAGCGGGTGCACGACGCGCGGCGGGCCGGGGCGACGGTGCTCGCGCTGGACACCGGGGACCGGGAGCTGGACGCGCTGGCCCACGAGGCGTTGGCGGCGCCCGCCGAACCCGAGGTCGACCTCGACACGGTGCAGCACCTGGTGAGCGCGGCCGTCGGGGAGAGCGCGCTGCCCGCCCCGCGAGGGCGCCGCGGCCTCCGTGACCGTCTGTCCCGGCTGGCCGACCTTGTGACGTCGCCGCCTCCCACGCGGTGGTGAGCCTTCTCCGCCCACCCGCCCGCCCGACTCGCTCCGGTGGGCCGCCTCCGGCAGGGCGGGCCGTAACTACCGGGGTGAGGTGAGGTGGTGCGGGGCGGGGGAAAAGTGGTTGCTGTGGGGGTGTGGGCGGTTGAGCATGGGCCGTCGTGACTGCTTCCGATGATGCCGGTGTGGACTCCGCGGCTGCTTCCCCTTCGTCTCATTCGCCTTCGGCCACTTCGTCTGTGCCTTCGCCTGCGCCTGCGCCTGCGCCTTCTTCGGCTTCGCCTTCCTCGGCTTCGGCTTCTTCGGCTTCGGCCTCGCGGCTCGGTGCGCTGTTGCCCGATCTCGCGCCCTGGCGGGTGTCCGTGGACTTTCGGCGGTTGTGGGTGGCGGGGCTGATCACGAACTTCGGGAGCTTTCTGACGTTCGTGGCGCTGCCGGTGCAGATGAAGGAGCTGACCGGGTCGGTGGTGGCGGTCGGGGCGATCGGCGCCGTCGAACTCGTACCGTTGATCGTGTTCGGGCTGTACGGCGGGGCCCTCGCCGATGCCCTGGACAAGCGGGCGCTGATCCTGTGGAGCGAGGTCGGGCAGGGGGTGCTGTGCGCCGGGCTGCTGGTGAACGCGTTGCTGCCGGAGCCGTTGGTGTGGCCCTTGTACCTGGTGGCCGCGCTGTCGTCCGCGCTCGTCGCGGTCCAGCGGCCGGCCCTGGACTCGATCGTTCCCCGGATCGTCCCGCACGAGCATCTGCCGGCCGCCGCCTCGCTCAACTCGTTGCGGTGGACGGTGGGCGGGGTCGCCGCGCCGGCCTTGGCGGGGGTCGTCGTGGCCTACGCGGGGCTCGGCTGGGCGTACGCGGCGGACCTCGCGACGTTCGTGGCGTCCGTCGTACTGGCCGTGGGGCTCGCCCCCTCACCCGCGTCGCACGAGGCCGCGAAGCCGTCGTTGCGGTCCATCGCGGAGGGGGCGCGGTATGCGTGGAGCCGTAAGGAGCTGCTCGGTACGTACGCCGTCGATCTCGCCGCGATGTTTCTGGCGATGCCGTTGGCCCTGCTGCCGTTTCTCGCGGACGAGTTGGACGCCGAGTGGGCGCTCGGGCTGATGTACGCGGCGTTGCCGGCGGGGTCGTTGCTGGTGACGTTGACGAGTGGGTGGGCGTCGCGGGTGCATCGGCATGGGCGGATGGTGGTGCTGGCGGCGGCGTTGTGGGGGCTGTCGGTGATGGCGGCCGGGTTGGTGCGGGATGTGTGGCTGGTGCTGGCGTTTCTGGTGCTGGGGGGTGCGTTCGACATGGTGAGCGGGATTTTTCGGGCCGCGATGTGGAATCAGACCATTCCGGATGAGTTGCGGGGGCGGCTGGCGGGGATCGAGTTGCTGTCGTATTCCGTGGGGCCTCAGTTGGGGCAGGTGCGGGCGGGGGGCATGGCGGCGTGGACGTCTGTGCGGGCGTCCGTGTGGGGTGGTGGGGTGCTGTGTGTCGGGGCGGTGGGGGTGCTGGCGCTGTGTCTGCCGGGGTTGATGTCTTATGACGTGCGGACGAATGAGCATGCGGTGCGGTTGCGGGAGCGGCGGGGGGTTGTCCCACCCGGCCCGCCGGGCACTCCGGGCTGACAGGTGCGGGTCTCCCGTGGGGGCGGGCCCGTGACGGGTCTCCCGGGGGGCGGGCCCGTGACGGGTCTCCCGGGGGGCGGGCCCGTGACGGCCTCTGCGGACCGTGGCTCCGCCGGTCCTTCTTCCCGGACGGCAGAACCATCTGGGCCCGCCGCCAGGTCACCACCGACCCGGTGCCCCTGCGGATGATCCGCAGCAGTCGCCGGCCCTCGTCATCGTCGATCTCCCGGGCCTGCACTCGTCCAGCCACTGATCATTCTGGCCGTCCGGTTGCCGCGCCGGGCGACACCGGCCTGTTGACCGGACTACGGGAGGACACGCCGGGCGGGAGCGCGTCCCCGCTCGGGCGTCGACGACTTCGACGACTGGGCGGTGGCGTCGGACCGCCGCTTTGCCAGGACGCGCCGGTTCCCGTCCGGAGCCGGCCGGGTGGTCAGCCCAGCGCGGGGCGTGTGCGGCGTGCGGCGCGTGCGGGCCGCCCGACTGCGGCGTACCAGACCAGGGACGCGCATATGAAGCCCGCCGCCGCGGAGACCAGTGACCTTGTGAGGGTGTCGTTCCGTGCGCCGGAGACGAGGGCGACGGCCAAGGCCAGCGTCAGGGTGATGACGGGCAGCGCACGGGGGCTCCACGTGGCGCCCGGCGCGGCGGCCGGCGGCAGCAGCCAGGTCGCGAGGCCGTAACAGGCACAGGCCAACAGTGCGGCTCCCAGCACTTCGCTGGGCCGGTGGCCGCCCATGGTCGCGCTGGCGGCGGCGATGCAGGCGAGCCACAGCACACCGACCGTGGCGACGTAGGGGCGGACGCGGGGAGAAACCACGAGGACGGCGGCGAGGGTCAGCGCGGCGGGGATGGCCGTGTGCCCGCTGGGGAAACCCTGATCGAGGAGATTCTCCGGCGCGCCCACCAGATCGGGGCGGGGCAGGATGGTCGATTTGAGCACCTCCTTGCCTCCGGCCGTGAGAATGACGACCCCGAGCGCCGCGCACCCCTGCCGCCAGCACCGCCGCACCAGGGTGAGGACCACGATGACGGCCAGGCCCACCATCACGGTGGGCTTGGCACTCAATTCCATCGGCGGCAGGGGCGTCGAGCCGTAGGCCGCTCCTGACAGGGGGTAGATCCATGCTTCTTCGCCGCCCTGTTCACCGAGATAGAACCAGACGTTCTCAGCTCGTTGCCCCCACGGGGTGCAGATGGCGAGCAGGTAGACCGTCAGGAACCCCAGGGTGTACAGCAGAGCCGGCATCCACGGCCGTGTCGTACGCGACGGGCTGGGGTCTTCGGGAGCCGCGGGTGCCTCGGGGGCCTGCCTTGAGGCCCCCGGACGGTACGCGGGCAGGGACGGAGAATCGTGCTGAGTCATGGCTCTGTTTCTTCCGTTGGGGAGTCGGTCACGCACGCATGTCTTGCGGCACGACGTGGGCCGCCGGGCTCGGCCGGCCCACCGGGGGTCCGCTCCTATTCGGCGAGTGCCTGCCCCTGTCGGCGCTGGGCGGCGATCGCCAGGGCGGGGAGGGGTGCGACAAGCAGGATGAGGACGACCAGGTCCGGAAAGGACTGCATGAACGCGTCCGGACGGACGACGATCGCCTGCGTGCGGACGATCGCGACCGCCGCGACGGGGATCAGCCACCGGTGGTCGCCGGTGGCCGCCGTCGCCGCCCACGCGGCGAGCAGCGCGGCGACTTCGAGGACGAACAGGCCGCGCTGGAAAGCCGGACTGACGTAGATGATGTGCAGGCTCCCAGCCATGAACATGGCGAGCACGACGGGGGCCAGCCAGCGGTACGAGCGGCGTCGCAGACGGCTGGGACGGCAGAGCGCCAGCACGGCACACGCGGCGCACAGTGCCCCCGACAGCACCAGGTCACGGGCCGTTATCGGAGCGCCGAGACCGTAGTAGCTCAGGCCCGCCTTGCCCTCGTCGCCGAAGACGGTGCGGCCGTGGGACGTGGCGCCGGCCCAGATCATGGCTGCCGCGGCCGGCAGCGCGATCCACGGTCTGCCACGCAGCAGAGCGATCAGGCAGCCCAGCGGGAGCAGGCCGTAGGGCAGCAGCCGTATCCGCGTGGGACCTTCGGCCCACGGGTACCAGCCGGAGAAGCGGAAGGCGATGGCGTGCTGTCCGGGGTCGATGCGCAGTGCCCAGTGCCACACGTCCTGCAAGTACGGAACCAGCGCCAGCGCGGCGAGGGCCAGGGCGGCCAGATGGATGCCGTCCAGCCACCACGGCCGGGCCGTGTCGTCGACGACGGCACGGGCGCGGGCCCGCACCCCGGCGCGCACCAGGGCGGCGACTTCCCGCGGCGGGGGCCAGGAGCGGCCGGGATACGCCTCGGACAGGCAGGCCAGCACCTCCTCTCCCTGCCGGGAACGGTAGGGCTCGGGATAGACCGCGAGCAGCAGACGATTCATGCCGGGGCCGCTCCGGCATCCCGCGAGCGTCCGATGACGACGGCCGCCGCCTGCTGCATCCGCAGCGCCTCGCGGCCGAGCGCCTCGGTGCCGTCCTCGGTGAGCCGGTAGTAGCGCCGCGCCCGCCCGTCCACGATCTCCTCATGGCCGGCGGCCACCAGCCCGGCCCGCTCCATCCGCTCCAGCGCGCCGTAGAGAGTGCCGACAGCGATCCGGAGTCGCCCGTCGGTGGCCTGCTCGGCAGCCTTGATGATGCCGTAACCGTGCAACGGACCATCCATGAGTGCAGCAAGGATGAAGTACTGCGGTTCCGTCAAGGGCGGATTCTGTCTGGTCATGCGTCGAGCATATATCGAGCTACGAAATATATCTGCCAGCACTGGGTAATCACCGGCAGCACCTTCACGCCCGCGCGGCGGGCGTCACCCTCTCCCGGCCGGCCGGCGGGCGCGACGGTGGTCTCCTCGACGCACCCGCGACGCGGCGTTGGCGGATGCTCACCGCGAACTGGTCCGGGCCGAGCGGAATGTCATGGCACTCGCCGTGAGGGCCGGTCCCCGATGGCGGCTGCGGAGCGTGGCTCGGCCGGTCCCTTTTCCCGCCCGCACCGCCCGTGACTCCCGGGTGACAAGTGCGGCACTCCTGTGGGGGCCGGTCCCCGATGGCGGCTGCGGACCGTGGCTCCGCCGGATCCTTTCCCGCCCGCACCGCCCGTGGCTGCCTAGCGACAAGTGCGGCACTCCCGTGGGCGCCAATCTCCGCTGGCGGCTGCGGACCGTGGCTCCGCCGGATCCTTTCCCGCCCGCACCGCCCGTGGCTGCCTAGCGACAAGTGCGGCACTCCCGCGTGCGCCAATCTCCGCTGGCGGCTGCGGACCGTGGCTCCGCCGGATCCTTTCCCACCCGCACCGCCCGTGGCTGTCAAGTGACAGGTGCGGGTTTCCCGTGGGGGCCGTCATCGTCGGCGGCTGCGGGGCGTGGCTCCGCCGGGTCGGGCCCCTCCGCGGTCCCCTCCCCTCTCCTCCCTCCCGAGCCCCCTCTCCCGGGCTCCCCACGCTCCCGCCCCCGGGCCCCCTCCCCACGCCCCCGCTCCGGGGCCGTCTCCCTCCCGGCACCCTCCCTCCAGACCCCCTCCCCCTGCACCCGCAGTCGCCGACGGCGGCGCACCCCCGTTCGAGACCTGTGCTTGTCACCCGGGACTCATGGGTGGGCGGGTGGGCGGGAGGGAGTGGGTCAGTTGGTGTGGGGGTCTGGGGGGGTGTCGTGCCAGCGGGGGTCCGATTCCCATTCCGCGTTGCGTTCCTGGGCCGTCTCCATCGCCCGGGTGGCGTCCTGGCGGGAGGCGTAGGGGCCCATGCGGTCCTTGCCGGGGCAGTCAGGGCCCTCTTCTACCTTCTTGTGCTCCAGGCAGTAGAACCATTCGCCGGGTTTGCCGACCGTGCGTCGTTTGAACAGGGGCATGGCCTGAGTTCCTTTCACCCGTCATCACCGATCCGCCACCGACATGGTCCCCCACCACCGCTGGTTAAACTCGCTCGCATGTCTGGCCAGTCGCTGCTCGCACCGGGGAAGCTCTCCCCCACCCGCCCCGTCCCGGGAAACATCCGCCGACCCGAGTACGTGGGCAAGCCCGCCCCGACTCCGTACACCGGGCCGGAGGTGCAGACGCCCGAGACCGTGGAGGCCATGCGGCTCGCCGGGCGGATCGCGGCGCGGGCCATGGCCGAGGCGGCGAAGCACATCGCCCCCGGGGTGACCACGGACGAGCTGGACCGAGTCGCGCACGAGTACATGTGCGACCACGGCGCGTACCCCTCGACGCTCGGCTACCGCGGCTTCCCCAAGTCGCTGTGCACCTCGGTCAACGAGGTCATCTGTCACGGCATCCCCGACTCGACCGTGCTGAACGACGGCGACATCGTCAACCTGGACGTGACGGCGTACATCGGCGGCGTGCACGGCGACAACAACGCCACCTACCTGGTGGGCGACGTGGACGAGGAGTCGCGTCTGCTCGTCGAGCGGACCCGGGAGTCGCTCGCGCGGGCCATCAAGGCTGTCAGGCCGGGGCGGCAGATCAACATCATCGGGCGGGTCATCGAGTCGTACGCGAAGCGGTTCGGGTACGGGGTCGTGCGTGACTTCACGGGGCACGGGATCAACTCGTCGTTCCACTCCGGGCTGATCGTCCCGCACTACGACTCCCCGCACGCCACCACCGTGATCCAGACCGGGATGACCTTCACGATCGAGCCGATGCTGACGCTCGGGTCGTACGACTACGACATGTGGGACGACGGCTGGACGGTCGTGACGAAGGACCGCAAGCGGACCGCCCAGTTCGAGCACACACTGGTGGTGACGGAGACCGGCGCGGAGATCCTCACCCTGCCGTAGATCCGCCCTCGCTCGTCACAGCCCGCCGCCGGCCTCTGCCGGACGGCGGGTTTTTCTTGTGCGGATTCCAGGTGGGGCCGGTGGGGATCCGGGGTACGGTTTTACCGACAGGGAGTCGGGAACCTGTTGACTTAGGTAAGCCTAACCATAGAAACTGGCCGCAGGTTCTCGTCCAACCCTCATATCGGCCCGGAGGCCTTCATGAACGCGATGCACGCGTCGACGGCAGCTGACAGCGGCTCCGCCGCGGGGTCCGCCACGGCGTTCTCCACGCTCATCCGCACCGCTTCGCACGAGCAGCACACCGAGGCGGAGTCCACGACGTTCATGGGCGACATGCTGGGCGGCAAACTCGGAGTCGAGGCGTACACGCGGTACACCGAGCAGCTGTGGTTCGTGTACGAGGCGCTGGAGAGCGCGGCGCCGGGGCTGGCCGGTGACCCGGTCGCCGGGCCGTTCATCCAGCCCGAGCTGATGCGGCTGCCGGCGCTGGAGCGGGACCTGGAGCATCTGCGCGGCCCCGGCTGGCGGGCGACGCTCACGGCGCTGCCGGCGACCGAGGAGTACGCGGCGCGGGTCGCCGAGTGCGCGCGCTCCTGGGCCGGCGGGTATGTGGCCCACCACTACACGCGGTATCTCGGGGACCTCTCCGGCGGGCAGATCATCCGGGACCGGGCCGAGAAGACGTGGGGCTTCGCCAAGAAGGGTGACGGGGTCCGGTTCTATGTGTTCGAGGAGATCACCAACCCGGCCGCGTTCAAGCGGGGGTATCGGGAGCTGCTGGACCGGGTGCGGGCCGATGATCTGGAGAAGCAGCGGATCGTGAGTGAGTGCAAGCGGGCGTTCGCGCTCAACACCGCGGTCTTTCTTGCGCTGGGTGAAGAGTTTCCCTTGAGTGCGTGAAGGCTCCGCCGGGGGGTCGGTTGTTCGCTGCGGGTGGGTGGGGGCTGGTCGCGCAGTTCCCCGCGCCCCTTAAAGGCAACCCCCTGCCCCCAAAGGCGCCCTAGCGCTCCAGGAACACCCTGCCCCCGACCTCCACCCAGCCGTGCGGCTGCGGGGCCGTGAGGAGCTGGGAGCCCGTGCCCTGGGTGATGTTCAGGGCGCGGCCCAGCTGGGCGGTCAGTTGGAGGGCCGCCGCGCCGGTGGCCTCGTCCTCGTCGATGCCGTCGTCGCGGCCGGGGAAGCCTCGGGCGCGGATACGGCCGGCGGCCTCGTCCTCCCAGGCCCAGGCGTAGATCCACTCGCCCGGCGCCGGGACGCTCAGGTCGTCGACCTCGGCGGCGGAGGCGTACTGGCGGAAGGTGCGGGGCGGGGCCCACTCCGGCAGGGCCTCGATCCAGCTGAACTCCCCGTCCAGCCGGGCCCCGACGACACCGGCCGGGGTGACCAGTTCGGGTACGTCGAGCAGCCAGGCGGCGCCCACACACGGGTATCCGGCGAAGGGCAGGCGCAGCGAGGGGGTGTAGATGTCGATGACACCGCGCTCGGGGTCGTCCACGAACACGGTCTCGCTGAAGCCGAGTTTGGCGGCGAACTCCTGGCGCTCGGCGCGGTCGGGCATGACGGAGCCCTCGCGGACGACGCCCAGTTCGTTGCCGTATCCGCCACGGGGTCCGCAGAACACCCGCAGCACATCGAAGTCGGTCACCCCCGCATTGAAACATCAACCGGGCCCGGGTCGTACCAGGTCACCGCAGTGCGGGACAGCGATCGGGCCAGACCGATCCCACCCAGGAGAGGACCAAGTGACCGTACTGGACAAGCCGGTCGAGCCGGTCGAGCCGGAGAGGTCCGACGGGCCCGCGGGGGCGGGCGAGGCGGCGCGGGCCGGTGGGGCACGGCCCCCCACCCCCGGCCGCCGTCGCGCCCCCCTCCTCCTCACCGTCGGTCTCCTCGCCGCCCTCCTCGTCCTGGTCCCCGTCGCCGGCGGGCTCGGGGCCTATCCGATTCCCACCGGTGATGTGATCTCCTCGGTCGTCCACCGGATCGGGCTCGGCGGGGCGGAGCTGGAGCGCGTGCCGGAGTCGGTGCTGTGGAACGTGCGGTTCCCCCGGATCGTGCTGGCGTTGCTGATCGGGGCCTCGCTCGGGTGCGCGGGGGCACTGATGCAGGGGATCTTCGGGAACCCGCTGGCGGAGCCGAGTGTCATCGGGGTCTCGCTGGGCGCGGCGGTGGGCGCGGTCGCGACGATCGCGTTCGGGATCACGTTCCTCGGGAACTGGACGGTGTCCGTCTTCGCGTTCGTCGCCGGTCTCATCACCGTGTTCGTCGTGTACGCGATGTCCCGGTCGGGCGGGCGTACGGAGGTCGTGACGCTGATCCTCACCGGGATCGCCGTGAACGCGTTCGCGGGGGCCACGATCGGGCTGTTCATCTTCCTGGCGGAGGACACCGCGGCCGTCAACCAGATCACCTTCTGGCAGCTGGGCTCGCTCGCGCAGTCGACGTGGCCGAAGGTGCTGGCCGTGCTGCCGTGCGCGGTGATCGGGCTGGTCGTGGCGCCCTTCTACGCGCGGAAGCTGGACCTGCTCGCCCTCGGTGAGCGGCCGGCGCGGCATCTCGGGGTGGATGTGGAGCGGCTGCGGATCGTGCTGATCCTGGTCGTCGCGCTGCTGACCGCCGCCGCCGTGAGTGTGTCGGGGGTCATCGGGTTCGTCGGGCTGGTCATCCCGCATCTGCTGCGGATGGCGGCCGGGCCGGGGCACCGGTTCCTGATCCCGGGCAGCGCGCTCGCCGGGGCGGTCGTACTACTGGCGGCGGACCTCGCGGCCCGCACGATCGTCCAGCCGGCCGAGCTGCCGCTCGGTGTCCTCACCGCCCTGATCGGCAGCCCGTTCTTCTTCTGGCTGCTCCGCAGGACCCGTCGTAGGCAAGGGGGTTGGGCATGAGGTTCAGGATGAGCGCGGGGTCCCTCAGGGGGCGTCTGGGTTCGGGCGCTCCCACTCCCCCGGCCCCGGCCGCCCCCGGTGACGTGCTCGCCGAGGCCGAGGACGTGACCGTACGGCTGGGCGCGCGGGAGGTGTTGCACGGTGTCTCCGTCGCCGCGCGGGCCGGTGAGGTGCTGGCCCTGGTCGGGCCCAACGGGGCGGGGAAGTCGACCCTGTTGGCCGCGCTGGCGGCCGATCTGGCGGTGGACGGCGGGGTCGTACGGGTGCACGGGCGGCCGGTGGGTGACTGGTCGGCGCCCGAACTGGCGTTGCGGCGGGCGGTGTTGCCGCAGTCGGCGGCGCTGTCGTTCCCGTTCACGGTGGAGGAGGTCGTACGGATGGGGCGGGCGCCCTGGGCGCGGCAGCCGGACCTCTACGACGAGGACGACGCGGCGGTGGCGGAGGCGATGGCCGTCACCGAGGTCACCGGGTTCGCGGCCCGGCCCTTCTCCGCGCTGAGCGGCGGTGAGCGGGCCCGGGTGGCGCTGGCGCGGGTGCTGGCCCAGCGGGCGCCGCTGCTGATGCTGGACGAGCCGACGGCCGCGTTGGACCTCAGGCACCAGGAGTTGGTGCTGCGGGTGTGCCGGGAGCGGGCGCGGGCCGGGGACGCGTTGGTGGTCGTGCTGCACGATCTGGGGCTGGCGGCGGCGTACGCGGACCGGGTGGCCGTGCTGCGGGACGGGCGGATCGCGGCGGACGGGCCGCCGGCCGGGGTCTTCGGGGAGGAGCTGCTGTCGGAGGTGTACCGGCAGCCGGTCGAGGTGTTCCCGCATCCCCGGACCGGGGATGTCCTGATCACGCCGAAACGGGGGTAACGGGATTCTTGACCGCGGAATGGGGCTCTTGACCCCCTCTTGACCGGACTATGAGGGCTGTTTTGAGTCACCGTGATCGGGCCGTGCTCGTACGGTCCCGGGGAGAGGGCTTCACTGGGAACACGGCGATTGGTGAGGTAAGCCTCAGATAACTGAGGGCGGCCTCACCTTCTCTGTGTGTCCCCTGTGTACTTCCTTGGAGCCGAAATGCGCCCCCTCAGACTCTCCGTCGTCACCGCCGCCACGACCGTGGCCGCCCTGACCGCTCTCACCGGCTGCACCGAGAAGAGCAGTGCCGGCGCGGACGGGGCGATCGCGGTGACCGCGACCGACACCGAGTGCGAGGTGTCGAAGAAGGAGTTCCCGGCGGGGCACGTCGAGCTGGACATCGAGAACAAGGGCTCCAAGGTCACCGAGGTGTACCTCCTCTTCCCGGACGACCGGGTGGTCACCGAGCGCGAGAACATCGGGCCCGGCACCAGGCAGAAGGTCACCGCCGAGGTGAAGGCGGGCGACTACCGGATCGCCTGCAAGCCGGGGATGAAGGGCGACGGCATCCGGCAGGACGTCACCGCCACCGGCACCGGCAAGATCGCCAAACGTGATCCGAGGCTCGACAAGGCCGTGGCCTCGTACCGCAAGTACGCGCAGGAGCAGGCCGACGCGACCATCCCGCTGGTGAAGGTGTTCGCCGAGGCGGTCAAGGACGGGGACGTCGAGGCCGCGAAGAAGGCGTACGCGCCCTCCCGGATCGGCTGGGAGCGCACCGAGCCGGTCGCGGAGTCCTTCGGTGACATCGACCCGAAGGTGGATGTGCGCGAGGACGGTCTGGAGGAGGGCCAGGACCCGGAGAAGGACTGGACGGGCTGGCACCGCCTTGAGCGCTCGCTGTGGCAGGACGGCAAGCTCACCGACCGCGACTCCGAGCTGGCCGACCAGCTGGTCACCGACCTGGAGGACTGGCAGAAGCGGGTCGGCAAGGCCGAGATCACCCCGACCTCCATGGCCAACGGCGCCAAGGAACTCCTCGACGAGGTCGCCACCGGCAAGGTCACCGGCGAGGAGGAGCGCTACTCGCACACCGACCTCGTCGACTTCAAGGCCAACGTCGAGGGCGCCGAGGAGTCGTACGCGCTGCTGAAGTCCGTCGCCGCCGAGAACGACCCGGCGCTGACGAAGGAACTCGACCAGCAGTTCGCGGCGTTGAACACGCTGCTCGACAAGTACCGCGCGGACAAGACGGGTTATGACTTCGTCTCCTACGACAAGGTCGGCAAGGCGGAGCGCAAGGAGCTGTCGGACGCGGTGAACGCGCTGGCCGAGCCCTTGTCGCAGCTCGCGGCCGCTGTGGTGAAGTGACGATGACGGACGACAACTCCCTTGCTCCGTCGAGGCGTTCGCTCATCGGCTGGGGCGGTGCCGGGCTCGCGCTCGGTGCCGCCGCGGCCGGGGGCGCGGTCGCCGTGGCGCGCACCGGCGACGACTCGGCGCCGACCGCCGGTGCGGCCGTCGCCTTCCACGGCACCCACCAGGCCGGGATCGCCACGCCCGTGCAGGACCGGCTGCACTTCGCCGCGTTCGACGTGGAGACGGAGGACCGCGCCGAGTTCGTGGCGATGCTGAAGGACTGGACGGCCGCCGCGCGCCGGATGACCGCCGGGAAGGCGGTCGGCGACGGGGCGTACGGCGGGCTGGCGGAGGCCCCGCCGGACGACACCGGGGAGGCGCTGGGCCTGAAGCCGTCCCGGCTGACGCTGACGATCGGCTTCGGGCCCTCGCTGTTCGAGCGGTTCGGGCTGGCGGAGCGGCGGCCCGAGGCGCTGGTCGACCTGCCGCAGTTCGCCGGTGACAACCTGGACAGGGCCCGCAGCGGTGGCGATCTGTGCGTGCAGGCCTGCGCGGACGATCCGCAGGTCGCGGTGCACGCCATCCGCAACCTCGCCCGGATCGGCTTCGGCAAGGTGTCGGTGCGCTGGTCGCAACTCGGGTTCGGCAAGACCTCGTCGACCACGCCCGAGGCGCAGACCCCGCGCAATCTCATGGGGTTCAAGGACGGCACCCGCAACATCGCGGGCACGGAGACGGCCCGGCTGAAGAAGTTCGTGTGGGTGGGCGAGAAGGACGTCGACGCGAACTCGGCCTGGATGAACGGCGGTTCGTATCTCGTCGCCCGCCGTATCCGCATGCACATCGAGCCCTGGGACCGGACCTCGCTGCAGGAGCAGGAGGACATCTTCGGCCGTGACAAGGGCGAGGGCGCGCCGGTCGGCAAGGCGAAGGAGCGGGACGAGCCGTTCCTGAAGGCGATGCTGCCGGACGCGCACGTACGGCTCGCGCACCCCGACTCCAACGACGGGGCGACGCTCCTGCGGCGCGGCTACTCCTTCACCGACGGCACGGACGGGCTCGGCCGCCTGGACGCGGGGCTGTTCTTCCTCGCGTACCAGCGTGACGTGCGGACGGGGTTCATCCCGGTCCAGCGCAATCTGGCCACGGACGCCCTCAACGAGTACATCCAGCACGTGGGTTCGGCGGTCTTCGCGGTCCCGCCCGGCGTCCGGGACGCGGACGACTGGTGGGGCCGGGCGCTGTTCTCCCCCACGACGACAGAAGGCTGACGCCCGTGTTCGCGAACTATCTCATCGGGCTGCGGGAGGGCCTGGAGGCCAGTCTCGTCGTCTGCATCCTCATCGCCTATCTGGTGAAGACGGACCGCCGGGACGCCCTGAAGCCCGTCTGGATCGGTATCGGGGTCGCCGTCGGGCTGGCGCTCGCCTTCGGCTGCGTCCTCGAATTCGGCTCCCAGGAGCTGACGTTCAAGGCGCAGGAGGCGCTCGGCGGCTCCCTGTCGATCATCGCGGTGGGCCTGGTGACCTGGATGGTCTTCTGGATGCGGCGCACCGCCCGCCACCTCAAGGCCGACCTGCACGGCAAGCTGGACGCGGCCCTCCGGATGGGCACGGGCGCCCTGGTGGCGACCGCGTTCCTGGCGGTCGGCCGGGAGGGACTGGAGACCTCGCTGTTCGTGTGGACGTCCGTACGGGCGTCCGGCGAGGGCACCGAGGGCCCGCTCGTCGGCGTCCTGCTGGGCCTGGCGACGGCGGTGGTCCTCGGCTGGCTGTTCTACCGGGGCGCGCTGCGCATCAACCTCGCCAAGTTCTTCACCTGGACCGGCGGCATGCTCGTCGTCGTCGCGGCCGGTGTCCTCGCGTACGGCTTCCACGACCTCCAGGAGGCCGACTTCCTGCCCGGCCTGACGGACAAGGCGTTCGACATCACCGGGGCCATCCCGCCGGACAGCTGGTACGGCACCCTGCTGAAGGGCGTCTTCAACTTCCAGCCCGACCCGACCGTCCTCCAAGTCACGGTCTGGCTCCTGTATCTGATCCCGACGCTCGCGCTGTTCCTCGCCCCGGTAGGGTTCGCCTCCGGGAAGGGGAAGGTGAAGATTCCTGATGAGCAGGGTTCTCGGGGTTCTGAGCCCACGAAGGCTTCGTGAGGTTCGTCCGGTTCTTTCGGTTCGTACGGCTCTTTCGGCTCGTGCGCACGGGAGACCTCTCGGGCTTCGCGCGTACGGCCGTGGTGTGCTGGCGACCACGGCGGTGACCGCGCTGGCGTTGACGGCGAGCGGGTGCGTGGTGGTCCGCGGCGACCTGGAGATCGTCCCCTCGGCGACCCAGGGCGAGGCGGCGCGGGCGCTGGAGGACTTCACCACCGCGTACAACAAGGCGGACAAGGCGTACGACCAGTCCCAGGACGCCTCCCGGGTCACCGGCGCGCTCGCCGACATCGACGGCGGCAAGCTTCGCTCGGGCGCGAAGCTCAACCCGAGCGGCAACCCGAACCATGTGGCGCTGAAGCTGACCGACGTCGAGTACACGATCCCGGAGAAGGCGGCCTGGCCGCGCTGGTTCGTGGCCGACGCCGCCGCCAACAAGGGCAACGCGAAGGACCGCTGGCTGTTCGTGTTCACCCGGGACGGGCTGACCGATCTGTGGGAGGTGTCGTTCCTCACGGTCGTGCCCGGCGACGACATGCCCGAGTTCCAGAAGGACGAGAACGGCCACGCTCAGGTGGTTCAGCCGAACGACGCCCAACTCTCCGTCGAACCGGCGCAGTTGCCCGACCGGTACGTCACGTATCTGAAGGAGGACAGCGCCCTCTTCGCGGACGGCCCGTACACCTCCGAGGAGCGCTCCCGGCGCCAGCAGAACGCGCGGAAGCCGGGACTGGCGCGGCAGTACCTCGACGAGGCCCTCACCAACGGCGACTACGCGCCGGTCGGTCTGCGCACCACGGACGGCGGGGCGCTGGTTTTCTTCACCACCCGCACCTACCAGAAGCAGACCGCCGCGCAGGGCGTGAACATCCCCGTCAACGACCCGGCCGTCAGGGCGCTGATGACGGGCGAGCCCAAGCAGTCCCTGACCCTGGAGTTCGTGAACAACCAGGCGGTCCTGGATCCGGCGAAGACCAGGTCGGACCAGCAGGTGAGGGTCCTGAGCCAGGTGGGTGGGCTCACGGGGGCCAAGGGCGAATGACGTGGGGCGCGCGGGACACGCGGGACACGCGGGGCGGATGACCCAGGACGCGCGGGGCAGGTGACCGCCAGGCCGCCTGCGCCGGCGACCCCGAGTGTCAGCCCCTGGAGGGCCAGGCCGTGCCGGCGTGGTCCGGCTGCTCGCCCACGTGGCGGGAGCAGGCGTCGGTGAGGATCTCCAGCAGGGTCAGCGGGTCCGGCAGCGGGTGCTCGGGGCCGCGTACCCAGTGGACGCCGAGGTCACCGGGGAGCCGGGCCGGAGGTACGAGGACGTAGGACCCCCGGCAGTGCCAGCGCAGCCCCGGGTGCTCGTCCATGGTCTCCGGGTGGCAGTCCAGCTCGCAGGGCCACCACTCGTCCTCGTCCTCGGGGGTGCCCCGGGTGAGGGTGAAGAAGAGGAGGCGTCCCTCGCCGGACTCGGACTCGAACTCCGCGACCGGCCCCACCTCGATCCCGGAGGCGAGCAGCCGCTCCAGGGCCTCGCTCCCGGCGGCGAACGGTACGTCCAGTACGTCGTGGACCATGCCGGTCGCGGTGATGAAGTTGGCCTCGGGCTGATGCCGGGCCCAGCGCTCGATCTGGGCGCGGTCGGTGGTGGACTGCGTCTGCCAGGCGAACGACACCGGGTGCCGGGCGGGGGTGGGACAGCCGACGCGGTCGCAGGAACACCGGAAGCCCGAGGGGTACGCGGCGGGCGCGAGCGGGAGTCCGGCAGCGGCGGCGGCGAGCAGCAGCTCCTCACGGCCGCCGGCGTCGGCGGCCTCGTCGAGCGGGCGGCCGGTACGACGGGCGCGCAGCCACTCGGAGAACCTGCCCTGCCGACCGCTGCTCCGGCCACCGAACGTCGCGCTCATCTATCGCCTCGCCTCGCCTCGCTGTGGTGCGGACAGCATGCTTCATGGTCCCACCATCCTGCGCCCCGGGTGGCCGGAGCCCACATCCGGGGTAGGTGGGGCGATGCCGGGGTGCGGACAGGGATGGTGGGCTATCGCGTGCTTTGACGGGATTTACGGTCCGGCCGTGGGCCCCGCCGGATCGGCATTTGGTCGACGCCTGGTCGGATTGGTCACATTCGGGCGGGGAGTTGACCGGGGTCGCGGGACGCGTCGCGGGGCGCGAGGCCGTAGAGGGCGTACTCGACGAGGGCGTCCGTGTACTCGTACGAGATGGGTCCCGTGTACTGGAGCCAGCGCTGGGCGAGCGGGGAGACGAAGAGTTCCAGGGCGATCCGGGGGTCGATGTCGGGGCGTACGGCGCCCTGGTCCTGGGCGGCGCGCAGGCGCTTCACATACAGCTGGAGCTGGGGTTCCAGCAGTTTGCCGACGAACTCTGTGCCGAGCTCCCGGTTGACCACTCCCTCGGCGGCCAGGGCGCGTGAGGGGACCTCGAACTTGGGGTCGAGGAGTTCGTCGACGGTGGCGCGCAGGACCGCCTTGAGGTCGGCTTCGAGGTCCCCGGTGTCCGGGATCTCGTACTCGGCGTACTCCCCGATGACGTCCGGCCGGGCCGCGGCCTCGGCCGCCTGGGCGCTCAGGTCGAGGAACGCCTCCAGCAGCACCTCCGCCTTGGAGGACCACCAACGGTAGATCGTCTGCTTTCCGACGCCCGCGCGGGCCGCGATGCCCTCGATGGTCGTCTTCTGGTACCCGACCTCGCCGACGAGGGCGAGGGCGGCGTCGTAGATGGCGCGGCGCGACTTCTCGCTGCGCCGGGCGGAATCAGGGGCGGTCTTCTTGGCCATGGTCCGAATTTATCAGGTTGACAAGACGGTGCGTCTCGCCTGATGGTGGTCAGCGTAAACGAGACGAACCGTCTCGCCCTAGTGAGGGAGTGTGTCATGACCCGAGGTGGAGCAGGGAACATGCTGGGCGTGGGCGGTTCCCGCCGGAACCTGAGCCGTAAGGCCCTGCGCGGCGGCCCCGCGAACGGCCGTGTCGGCGGAGGCCTCGACCCCCAGGCCCAGAAGCGGGAGCTGCTGCGCAAGCTCCAGGAGAATCGCCGGCAAGGGAAGACGGGGACGGGGATGGAGACGGACATGGATGCGGAGGGCACGGTCGGCGAGGCATCGTGAACCGCGGTGGGTCCGCCCCGGCCTGGGCCGCCTTCACGGGGCTAGGGGCTCCGGGTGGGGCGGACCCGTCGTCTCACTGAGCCCCGTGCTGGATCAACCGGACGGTGAGACCTTCCGGGCTGGTCAGCCGTAGTACGGAACGGTCGGGGTCGTTCGGCCACACGGCCCGAGCCCGGCCGTGGTCGCCGGCGCGGGCGCGGGCGGCTTCGTGGACGCGGGCGGCGACGGTGGCCAAGTCGTCCACGCCGACGACGAGTTCCCACTGCGGGGCGGCGCCCGGGGTGGTGACGGCGGTGGTGAAGTCGGCGCGGGCGAAAGCCGTGCCGCCGGTGATCTCGCGGTAGAACTCCCGTGCCCGGTCCGGCTGTTCACAGGCGAGGACCATGCGGTGCGGGGTGCCGGAGGAGCCCGGCGGGAATTCCCACCCGCCGAACCGGTGCGGCTGCCAGAGGGAGACGGCGGCGCCCGCCGGATCGACCAGCGTGGCCATGCGCCCCTGGTCGCCCGCGTCGAAGGGCGGGACGACGAGCCGGGCCCCGTGCGCCACCGCCGTGGCGGTGCGGCGGTCGAGGTCGTCGACCGCCAGGTAGAAGGCGATGTGGGCGGGGGTCCCCGGCGGGTAGACGGGGTGCGCCAGGTCGCTCACCCCGCCGATCCGGTGGCCGCCGTCCGCGGTGATCTTCACGGCCCGGCGCCAGTCCTCCTCGTCCACCGCGAAGCGCCAGCCCAGGGTGTCGGCGAAGAAGGCCGCGGTGCCGGGCAGATCGCGGGTCTTGAGGTCCATCCAGCAGAATTCGTTCGAGGAACCTGGGCGGGCCGTCATCCGGCCAGCTCCAGCACCCCCACGGTCTGGCCCCCGCTGGTCTCCCCCGTCGTACGGAAGCCGAGGCCGAGGTAGAAGGCCTCCGGGCCGTCGGGGCCGGGGTGCCAGGTGACGAAGAGCCGGTCGCCGCCGCGACGGCGGATCTCGGCGGCCACGGACTCGACGGCGAACCGGCCGAAGCCGCGCCCCTGTTCACCGGCGGCGATGTTGAGGCGCCAGAGTCCCGAGCGGATGTCGGTGCCCGAGCCGTCGTCCTTCCAGTCGATGTCGAGGAAGGCCATCAGGAAGCCGACGGGCCGGTCGCCGTCCAGGATGAGCCGGGGCCAGGCGACGCCGGGGCGGACGTAGGCCTCGGCGAGGGAGTGCGCGACCGGTTCCACCAGGTGTTCCTGGTCGGGGCGGATGCGTACGTCGAGCGCGGCTTCGAGGTTGGCGGGGGTTATCTCGGCGAGCTGTGGGGTGGTGGCCATGATCGATGAGATAGCAGGAAGGGGTGTGGGGGCCGCAACCGATTTACCCGGCCGGCGGCCAGGCGTCGCCCCACTCCGCGTCGCGGGCCGCGCGGTAGAGGAGGCCGTGGCGCTTGGTGACGGTGGTCCGGCCGAGGGCGGGCTCGGTCTCGCAGAGGTCCAGGAGGACCTGGCCCTTACGGATCTGGGGCCTGCGGACGATGCGGGAGGGGGCCGGGGCCGGGGGGAAGCGGGTGGCGGCGACGTAGCTGAACTTCTCGTCCTCGTACGGCAGGGAGCCGCCCTTGACCTGGCGGTGCAGGGAGGAACGGCTGACGCGGGCGGAGAAGTGGCACCAGTCCTCGCCGGGGACGATGGGGCAGGCGGCGCTGTGCGGGCAGGGGGCGGCGATGTGGAAGCCGGCGGCGACGAGGCGGTCGCGGGCCTCGATGACGCGGGCGTAGCCGTCGGGGGTGCCGGGTTCGATGATCACGACGGCCTGGGCGGCGGTCGCGGCGGCCTCCACGACGGCCGTGCGGTCGGCGGCGGTCAGCTCACCGAGGACGTAGGAGACGGTGACGAGATCAGTGCTCTCGATGGTGAGCGCCGATCCGATACGAGAGCGCCGCCACTCGGTGGCCTTCAGCTCCGGGTTGGCCGCGGCGATCTCCCGGCCGAGCGCCAGCGCCGGTTCCGCCCAGTCGAGGACCGTCACCGGGCGCGCGCCCTCCCAGGTCGCGTTCACCGCCCAGGTCGCCGCGCCCGTGCCCCCGCCGACGTCCACATGGCCGCCGGGCGCCCACCCGGGCACCGCCGCCGCGAACGCCTCCAGCGCCGAGCACACCGCCTCGAACGTCGCCGGCATCCGATACGCCGCGTACGCCACCACGTCCGACCGGTCCCGCAGCACCGGCGCGTCCGTCGGCGTCCGCCCCCGGTAGTTCGCGATCAGCCGCTCCACCGCCTGCGTGGCCGACTTGGGCGGCAGCCCGTCGAGCAGCCCGGCGAGCGCGCTACGGAGGGTGTCGGCGGAGGAGGCGGGAGTGGCGGGGGTGGCGGGGGCATTCACGTGGCGATTCTACGAGGCCGCGACGCACTGGCTCGGCGCCCGCCGACCGTGCCCCGGGCCGCACCGGGCTCCGACCGGGAAGGCCGCCCCGACCACCCACGCCGCCCTCCCGCAAAGCCGCCACACCCACGGCCCGGCAGGCGATCGGCCCACCGGCGGGCCGCGCCGCCACACCCCCTGTGGCTGCCGTGCCCGACCGCGGCTGCCGGTCCCCGCACCGCCGTATCTCCCGGCGTCTCGCATCCCCCGCGCCGCTGTGTCCCTCGACGCCTCACATCCCCCGTACCGCCCGCGCCACCCGGGTCCCCGCTGCTGCCCGGGCCGTGTTGACCGGGGCGTGGCGGTGGGGGTGGACCGCGTTCGTGAGGAGGATGAGGAAGGTGTCCGTGGCCTGGTCGAGGACCAGGGAGGTGCCGGTGAAGCCGGTGTGGCCGGCCGCGCCCCGGCCCGCCAGTTCGCCCATGAACCAGGGCTGGTCGAGGGCGAAGCCGAGGCCGGGCGGGGTGAGCATCAGCTCGACGAAGTCGGCGCCGAGGATGCGGGCGGGGCCGTAGGAGCCGCCGGCGAGCAGGGTGCGGCAGAAGACCGCCAGGTCCCGGGCGGTCGAGAAGAGGCCCGCGTGTCCGGCCACACCCCCGAGGGCCCAGGCGTTCTCGTCGTGGACATGGCCGCGGACCATGCCCCGGTCCGCCTTCGCCCAGGGTCGGCGCTGGTCCTCCGTCGCCGCGGCGGCCGGGCAGGGGCCGAAGGTCGTCGACACCATGCCCAGGGGATGGGTGATGCCGTCCCGGATCAGGACGTCGAGGGGCCGGCCGGTCAGGCGTTCCAGGACGTGCTGGAGGAGTAAGAGGTTCAGGTCGGAGTAGAGGTGGGCCGTGCCGGGGGGCGTCATCGGGGCCGCCGAGCGGAGCATCTCCAGCCGGGCGGCCGGGGACGGGCAGTCGTACAGCGGGAGTTCGGGGCGCAGCCCGGAGGTGTGGGTGAGCAGGTGGCGGACGGTGAGGCCGTGTTCGGCTGCGCCGGTGAAGTCGGGGAGGTACGCCGCCACCTTCGCGTCGATGCCGAGGGTGCCGCGTTCCAGTTGCTGGACGGCGGCAACGGCGGTGAACAGTTTGGTGAGGGAGGCCAGGTCGAAGGGGGTGCGGGGGGTCGCCGGTACGCGTGAGTCCGGCGGGAGTTCCCGTCCCCTGTCACCGTGTTCGTCGTAGGCCTCGTAGCGGACCGCCCAGCCCGCCGCCTCCTCGACGGCGATGAACGGGCCGCGGCCGGCGAGGACGACGGCGGCGGGGGCCCGGGGGCGCTCCCCCTCCGTCAGGGCGCGCACGTCCCGTACGAGATGGCGCAGTTCCTCGGGGTCGAGTCCGGCCCGTTCCGGGGTGTCCGTGCGCAGTCTCGGCGCGCTCAGCTGCCTGCTCCCTCCACAGTCGTGTCCACGGTCCTGCCCACCGCCGTACGGCTGTTCCAAGGACGGCACAGTGCCATGAAGCAGGCCGCGGCCACCAGTGTCGCGGTCAGCTGGACGACGGCCATGGGCACGGCGGTGTCCTCGCCCGCGACGCCGACCAGGGGGGACGCTATCGCGCCGATCAGGAAGGACGACGTACCCAGCAGCGCCGACGCGGAACCCGCCGCGTGGCGTACCCGCATCAGGGCGAGCGCCTGGGTGTTGGGGAGGGTGACACCCATCGCGGACATCAGGACGAAGAGGGCCACCGACACCGGGGCAAGGCCGACCTCGCCGAAGACGCCGAGCGACATCAGCAGCAGCGCGGTCGCGGAGACGGCGACGATCGAGAGGCCCACCGCGAAGACCTTGTCCAGGCTGACGCGGCCGACCAGGATCTTGCCGTTGATCTGGCCGACGACGACGAGGCCGACGGAGTTCACGCCGAAGAGCAGGCTGAACGTCTGCGGGGAGGCGCCGTAGATCTCCTGGATCACGAACGGGGAGGCGCTGATGTAGGCGAAGAGGGCGGCGAAGGCGAAGCCACCGGCGAGCGTGTAGCCCATGAAGACACGGTCGGTGAGCAGGCCGCGCATCGCGCCGAGGGTCTCGCCGATGCCGCCGCTGTGGCGTTCGGCGGGGGTGAGCGTCTCGGGGAGTTTCGCCCAGACGACCGCGAGGAGCGCGATACCGATGGCCGTGAGGACGACGAAGACGCCCCGCCAGTCCGTGACCCGGAGGACCTGGCCGCCGATCAGCGGCGCGACGACCGGGGCCACCCCGGAGATCAGCATCAGGGTGGAGAAGAAGCGGGCCATCGCGTCGCCGTCGTAGAGGTCGCGGACCACGGCCCGGGCGATCACGATCCCGGCGGAGCCGGCGAGGCCCTGCACCAGACGGAAGGCGATGAGGGTCTCGATGGTGGGCGCGAGGGCGCAGAGCGCGGTGGCGACGATGTAGACGGCGAGACCGAGGAGCAGCGGGCGGCGGCGGCCGAAGCGGTCGCTCATCGGGCCGATCAGGAGCTGGCCGAGCGCCATGCCGGCGAGACAGGCCGTGAGGGTGAGCTGGACCGTGGCGGCGGGGGCGTGGAGGGAGTCGGTGACCTCCGGCATTGCCGGGAGGTACATGTCCATCGCGAGGGGCGGGGTGGCGGTGAGCCCGCCGAGGATGAGGGTGACGAGGAGGCCGGTGCGGCGGAGGGCGGTGGGGCGGGGGTCCTTGGGGCGGAGGCCCTCGGGGCGGGTCTCGATGGCGCGGGTGTCCGTGGCGCGGGCGTCGGTGGGGCGCGTGTCGGTGGGGTTCGTCTTCGACGACCGTGGCTTCGGCGGTTTCGGCGGCTGTGGCGCCGCCACCGCGTCCGCCACCGTGTCCGCCGCCGCGTACCGCGCGGCCGTCGTGTTCGGCTCGGCCGGTGCCGAGCCCGGTATGTGCCCCTCGGGCATGTGCCCCTCCCTGTCCGTTCGGTCCGCCACCTATGCTCTCAGCTCGTACGACGTGGGCGGGGTCACAATCCCGCCCCGGGGCCGAGGACAGGGGTGGCGATGTCGAACGACGGACGTGTGCGGTGGGGGATCCTGGCGACCGGAGGGATCGCCGCGGCCTTCACGGCGGACCTCGTCGACCTGCCGGACGCCGAGGTCGTGGCGGTGGCCTCACGGAGCGAGGCCTCGGCGAAGACCTTCGCGGAACGCTTCGGGATACCGAGGGCGTACGGCGACTGGCGCGCCCTCGCCGAGGACGCGGACGTCGACGTGGTGTACGTCGCCACTCCGCACTCGGCGCACCGGGTCGCCGCCGGGATGTGCCTGGAGGCGGGGCGGAACGTGCTGTGCGAGAAGGCGTTCACGCTGAACACCCGGGAGGCGGAGGAGCTGGTCGCACTGGCCCGGGAGCGCGGGCGGTTCCTGATGGAGGCCATGTGGATGTACTGCAATCCGCTGGTGCGGCGACTGGCCGGAATGGTGCGGGACGGCGTGATCGGTGAAGTGCGGACCGTGCAGGCCGACTTCGGGCTCGCCGGGCCCTTCCCGCCCTCGCACCGGCTGCGGGATCCGGCGCAGGGCGGGGGCGCGCTGCTCGATCTCGGGGTGTACCCGGTGTCGTTCGCGCAGCTGCTGCTCGGGGAGCCGTCGGAGGTCACGGGGAGAGCGGTGCTCTCCCAGGAGGGCGTCGATCTCCAGACCGGAGCACTGCTCTCGTGGGAGAGCGGTGCCCTCGCTTCGGTGCACTGCTCCATCGTGGGTGGCACGGGCACGTCGGCCTCGGTGACCGGTTCCGAAGGCCGTATCGACATCCCGTCCGGCTTCTTCTTCCCGGAGGAGTTCGTCCTGCACCGGGACGGCCGCGACCCGCAGACCTTCGCCGCGGACCCGGCCGACGGCCCCCGCAACAGCCTGCGCCACGAGGCCTCCGAGGTCATGCGGGCCCTGCGCGCCGGCGAGACCGAGTCCCCGCTCGTCCCCCTCGACGGCAGCCTCGCCGTGATGCGCACCCTGGACGCGATCCGGGACCGTATCGGGGTGCGCTATCCCGGCGAGGACGACCGTCGGGGCGACGAACTGGCCGTTACGCCGGTGTGAGCCCGGGCCTGCCCGCCTCCACCGCGAAGGACGCCACCGTCGAGATGCCGGCCCCGGTCGTCGTCACGTACGGCACGGCCTTGAAGTCGGCGCGGGCGGACTCGCGGTCGAGAGCCACGGTCACGTATCCCCGCCGGCCGTTGTAGAAGCGCATGTGGGGGTTGGCGGTCATGTAGGTGTCCCAGTTGGCGGGCTTGTCGGAGCCGTTGCCGCCGCTGCTGATGGAGGTGGCGACGAGCTCCGTGCCGACGGTCCGGGACGAGCGGTCGTCGAAGTCGCGTTTGATGTCGAAGGCGTAGCCGACGTGGACGTCGCCCGTGAGGACCATCAGGTTCTCGACACCGGTGGCGTCCGCGCCCGCGAGGAGACGTTCGCGGGAGGCGGTGTAACCGTCCCAGGCGTCCATGGACACCTTGTAGACGTCGCCGACGGCGTTGCGGCGCTGGGAGAAGGTGACCTGCTGGGGGACGACGTTCCAGACGGCGTCGGACTCGGCCCAGCCGTCCAGGAGCCAGCGCTCCTGTGTGGCGCCCGTCATCGTGCGCGCGGGGTCGGCGGACTCCGGGCCGGGGATCTGCCAGCCGTCGCCCTGCGCCTGGTTGGAGCGGTACTGGCGGGTGTCGAGTATGTCGAACTGGGCGAGGCGGCCCCAGGTGAAGCGGCGGTAGAGCTTCATGTCGGGGCCGTCGGGGCGCTGCGGGCGGCGCAGCGGCTGGTTCTCCCAGTACGCGCGGTAGGCGGCGGCCCGACGCAGCAGGAACTCCTCGGAGGGCTCACCGCCGTCGGGGTTGTCGCCCGCGTAGTTGTTCTCGGTCTCGTGGTCGTCCCAGGTGACGACGAAGGGGTGCGCGGCGTGGGCGGCCCGCTGGTCGGGGTCGGTCTTGTGGAGGGCGTACCTCAGCCGGTAGTCCTCCAGGGTGACCGTCTCGTGGTTGAAGACGTCGGGCAGGACGCGGTCGGTGTAGTTGCGGGCTCCGCCGACGGAGTTCACGGCGTACTCGTAGAGGTAGTCCCCGAGGTGGAAGACGACGTCGAGGTCCTCGTCCGCGAGGTGCCGGTAGGCGGTGTAGTAGCCCTGGTCGTACCGCTGGCAGGAGACGGCCGCGAAGGAGAGGCCGGTGGCGCCGGTCAGGTGGGCGCGGCCGGGCGCGGTGCGGGTGCGGCCGGTCTCGCTGATCCAGGAGCCGGTGCGGAAGCGGTAGTAGTAGACGCGGCCGGGGGCGAGGTGGCCGACCTCGACGTGGACGGTGTGGTGGAACTCGGGGTGGGCGGTGGCGATGCCGCGTCTGACGATCCGTCGGAATCTCTCGTCGTGGGCCAGTTCCCAGTGGACGGCGACGCGTTCGGCGGGCAGCCCGCCGTCCGGCTGGTACGGGGCCGGGGCGAGCCGGGTCCACAGGAGCACCGAGGTGGGCAGCGGGTCGCCGGAGGCCACGCCGAGGGTGAACGGGTCCTCGGTGATGCGCCGCGCGTCGAGCGTGGCGGCGGCCGCGGCGCCGGCCGCGGGCAGGTTGGTGGCGAAGGCGAGGGCGGCTGCGGCTCCCGTGACGGTGAGGAAGCGGCGGCGGTCGAAGTGCCGGGCGGCGGCACGGATCTCGGGCGCGTGGGACGAGCGGGGCCGCATCGGCTCATGGGCTGCGCGTGTCATCTGGCCTTCCCCTGAAGGTAGTTGTGCTTGGTATTGGAGTGGCCAGATTCAACGATCTTCTGTCACGTACACAACACCCAGATGGCGGACGGATGAGTTCCGTATAGCGGGCCCCACCTGCGCGACCGAGCGCGGGCCCTCCTTTACGCTGCGAGCCCATGAAGGCTAAAGGAACCAAGATCGCGATCGTGACGGGTGCGGGCTCCGGCATCGGCCGCGCCGTGGCCGTGGAACTGCTGCGCACCGGCTGGTCGGTGGCGCTGGCGGGCCGCCGGGAGGAGAGGCTCGCCGAGACGGCGGCCGAGGCCGGGGTCGGTGCCGATACCGGTGCCGATGCCGATGCCGGTGTCACGACGGACGCGCGCACCGACCCCGGAACTGGCACCGGCACCGGCACCGGCACCCCGGAAGCGCTCTGCGTCCGTACGGACGTCTCACGCCCCGGCGACGTGGACGCGCTCCTCGCCGCCGTGCGCGACCGGTTCGGCCGGCTGGATCTGCTGTTCAACAACGCGGGCACGTTCGGTCCGGGCGGGGTGCCGGTGGAGGAGCTGGACTACGCGGCCTGGCGGCATGTCGTGGACACCAACCTCAACGGGGCGTTCCTGTGCGCGCAGGCGGCGTACCGCCAGATGAAGGAGCAGGACCCCCAGGGCGGCCGGATCATCAACAACGGCTCCATCTCCGCGCACACCCCCCGCCCGCACTCCGTCGCCTACACCGCGACCAAGCACGCCCTGACCGGCCTCACCAAGTCCCTCTCCCTGGACGGCCGGCCGTACGGCATCGCGGTCGGCCAGATCGACATCGGCAACGCGGCCACCGACATGACCGAACGCATGGCCAACGGCGTCCTCCAGGCCAACGGGCAGCTCCTGCCCGAACCCGTGATGGACGTGACCGACGTGGCCCGGACCGTCCGGCACATGGCGGAGCTGCCGCTGGAGGCGAATGTGCAGTTCGCGACCGTGATGGCCACGACGATGCCGTACGTGGGACGGGGCTGAGGCACGGCGCCCCCTTCGGGCACCGCCCCGAGGAGGGCGCCGCCGCTACCGGAGGACCGGGGACCACATGCCGAGCCACTGCTCGGCGCCCCAGGCCTCGAACCGTTCCACCTCGGTGAACCCCAGCTTCGCCGCGAGACGCATCGAGGCGGTGTTGGCGGTCTGGGTGGTGAGGACCACCGGTTCGCCAGGAAGCGTGTCGGCGAGCCAGCCGAGGGCCGCCGCGCACGCCTCGGCGGCGTACCCGAATCCCCATGCCCGCGGCAGGAACAGATAGCCGAGGTCGGCCTTTCCCACGGCGGCCGGGCGATGGCTCCCCGTGGCCCTCCTGAGCAGGATGTGGCCGATCATCGCCCCGTCGAGATCGACGACGAAGCTCCCGGGCCACCGCTGGGGCGTCCCGGGCATCTCCCGCTCCAGCTCCTCACGCGGCCGGGGACCGCCGAGATAGGTGTGCACCTCCGGCGAGGCGAGCAGGTCGACGAACGTCGCGCGGTCCCGGGCCTCGGGCTCACGGAGGACCAGCCTCGCGGTCCTGATCGGCTCGGGCGGCCAGGCCACGGTTCCCAGATCTTCCATCCACGCACGCTAACAGGCGGTCAGATCGACCGGTGGGGGCAGATCGACCGGCAGGGGTCGGCTCAATCGGTGGGAGCCGGCGGCCGGGAAGGCTGACGCGGCTCCGCGCCACGGCCCCGCCAGGACTCGTCCATGCCTCAACTTGCACAAACGGAGGCAGTCGCTCCGGACCATTCGAGCACGTGGCAGGCATATGCTCAGGACTCGTCTCCACGAGAGCTTCACACTTGGAGGCGGTGGCTTCCGTGGCCAACCCGAGGGGGGAGGCGGCAGCCGTTCCGTGGTCCGGAAGGGGGCGGACCTCGCGTGGGACCGCGAGGTAAGCACCGGAACTCGGAACGGCTGCCCGCCACATATCTCTTCTCCGGATATCTCTTCTCCGGGCGGTATCCAAGCGGCCTTTCCTGGCAATAGCCCCTCGGCAGCCCTGAATGCAACCTCGACGAGGGCACCCGCGACGAGATCATGGCCCAAGGCGGGCCGGCTGACGCTCACGGAGCAGGAACAGGAGCAGTACGCGAGCTGATGCCTTGTCAGGCTCTCCCGTACGGGCCGCTCACCGCCCCAGAACCCGGTCGATCTCGGCCACCTGGTCCGCGGTGAGCGGCCCTGTCGCGAGGGCGCCCGCGTTCTCCTCGGCCTGGGCGACCGAGCGGAAGCCGGGGATGGGCACGGTCCGCGGGCTGCGGGCCCAGATCCAGGCGAGGGCGCCCTGCGCGAGCGTACGGCCCTCGCTGGTGAGGATCTCGCGCAGCGCCTCGACCCGGCCGAGCCACTCCGGGTCGGCGCCGGCGTCCGCGGTGAAGCCCGGCAGCCAGGCGGGCGGGGTGCTGCGGATGTCACCGGCCTCCAGGGCGCGCCCGGGGGTGTGCTTGCCGGTGAGCAGACCCATGGCGAGGGGGCTGCGGTTGATGCTGGCGAGGTTCAACTCCTCGCACAGCACGAGGAGTTCGGGCGCGTCCTGCAAAATGTTCAGCCGGTGCTGCACGGCCGCGCAGTGCGGCCCCTCGGCGAACACGGCCGCGCGGTCCGGGTCGTCGGTGCTCCACGCGTAGGCCCGGATCAGGCCCTCCCGTACGAACTCCTCGCAGCTGTCACGGAGTTCGGCCGCGCGCTCGGGGTCGGCGTCGGAGAGGTGCAGCTGGTAGAGGTCGACGTGGTCGGTGCCGAGCCGGCCCAGGGAGGCGGTGAGGGCGCGGCGGGCGTGGGCCGGGGTGTCGTCCTGGCCGGTTAGGGTGCGGGTCGGCTCGTCGAAGACGTTGCCCCACTTGGTGGCCACGACGACATCCGCGCGGCGCTTGCCGAGGGCGCGGCCGAGGACCCGCTCGCTGTGCCCGGTGCCGTACGCGTCGGCCGTGTCGAAGAAGGTGACACCGAGGTCGAGGGCGCGGTGGACCGCCCGTACGGACTCCTCGTCGTCCACCTTGCCCCAGCCGAGCGGCTGTCCGTCGGCGGCCTGCCACTCACCGCCGATCGCCCAGCAGCCGAAGCCGAGGGCGCTGACCTGGATACCGCTGCGGCCGAGGGGCCTGGTGTACGGGTGCGTGGACGTGTGCGTGTTCGTCTCCATGACCATGGACGTTAGGAGTTGGAGTGCACACGAACGCAAGCCCTGGAACCGATCGAACCGCCCGAGCCCTGCGGGGAGTTACGCCTGGCCCGTCTCGAAGCGGCTGATCCTGCCGTCCTCCGACACCGTGAAGCGCCAGGCGGTGCGCATCTCGCCCCAGGTGTCGTTGCGGTAGTTGGCGACAAGGGAGCGGCCGCCGTTGGACTCCCGGTGGACGTCCATGTGGCCATGGGAGGAGAAGATCTCCCGGTCGGTCCACTCCGCGAGGTTCCGGTCCGAGCCGTCGTCCGCCATGGTCGCGTCGGGGGCGAGGAGGGCCATGAAGGCGTCGCGGTCATGGGCGTTCACCGCGTTGACGAAGGCCCGGACGGTCGGGTCACTGAGTTTGGCTGGTGCGATCGTCATGCCGGTCAGCCTCACACCGTTGCGACGGGTACGCCACCGGAGGCGCGGCCCGGATTCCGCGCCACCCGAACGGGCGCGCGGGCGGGCCGGGCAGGTGTGATCGGTGCGACGGTGGATACGCGGGAGGGGACATTCGTACGGCTGTCCGGGAGAGGTCATGACCGCATTCGACCGACGTGACTTGGGCCTGCTGCTGCTCCGGCTGGGCGCGGGCGGTGTGCTCGCCGCACACGGGACGCAGAAGCTGTTCGGCTGGTTCGGCGGGCACGGCATCGAGGGCACCGGCGCTTTCATGGAGTCCGTCGGGTACACACCCGGCAAGGCGAGCGCCACCGCCGCCGGGCTCGCCGAGACGGGCGGCGGCGCGCTGCTCGCGCTGGGCCTCGCGACGCCCGCGGCCGGTGCCGCCGCGGCGGGCGCGATGGGCGGCGCGACCGCGATCCACGCGCCCAACGGCTTCTTCAACGCCGAGGGCGGCTACGAGTACGCCGCGACCCTGGGACTGGCCGCCGCGGGCCTCGCCGTCACCGGCCCCGGCCGGATCTCCCTCGACCACGCGTTCGGCCATGTCTTCGACCGTGGCTGGATGGTCCCGGCGGCGCTCGCCGGTACGGCCGCGGTGACGGCGGTGGTCGTCGGCATGCGCAACCAGCGGGTGCGGAAGGAGAAGGAGGGCGAGCAGGAGGCGCTGTTCGAGGAGTGACACCTCTTCCGCCGACGGAGCCAACCCCTTCCTTCGGCGGAACGCCCGTCACTGTCATAGGCGCGTGACAAGCTGCGCCCATGAGCGAGCAGCCCCAGTCCCTTGACGGCCCCGACCTCTGGCAGTCCGTCTCCCGTCTCCACGCCTGGCTGGAGGCCGACCAGCCGTACGACGGCCAAGAGGGCCTGTTCCTGCGGATGTTGAAGCTGCAGGAGGAGGTCGGTGAGGTCGCGCAGGCGGTCATCGGCGCGACCGGGCAGAACCCCCGCAAGGGGACCACCCACACCTGGGACGACGTCCAGGCGGAGCTGTGCGACGTGGTCATCACCGCGCTGGTCGCCCTGCGCACCCTCACCCCGGACGCCCGCGCGGTCTTCGCGGGCCATCTGGCCCAGGTCACCGAACGCTCGCTGGGTGCCCGCCGTGGCTGACAGCGCGTTCTGGATCGCCGCGCTCACCGCCGGTACGGCCGTGCTCGCGAGCTGGGTGACGAGCCGGGGGACCGCGCGGGCGGCGCGGATACAGGCGGACACGACGGCGAGCGCGCAGCGGGTGGAGCGGCTGCGTGAGGCCCGGCGGACGGCGTACGCGGAGTTCATGGAGCAGGCGCAGCGGCTGAGCGATGTGCACTGGAAGGTGTCCGACGTGGTCCGGGGCGCCGGGAACGGCGAGCGCGGCGGGTTCGGGCCGGAGCAGGTCGAGGAGCTGCGGCGGCTGCGGGAGCTGCAGCGGGACGAGTACGCCACGCTGCGGAATCTCACCTGGGTCGTCTCGCTGGAAGGGCCCGACGAGGTCGCCGATCTCGCCAACAAGGTCCGGCGGACGACGAATCCGTTCCACAGGGCGATCGAGGCGATGATCGAGGGCGATGTCGGTGCCGCCGCCCGCTTCGACGCCTGCTACTCGCCGTTCTGGGACGCGTTGAAGGAGTTCATCAAGGCCTCCCGCGACACCCTGCACGGCATGTAGGCCGAATCCGCACGGCGCACAGGCCGATCTACGGTCATACCCCGGTGACGCCCCGGTCATACCCCGGGGTGACCCGGCGGCCGTGTCGTACTGCGTACTGAGTACCCGCGATTGTCGGCAGCCGCACGACGACGGGACGGGCCTCGGAACGGGAGTCTGAGCAGGCATCCGAGACTTCTGACGTGGAGACCTGCGACCCATGGCAACCTTCCTTCATCGGCTGGGCCGGCTGGCCTTCCGCAAACGCTGGTACGTCATCCTGTTGTGGGTGGCGGTACTGGGCGCCGTAGGTGTCGGCGCCCTCAAGGCCCCAGGAGCCTCCGACGAGGAGTTCTCCATGCCGGGCATCGAGTCCCAGAAGGCGTTCGACCTGCTGGAGCAGCGCTTCCCCGGTGTCACGGCGGACGGCGCCACCGCCCGGGTGGTGTTCGTGGCGCCGAGCGGTGAGAAGGTCACCGCCACCGAGAACAAGAAGGCCGTCGAGGAGACCGTCGCCGAGCTGGCGGACGGCTCGCAGGTGGCGAGCGCCGTCGACCCGTTCCAGGCGCGGGCGGTGAGCCAGGACGGCACGACGGCGTACGCGACGGTCACCTACAAGGCCGCCGCGACCGACCTCACCGACGCCAGCAGGGACCATCTGAAGGACGCGCTGCACAAGGCCCAGGACGCCGGGCTGACCGTCGAGGCGGGCGGCGACGCGGTGGCCGAGCAGGCCGGTGCGGGCGGAATGGCCGAGGTGATCGGTGTCGCCATCGCCGCCGTCGTCCTGCTGGTCACCTTCGGTTCGCTGGCCGCGGCCGGGCTGCCGCTGCTGACCGCGCTCGTGGGCGTCGGCCTCAGCATGGCCACGATCCTCGCCCTGTCCGACGCCCTCGGGCTGTCCACCACGACCGGCACCCTCGCGATGATGCTGGGCCTCGCCGTCGGCATCGACTACGCCCTGTTCGTCGTCTCCCGCTACCGCGAGGAACGCTCCAAGGGCCGTACGCCGGAGGAGTCCGTCGCGCTCGCGACGGGCACGGCCGGGTCGGCGGTCGTGTTCGCCGGACTCACCGTCGTCATCGCGCTGGCCGGGCTGTCCGTGGTCGGCATTCCGATGCTGACGAAGATGGGGCTGGCCGCCGCGGGCGCGGTCGTCGTCGCCGTACTGATCGCGCTGACCCTGGTCCCGGCCGTCCTCGGCTGCTGGCCGAACGCCGTGCTGTCGCGGAAGGCGCGCAAGAGCGGCCGTATCGAGGAGGGCGGCGAGAACAACGGGGGCACCCGCTGGTCCCGGTTCGTGCTGCGGCGGCCCCTGCCCGTGCTGATCCTCGGGGTGATCGGCCTGGGCGCGCTCGCGGTGCCGATGACCGATCTGCAGCTGGGTATGCCCGGCGACGAGGCCAAGTCGACCTCCACCACCGAGCGCCGGGCCTACGACGCGCTCGCCGAGGGCTTCGGGCCCGGGTTCAACGGGCCGCTGACGATCGTGGTGGACGCCAGGGGCACGGACGACGCGAAGGGCGCCGCGGAGACGATAGCGAAGGAGATCGGGGCGACCAAGGGGATCGTGTCCGTCTCCCCCGCCCGTTTCAACGAGGCCGGTGACACGGCCGTCTTCTCGGCGGTGCCCGCGACCGCGCCGACCGACGAGAAGACCAAGGACCTGGTGACGGTCATCCGGGACGAGCGAGCCGGGATCGAGTCCGAGACCGGGGCGACGTTCGAGGTCACCGGATCCACCGCGCTGAACATCGACATCTCCGACAAGGTGCAGTCCGCGCTGGTCCCGTATCTGCTGGTCGTGGTCGGTCTGGCCGTCATCCTGCTGCTGGTCGTCTTCCGCTCCCTGCTCGTCCCGCTGAAGGCCGCCGCCGGCTTCCTGCTGTCGGTGCTCGCCTCGCTCGGTGTGGTCGTCCTGGTCTTCCAGCAGGGCCACGGCGCGGAGCTCCTGGGCGTGGAGCAGACCGGCCCGATCATGAGCCTGATGCCGATCTTCCTGGTGGGGATCGTCTTCGGTCTGGCCATGGACTACGAGGTGTTCCTCGTCTCCCGGATGAGGGAGGCGTACGTCCACGGCGACCGGGCCGACGAGGCGATCACCAGCGGCTTCCGGCACAGCGCCCGGGTGGTCGTGGCCGCCGCCCTGATCATGATCGCGGTGTTCGCCGGGTTCATCGGCGAGAGCGACTCCATGATCAAGATGATCGGGTTCGGGCTGGCCTCGGCGGTCCTGCTGGACGCGTTCGTCGTCCGGATGGCGATCGTGCCCGCCGTGCTCGCCCTGCTCGGCGACAAGGCGTGGTGGCTGCCGAAGTGGCTGGACCGGGCGCTGCCCCACGTCGATGTGGAGGGCGAGGCGCTCACCCGCCGCGCCGACGCCCTGGAGCCGGCCCCGGCCGAGACGGCCGAACTTGCGGGGACGCGCACCTGAGCCAACCGCCCCACCCCCCACCGGGGGCCGTCCGTGGCCAAGGACACGGACGGCCCCTCGGGCGTTCCGCCCCGCAGTCGACCACCATGGTCCCCGACCCCGACCGGAGTCCCGATGACCACCGGAGTTCCCATGACCGCCGGAGTGCCCACGACCGCCGGAGTGCCCACGACCGTCAGCGCGGATCGGCGTTACGCCGATCGCCTGGAGGACTTCTCGGACCGCCACCCCTTCCTCGTGGATCTGGCGGCGAGCTGCGCGCTCATGGGCTGTGTGGTCCTCGGCCTGGCACTCACCCTGCCCGGTGCCAAGCCGCCGGAGCACGAGGGTGTCGCCGCCGCCGTCATGGGGGTGTCCTGCGTCAGCCTGCTCAAGCACCGCACGCATCCGCGCGCCGCCCTGCTGGTGACGGTGCTGTGCACCGGGGCCGCGATCGCGAAGGGCTTCCTCATCACCCCCCTGCTGCTGGCCCCGATCATGGCGGCGCTGTACTGGCTGGCCACCCTGACGCCCCGGCTCACCACCCGCCACTGGGGCCTCACCACCATCGCGGCGATGACGCTCGCGGCCCTGGTCTCCGACTCCATGGAGCACCTCTCCCTGGTGCTCCGGACGATCGGCCCCGCCTTCTGGCTGCTGCTGCCGCTCGCCGCGGGCCGGGCCACCCAGATCCGGCGGGCCTATCTGAAGTCGGTGCAGTCCCGGGCCGAGCACGCGGAACGCACCCGGGAGGAGGAGGCCCGGCTGCGGGTCACCGAGGAGCGGATGCGGATCGCCCGCGATCTGCACGACGTGGTCGCCCACCATCTGGCCCTCGCCAACGCCCAGGCGGGCACCGCCGCGCATCTCACCCGTACCGACCCCGAGCAGGCCCACCGGATCCTCACCGATCTGACGGCCACCACGTCGTCGGCGCTGCGCGAGCTGAAGTCCACCGTGGGTGTGCTGCGCCGCCCCGACGACCCCGAGGCACCGCTCGCGCCCACCCCCGGGCTCGACCAGCTGCCGGAGCTGACGGCCGCGTGCGAGTCCGCCGGTCTCACGGTCACCGTCATCACCGAGGGGTCCCCCGGGCAGCTCGACCCCGGGGTGGATCTGACCGCGTACCGGATCGTGCAGGAAGCCCTCACCAACGTCAGCAAGCACGCCGCCGCGGACACGGCCCACATCCGCCTCGTCTACGAGGAGGCCCATCTGACGGTCACGGTCACCGACGACGGCGGCGCCACCCCGTCCCGCCGGGCCTGCTCCCCCGATCCCGGCCGTGGTTTCGGCCTCATCGGTATGCGCGAGCGCGCCCAGTCCGTCGGCGGCTCCCTGCGCGCCGGCCGGCGCCCCGAGGGCGGCTTCGAGGTCACCACCGACCTCCCGCTGCGCCCCCGCCCCCGCGCCGCCGAACCGGCCCCGGAACCGGAACCGACCCGGGAACCGGAACCGACCCCTGACCAGCGGAAGTAGAACAGCACCATGACCATTCGTGTCCTGCTCGCCGACGACCAGGCCCTGCTGCGGGCCACTTTCCGGATCCTCATCGACTCCTGCGCGGACATGGAGGTGGTCGCCGAGGCCACCGACGGCCGGGAGGCGGTCGACCTCGTCCGTGTCCACCGCCCCGACGTGGTCCTGATGGACATCCGGATGCCCGGTACGGACGGGCTCACCGCCACGGCCGTGATCTGCGCCGACGAGGAACTCGCCGACACCCGCGTCCTGATCCTCACGACCTTCGAGATCGACGAGTACGTGGCTCAGGCGCTGCGCTCCGGCGCCAGCGGCTTCCTCGGCAAGGACGTCACCGCCGACGTGCTCCTCGACGGCATCCGCACGGTCTCCGCCGGCGACACCCTCCTCTCCCCCGCCGCCACCCGCACTCTCATCACCCGCTTCCTCGCCGCCCCGGCCCCCGGCAGCCGCCTCGCCACCCCCGACCGGCTGACCACCCTCACCACCCGGGAACGCGAGGTCATGTCCCTGGCCGCCGAGGGCCACTCCAACGACGAGATCGCGGAGAAGCTGTACGTCAGCCCCCTGACGGTACGCACCCACGTCCACCGCGCGATGACGAAGCTGGGTGCCAGGGACAGGGCTCAGCTGGTGGTGATGGCGTACCAGTCGGGGTTGGTGCAGGTATCACCACCGGAGCAGTGAGCCAAGCAGGGGCGCGGGAAACTGCGCGACCAGCCACGACGGACTGACGGATCGCGACGGCCCCGCGCCCCGAAGGCGCATCCCGCTCAGAACTGCCTACCGGCCTACTCCTGGTAGAACGTGGCGTCCTGCCGGTCGAGCGCCGTGCTCACCGGCTGGGTGTAGAGCAGGTTGTTGAAGTGCCGGATGTACCGGCCGGGGAAGTTGTACGACTCGTACGAGACCCCGGCGGCCGTGTCCGCGAGACCCGCCCGCTGATGGAACGAGGCGTCCGCGTCGAACAGCGCCGTGCCGTCGTCCTTCTCCACCCACAGCTCGTTGTTCTTGTGGCGCAGGTAGTACCCGGGGAAGTTCGCCGACTCCAGCGACACCGTGCCGCTGCCCGTGAGACCGGTGACGACCCGGAACTGCGAGTCGGCCAGGTTGGTGACGTTGGCCTCCAGCTTCGCCCGGTACTCCCAGTGCCGGATGAACCGGTCCGGGAAGTTGTACGAGGAGAGCCGGACCGGGGTCGCGCCGTCGGCGACGGGGATGCCGAAGTTGGGCGTGCCGTCGGCGTTCCAGTACAGCTTCTGGTAGCGGGTGCGGCGGTTGGGGTCGTTGAGCGGGTCGCCGCTGATGTCCTTGTAGCTGCGGTCGTGGTAGACGAGGATGTCCGACTTGCCGTCCTCGGAGACCGTGAAGGTGTTGTGGCCCGGGCCGTACTGGCTGGTGGCCGCGTTGCTCTTGAAGACCGGCGTCGAGGTCTTCACCCAGGAGGCCGGGACCATGAGGTCGGCGGTGGCGGAGGCGGTCAGCAGGCCGAGGCAGTAGTTGGCGTCGGTGGCGCTGGCCGAGTAGGTCATGAAGACCTTGCCGTTCTTCTGGATGACGGCCGGGCCCTCGTTGACACGGTGGCCGACGGTCTCCCAGGAGTAGTCCGGCTTGGAGATCATCACCGGGCTGCCGCTGATGGTCCAGGGGTTGGACATCTTCGCCAGATACAGGTTGGTGCCGGTGCCGACCGCCGGGTCGTTCTGCGCCCAGCTCAGATAGCGGGTGCCGTTGTGCGTGAAGGTCGTGGCGTCCAGCGAGAAGGTGTCGAGGGGCAGGGAGATCCGGCCCTTCTCGGTCCAGGTACCGGTCAGCGGGTTGGCGGCGCTGGTCTCCAGGACGTACGGGCGGATCTTCCAGATGTCGTTCGTGGCACCGGCCGCGAAGTAGACGTACCACTTGCCGTCGATGAAGTGGATCTCCGGCGCCCAGATGTGGGCGCCCATGTCACCGCTGGCGTGCTTGGTCCAGATGGTGGTCTCCGTGGCCGTGGCGAGGCCCTGGAGGGTGGTGGCCCGCCGCATGACGATCTTGTCGTACGCGGGGACAGTGGCGGTGAAGTAGTAGAAGCCGTCGGTGTGCTTGAAGATGTGCGGGTCGGCCCGCTGTGCGGCTATCGGGTTGGTGAAGGTGACGGCCGGGGACGCGGGCGCGGCGGCCTGGGCGGGGGTGGTCACGGTGGTGAGCACGGCGAGCGCTGCCGCCGCCGCCACGATGACCCGTCTGACGAGACGTCTCATGTTCTGCGGCCTTTCGGGAGATCAGGCGGTCGTGGGGACGAGCCGCCACTGCTGGCAGTTGTTGTTGAGCCAGGACCACTGGCGTACGTCGGCGCCGTTGGCGGTGGAGCAGTCGGCGACGTCCAGGACCTTGCCGGTGGAGGCGTTGACGATCCGGACGTGGTCGCCGCCGAGGTAGACCATGCGGAACTTCTGGCAGTCGTTGTTCAGCCAGGACCACTGCCGGATGTCGGTGCCGTCGGCGCTCGCGCAGTCGGCGACGTCGGCGACCTTGCCGGTGGCGACGTTCACCAGGCGGCTGGTGTCGTCGGCGCGGTCCTCGATACGCCACTTCTGGTTGGCCCCGCCGCTGCAGGTCCACTGGAGGATGTTGGTCCCGTCGGCCGTGTTGCCGCCGTTGACGTCCAGGCACTTGCCGCTGTTGCGGTTGACGATCGTGTACGCGGTCGGCGTCGTCGCCGTCTCACCGGAGGGCCCGGCGAGGGTCGTGCCGAGGGCGACCGGGGTGCCGAAGTTCGGGGTGCCGTCCGCGTTCCAGGTGAACTTCTGGGCTCGGGTCGTCCGGCCGTTGTCGCAGCCGTCGCTCGCCGCGTCGTTCGCGTGGTAGACGATCCAGTTCTCGGTGCCGTCGGGCGAGGTGAAGAACCCGTTGTGGCCGGGCGCGTACACGCTGTTGGCGTCGCTGCGCTGGAAGACCGGCGTCTGCTTCTTCGTCCAGGAGGAGGCGAGCAGCGGGTCGGACCCGGTCAGCTCCAGCTGGCCGAGCTTGTAGTCGGGGCCCCAGCAGGCGCTCGCGGAGTAGATGAGGAAGGTCCGGCCGTTGCGATAGAGCGGCTCGGGCCCCTCGTTCACCTCACCGCTCTGGGTCTCCCAGCTAAGGGTCGGGCTGGAGATGACGGTGAAGGTGTTGCTCGCGAGCGTGTACGGGTTGGTGAGCGGCGCGATGACGAGGCTCTGCTTGCTGCCGCCGGCCGAACCGCTGCCGACCAGGTACAGCTTGTTGTTGTGCTTGAGCACGCTGACGTCGATCAGCCAGCCGCCCGGGTTCAGGTTGGACCCGGCGAGGGTGTTCTTGAAGGTGTACGGCCCCATCGGGTCGGACCCGGCGCTCTCCAGCACATGGGTGCGCTGGCTGTCGCAGCAGGCGGTGCCGCGCGGCCCGGCGGAGTAGTAGAGGTACCACTTGCCGTCGAAGAAGTGGATCTCCGGGGCCCACATGTTCCAGTTGCGGCTGCTGGTGCTGTCCGACCACACCTGCACGCTGGGCGCGGTGTTCAGCCCGGCCAGCGTGGGCGACTTCCGCATGGTCAGTTCACCGGTGAACGAGGTCGTCACCAGGTAGTAGTTGCCGTTGTAGTACTCCAGCCACGGGTCGGCGCCCTTCTGGGACTTGACCGGGTTGGTGAACGGCTTGCCGTCGGCAGCGGCGGCGGGCGCCGCCGGCTGGACGGCGAGGAGCGACGCGAAGAGGGCCAGCAGCGCGGCCCCCAATGTCACCCAGTGACGGACTTGAACACGGAACAAGGCAAGTCCCTTCGGGGAGCGGCTCAGGAGGGGGGTCGGGGAGGGGCGGAGAATGGGGGTGGGCGATGGGGAGGGATTGTTCGAAATTGCGAACGTTGTGCGTAACTTCGGCCAGAAGGTAAAGGTGAGGCAGGAGGGACGTCAATGGATGCGACACGATTTGATGCCGACGAGCCCACCGGAATAGATCATGGAGGGGGGCGGGTTGGCGTTTGCATGGTGAAACAGGACCTGGGTCGATACGGCATCTGGAGCATCGGACTACGGACGGAGGACCCCGCCCGACGCACTGAACTCGCCGAGGCGGCCGCGGAGTTGGAGGAACTCGGCTTCGGTACGGCCTGGCTGGGCGGCAGCACCGGCGTACACCACGCCGTACCGCTCCTCGAAGCGACCTCGCGGCTCGCCGTCGCCACCGGCATCCAGAGCATCTGGCAGCACGAGGCCGCCGGCACGGCCGTACGCTTCGCCGAACTGGACGCCGCCCACCCCGGCCGCTTCCTCCTCGGCCTCGGGGTGAGCCACGCGAAGCTCACGGAGCAGTACCGGCGCCCGTACGCGGCGATGGTCGACTACCTCGACGCCCTGGACACGGCCGGGGTCCCCGCCGACCGCCGGATACTGGCCGCACTCGGCCCGAAGATGCTCCGCCTCTCCCGCGACCGGGCGGCCGGCACCCACCCGTACCTGGTGACCCCGGAACACACGGCCGAGGCCCGCGAGGCGCTGGGCGAAGGCCCACTGCTGGCACCGGAGCTGAAGCTGATCCTGGACACCGACGCCGACCGCGCCCGGACCCTCGCCCGCGCCCACCTGGCCTTCTACCTGACCCTGCCGAACTACACGAACACCTTCCTCCGCCTCGGCTTCACCGAGTCCGACCTCACGGACGGGGGCAGCGACCGGCTCATCGACGCGGTGTACGCGTGGGGTGACGACGACCGGATCCGGTCGCGGGTGGACGAGTTCCACACGGCGGGGGCGGACCATGTGGCGCTGCAGGTGATCGACGGGCGGCCGGATGACGTACTGCCCCGGAAGGCGTGGCGACGGGTGGCCGAAATGGTGAACTGAGGCATGAACACCGACAACAGGAACCATGAGGGGAACCTGCTGGGGGTGGGGGAGCTGGTGGGCTGAGCGGGGGCGGCTTGAAGGCCGACGCGTGGCGGGGACATCTTGAAGGGCGACGCGTGGCGGGGGCGGCTCGCGCGGGCCGCCCCCGCCCCGTACCCCGTGACTCAGCGCAAGGTGCGGACGAACACATCCCCGATCAGGTTCGTGTCCTCGGGCACCAGACCGGGGTAGTACGAGTCGAAGACGGCCGTGGACTCGTCCGTGCTCAGCGCCGCCCGCCCCACGGTGAGGGGTTTGCCGTCCTGCCCCGGTGACAGCAGTTCCTCCTGCCCGGTGCACAGATCGCGCAGGATCAGCCCGAGCGAGCGGCGGTCGGCGTCCGCCGTGTTGAGCAGCAGCTTCGAACCGTTCGCGGACAGGTCCGACACCTGAGTGAGATCGGTCGGAGCATGGCCGTCGTACCGCCGGAGCGTGCCGGTACGCAGATCACGGACGAAGGCGTTCCAGGACGTGGCGGTGTTCCCGTTGGGATCGGTACCGGGCACCAGGTTCGTGGCCACCGAGTTGAACCCGACCTTGGAGCCGTCGGCGCTCAGCACCGGAGCGATCGCCGACCTGTCGGCCGCCGCCCCGTCGTAGGTGGCGTCGGCGTGCACGGTACGTCCGCTCTTCCGGTCGTAGACGAGGATGTCGCCCTGGTCGTCGGCAGAGGGCCCGGAGTAGCCCTCCAGATAGGCGACCTTGCGCCCGTCGGCACTCATCGAGATCTGGTCGCACCGATGGAAGTCCTTGGACCCGTCCGAGTCCCGGCTGACCCGCCGCACCTCCTGCGTCTCCCGATCCACCAGCATCACCCGGCAGGCGAACGCCCCGTTCGGATCGGCGGCGGGCCGGGCGACGAAGGCGACGTACCGCCCGTTCGCGCTGATGGGCGCGATGCCGTACGACACCTGGTAGCCGTCGCCCATCGCGGGCGCCAGCCGCTCGACGGTCCCGGTGCTCAGATCCATGATGTGGACGGAGGACGTGGCGGTCGTGGTCGAGTACGACCCGAAGGTCAAGTACCGCCCCGAGTCGGACAGTTGAGGAGTCGAGGTCGTCTCCCCCGCCACCACCACACGCCGCAACGGCTCCCCGGGCCCCGTCCGGTAGTACACGCTGTTCCGCACATCCGTACCGGGCCCGAGATTGGTCGCCGACGACACGAAGGCGACGACACGCCCGTCCGCGCTGACCACGGGGTCGGTGGAGTGGCCGTTGCCGCCGGTGGCGCCGTCGGGGGCCACACTGATCCGCTCGGTACGCGGCACGACACCGGGCGCCTCATCACCGGTCGCCGCCTGCGCGGGCCAGGCGGGAGTCACGACGGCGGCGACCAGGACGGCATTCACGAGGACGCGTAAGGAAGGTCTTCTCAACTTGCTCTCCCCCTTCGACCGAGGGACAGCCACAGCCGCCCCCTGCCTCCCCGCCGCCCCGGCCCTGCGCAGAGGCCTCACGAGGATGCAGGCGATGAAAGCGCGCCACCGGCCATGGGTCAATGCATTCGACTACCTTCAACTACCTTGCGGGGGTGGATCTTTTCTCACACACGTGGACCGCGCTGCGCACGACGGTCGCCGACCTCAAGGACAAGGACTTCGAACGGCCGTCGGGCTGCACCGGCTGGCTCGTGAGGGACTTGGTGTGCCACCTGATCATCGACGCACAGGACGTCCTGATCACCCTGGTGACCCCCACGGAAGCCGAACCCACGGTCGACGCGACGACGTACTGGCACGTCACGAACTCACCCCCCACCGGCGAGGACCCCCTCGACGCCCTGACCGTCCGCCTGGCCGCCGCGTACGAGGACATGGCCCTCCTCAAGTTCCACCTGGACGACGTGGGCTCCGCCGCCGGCCGCGCCGCCCGACTCGCCGCCCCCACCGCCCGGGTGAGCACCCAGGACCAGGTCCTCACAGACGGGGACTACCTCACGGCGTACGTCCTGGAATGGACCCTGCACCACCTGGACCTCGTCGCCCACCTTCCGGGGCTCCCGGGGCCGCCGGCGGAAGGTCTGGCGCACTCCCGGGCGGCGCTGGAGAGGATCGCGGGCGGGGCGTTCCCCGCCTCGTTCGGCGACGGGGACGCGCTCCTGGTGGGCACAGGGCGCAGGGAGCCGACGGAGGGAGAGCGGGCTGAACTCGGCTCGTCGGCCGCCGAGTTGCCGCTCGTTCTCGGCTGAGCAACGCCGCCTCCCTGGCTGATGGCTCATACGTCCCGGGTACGCAGCGCGACATACCCGGCGACGGTCGCGGCCCCCGTCCACGCGACGAGCACGGTCAGCCCGGCGCCCGCCGAAAGGGTCGACCCACCCTGCTCCGTCACCTCCATGAGCTGCGCGCCCGCCTGGGTGGGGAGGTGGTACGCGATCCTCCTGAGGCCGGGGATGTTGAGCATGAGGGTCGGCAGGACGAAGTGGAAGGGGATCAGGACACCGAGGGACATCGCGGGGCTGCGCAGCACGACCGCCACTCCGGCGCTGAAGAGGGTGACGAGGGTCAGCTGGACGACCGCGCCCACGAGCGCCCACGGCACCCCCGGGCTGTCCAGCGGCACTCCGATGGGGCCGAGGGCCCGTTCGGAGGCGAGAAAGGCGACGGGCACGGTGAGGAGCGACACCGCGAGCGCCAGGCCGCCGCCGACGGTGAGCTTGGCCCCGTAGAGCAGACCCCGCCGGGGCACGGCCACGAGCGAGGTCCGGATCATGCCGCTCGTACCGCCGGAGTGCCCGCCCGAGTGTTCACCGGAGACAAGCAGGACGGCGAAGACCACCAGCGCCAACTGCCCCATGCCCACCCCGACGAACCCGGAGTCGGCCGGATGGAAGTCGGGCCGTACGAGGGGGCTGTCCTCGGCGATCGCCTTCTTGACGGAGAGGCAGTTGACGACACCGACTCCGACGCTGATCAGGAAGGTGAGCAGAAGTGTCCAGGCGGTGGACCGGACGGTGCGCGCCTTGGTCCACTCGGAACGGACGACGGCGGTGAGGGCGTTGGTCGTCATCACCGGCCGCCTCCCGCCCGGAACTCGGCCGCCCGCGCGGTCAGCCGCATGAAGGCCTCCTCCAACGAGCCGTGTTCGGCGGCCAGTTCATGGACGGGCACCCCATGGGCGGAGGCGATACCGCCGACGGTCGGCGCGTCCACACCCAGAACCAGCACGGTCCCGTCGGCCTGTTCGTGACAGCTGATGCCCTTCCCCGACAACAGCGACATCAGCCGCTCGCCCTCCGGGGTCCGGACCCTGACCTTCGACACGGAGTGGTCCTCGATGAAACTGTTCATGTCGGTGTCGGCGAGGAGCCGCCCCTGCCCGACGATGACGAGATGATCGGCGGTCTGCGCCATCTCGCTCATCAGATGGCTGGACAGGAACACGGTCCGCCCCTCCACGGCCAACTCCCTGACCAGGGTACGGATCCAGCGCACGCCGTCCGGGTCCAGCCCGTTGACGGGTTCGTCGAACAGCAGGATGTCGGGCTCCCCGAGCAGCGCGGTGGCGATCCCCAGCCGCTGCCCCATCCCGAGCGAGAACCCACCGACCCGCCTTCCCGCGACCCCGTCCAGCCCGGTCTGCGCGAGCACCTCCCCCACCCGCCGCTTCGGCAGCCGATTGCTCTCGGCGACGCACAACAGGTGGTGATAGGCGGTACGTCCGGGATGCGCGGCCTTGGCCTCCAGCATGGCTCCCACCGTTCGCAACGGCTCTCGCAGTTCCCCGTACCGGCGTCCGTTCAGCAACACTTGTCCGCCGTCGGGCCTGTGCAGCCCGACCATGGCCCGCATCGTCGTCGACTTCCCGGCTCCGTTCGGCCCGAGAAACCCGGTGACACGCCCCGGTTCGGCCCGGAAGGAGAGCCGGTCGACGGCGAGGGCCGCGCCGTACCGCTTGGTCAGATCCTGTACATCGATCACACCGTTCATGCCAACGAGCCTGTCGCCCAAGGAGGTTCGGCACATCGGACCGCAGTCCACGTCCCGCCCGGACCTCCAACCAGGCCGTATACCCCAGGCCGTATGCCCGAGGTCGTATACCCGAGGTCGTATGCCCCTGGTCGTATGCCCCAGGTCCGATGCGCTCTCGCCCTCTCCCGCTCTACGCTCATCCAGATGCCCACCCCCGACTCGACCGCACGCTTCCCGCACCAGCTCGGCCGCCGCCAACTGATCGCACTGGACGGGGTGGCCGCGCTCGCGTACATCGCCTTCCTTCTGCCGTTGGTGGTCGCCGAGGAGAGCGGCGCGGGGCGCGTCCCCCTGTGGGTACGGTGCACGCTGGTCGCGGCGGCGGGGGTACCGCTGGCCGCGCGCCGCGTCCGGCCCCGCCCGGTGTTCGCCCTCGTCCTGACCGCCACGCTGCTCCAGGTACTCCTCGGCCTCGCCATGGACCCCTTCGTCGCCGCGGCCTACGCGCTGTACCCCCTGGCGCTGACGACGACGTCGCAGCGGCTGATCCCGACGCCGGCGGTGGCCATGGCCTGCGCGACGGTCGTCCTGTTCGGAATGGTCGCGGGCTCGCCCCAGGGTTGGCAGCACGGAGTCGGCTTCCTCGTGGTCGGCGCGGCGGTCCTCGGAGCCGTGTGGACGACGGCGTTCGCGGTACGGGGACGCCGGACCTTGGCACGCGTGGAGGCGGCCCGCCGCGAGGAACAGGCCGTACACCGCGAACGCCTGCGCATCGCCCGCGAACTCCACGACGTCGTCACCCACACCATGGGCCTCATCACGGTGAAGGCGAGCGTCGCCAACCACGTCCTGGCGGCCCGCCCCGAGGAGGCGCACGACGCGCTCAAGGTCATCGAGACGGTCAGCCGGGAGGCGATGACGGAGATGCGGGGCATCCTGCGGGTGCTGCGCGTGCCGCCGACCGACGACCCGAACGGCGAATCGAACGGCGAATCGAGCGACGACCCGAGCGGTGACACGAGCGGCGAACGGGGCGGGCAACGGGGCAGCGGTCGAGGGGGCGAACGAGTCGGTGAACGAGTCGGTGAACGAAACGACGAACGAAACGATGAAGCAGTCGACTTGGCCCCTGCACCGGGCCTGTCCGACGTGCCCGCACTCGTCCGGCGGGCCGAACACGCCGGTGTGCGGGTCGAGTTGACCATGAGCCCGCGCTGCCAGGTACCGGACGGGGTCGGCCTGGCGGGCTACCGCATCGTGCAGGAGGCTCTCACCAACGTGATGACCCACGCCGCCCCGACAAGCTGCACGGTCCGGATCGAAGCAACCGCGTCCGACCTACGCATGGAGATCCACGACGAGGGTCCACCCACCCGGGGCCGAGCCCGCCCACGCCCCCGACCGGGCGGCGGCCACGGCATCACGGGAATGCGCGAGCGAGCCAAGCTGTACGGCGGCACGCTCACGGCCGCCCCGCACCGAGCCGGAGGCTTTCAGGTGACCGCACACCTCCCCTTTCCCCCGAAGCCCTCGGAGACCCTGTGACGACGCCCGGCTCCTCGCCCACCACCCGCATCCTGATCGCCGAGGACCAGGCCCTGCTGAGCGGCAGCTTCCGCGTACTGATCGACTCGGAACCGGACCTGATCACGGTGGGCGAGGCGGCCACCGGCGCCCAAGCCGTCGCCATGGCCCGCACCGAACACCCCGACCTCGTCCTGATGGACATCCGTATGCCCGAGCTGGACGGCATAGAGGCGACCCGCCGCATCTGCGCCTCCCCGCTCACCGCCGACGTACGGGTCCTCATCCTCACCATGTTCGACCTGGACGACTACGTCTTCGCCGCCCTCCGAGCAGGCGCCAGCGGCTTCCTCCTCAAGGACACCCCGCCACCCGACCTCCTCAACGCCATCCGCGTGATCACAGGCGGCGACGCCCTCCTCGCCCCCTCGGTGACCCGCCGCCTGATAACGGAGTTCTGCCGCCGCCCGACGGAGCCTGGATCCGGGTCCGGACCCTCACCCAGTGGCCCGGCCGGAGTCACCGACCGCGAACGCGAGGTCCTCCTCCTCATCGCCAACGGCCTGTCCAACACGGAGATCTCCACCCGCCTGCACCTCAGCCCCGGCACGGTGAAGACCCACATAGGCCGCCTCCTCACCAAGCTCGACGCCCGCGACCGCGCCCAACTCGTCATCACGGCCTATGAATCCGGGCTGGTCCGGCCTGCGGGAAGGCGCGGGTAAGTCTCCTCAGGCTTTACTGCCCGCCCCTGATTGAACAACCTTCCCTTCACTGACCCCCGAAGCCACTCGGCGCCGCACCGCCTCACGTACAGACTCGTCAGCGCCCCGTTACGAGTGTGCGGAGCATCTCGCGCGTCTCTCTATCTGTCGAGAAGAGCACTGTGCCCCGCATTCCTCGGGTGAGCAGGACTTTGTAGGTGTTGCGTATGAGGTAAGCGAAGTCCTCTGGCGGAGCGCCGGCGACCGCACCGTCCTTGCTGGCGTTCCTGTTAGCGCTCCAAGTGCCGTCGCGCCACACCAGGTCGGGTCCGAGGATCACACCGTTCCAGTCGTACTCGAAGCCCTGGGCCGTGTAGATGCATCCGACTTGGGAGAAACCGGCCGGGTCAGTGGCCCACAGGTTCTTGGACGGGAAGCCGCCGACGGGACGATCGCCCTTGGCGTTCCATGGGCGCGCCCAGCCCCATTCAGCGAGATCGACGTCGTCGACGAGTTCGATGAATTTCCGGCCGGCACCCAGCACGGGGTCGCTCCAGGGCCAGCAGAAGCCGGCGGTCATACGAGCCTGCTCGCCACCCTCTTGGCGAGAGCGAAGAACGGCTTCGAGTTCCTGCGGCGTTTCCGCCACCTGGACCATGAACCGGTCATCTCCTCCCCACCGCACGGGCCCACCGGGCCGTAGCCCCAGAAGGCGCAGCACCCACTCCTCGTAGGCTCGGCTCCCGCCACAACGGAACTGGGCGTCGAGACGCACATGACGAACGGGCAGGTTCATGGCTTTGGCGGCCTCGTCGATCACCGCGACATCGCATCTCTCCCCCGGGCGTACGACCTGCTCCTGGTCAAGGAGGAAGACCGGTACGCGGGCGGCCTCGAGGAGGGTTTCGACCTGACGGCGGTATCCACGTATGTGGTTCGCGGGGCGCCGGGAGGGCTCCCGTATGCGGTGCGCTTCGTCGCAGATCAGTACGTCGATGCCGTTCTTCGGTGCCTTGGTGAAGTCATTGAAGTAGCGGAACAGGTTACGGACTCGGGCGTCGTCTCCTCCCGCGACCTCCTGCAGCGTCGTGGTGAAGGACTTGGATCCGGTGGCGTGCAGGGCGGAGAGGCCATTCCGGTACAGCTCTCCCAGCAGTTCGAGGGCTATGACACTCTTTCCGGATCCGGGCCCGCCAATGACGACGATGACTTCCTTGACCTCGGACTGCCTGGCCTTCTTCACCGCGCGCATGACGAGGGAGTAGGCGATCTGCTGCTCGTTGAGCAGGTTGAAGTGGCCACGCTCCGCGATCTCCTCGGCGGCGACGGCCATGAGCCGCTTGCTCGGGGAGACGGATTCCGGACGCAGGCCATCGGCCGCCTCCGCCCCGGAAACGGGCGCGAGCCGCTCGGCGAGGTACCTCTGGAACTTCGCTCGACTGGAGCCCGTGAAGAGTCGCCCGTGCGCGTCGGCGAGGAAGGTGAAGAGCTGGTGGACACCGTCGTCCGTGGCGTTGTGCAGATAGGCGGCACCGCTGATCCGGTGCTCGTGGCCGTGCAGCGACTCGGTGAAGTCGGCGATGTGGTCGCAGTAGCGTCGGACTTGGGCGACGGGGTGCAGACGGGCCACGTTGTCACGCATGCTCTCGATCAGCACGAGGTCTTCGGTGTCGGCGATGGAACTGGCTTCGGACCACTGCTTGAGTTCGACTGCCACATACGACGGTTCCCCGGTCGCGGGGTGGACGCCGCAGAGGAGGGCATCCACCCGGTAACTGGACAGCGGGACCGGGTATTCGACCAGGACCTCGACGTCTCCGAGCCCGGCGTCCACGAGCGTGTCGGCGAGAACGGGAAGGCTGTTCCGCCAGGATCGCTGCTCGCTCTCGCTTGTCTCGTATCCGTGCGCGACTCGGAATCGCCAGGACAACTTCTCCCCGAGTGTGCCGGCGGCGGATTCCTTGACGAGGTCATGGGCGGACATACGCAGCAAAGACAATGGAGGTTCCCGGCAGGATGAAGAGACCTGTGCGGGCCAAGGCGTGGCGCACATCCGTGCGAAAGCCCGGCGGGCCGCAAGAACGAGATTCACCCTAACGGGTGAAACCTCGATCGAGGGTGCGATAAACAGCCTGTGGCTGACTCATCGGGCCAGACTGTGCGCGACAAGACTCAGATGCTGGATATGCCCGATCTGAATCCATTTCTCAGCGCTGCCCGCATGGCGCGGCCCACTGCCGTACGCGCATGCGTGCAGCCAGCGCTCCGCCTCACTGACACCGGAGCCGCCCAGGCCCCGGAAGTCGTCCGACTCCACGATCCAGCGGGTCATGGCGCGAGCCCGCTCGACGTGGTCCGGACCTCTCGTGGGCGCCCTGGCGATGAGAAAACCGTCGGGTGTCGTATAGCGCAGCAGGCCCCATCCCGGGCCCGGCTGCCTGATGGCTGGGATGTTCGCTCGGCAGGCGTGCTCCACCGAATAGTCCCCGTAGTCGATGGTTCTCGGGAACTCGGGGCGGGCTTCTCGCAGCGAACGGTGGAGTTGCCGCTCGTATCGCTCGGCAGCACGGGTGGGCTGCACGTCGAGATCTTGCACGGCGCGAGGAAACGCGCCGGCGGCAAGGACTATCCGGCGCCATGCGACCAGGGAGCCGAAGAGGTCGAGGCCCGCGAGAGCTCTCTTGCCGGATTCGACCGCGTCCGCGATCGGACCCACGTCGAGGAGGAGATCGAGTCGTGAGGGAGGCAGGCACAAGCGGTCGATCAACTGCGAGAGCCGCGCTTGCCGGCCATCGTCGGGCGGTTCATCGAGCTGGACCCGTATGCCCAGACCCAGGCCGCTCAGGAAGGCAAGGTCGGCGGCGGACCGCTGGTGTTCCGGCGCTCGTTCCGGGCCGGTGACGAGCCGAAGGCTGCTCCTGGTCGCCAGCCGCCACAGGCTCTGGGCGGAGCCGTCGACGAGGCGTTCGACATGGGTCGCGTCCAGCCAGCCGCCCAGACCGTCCATGGCCTCGATGAGACCGTCGATGCGCGGAGTCAGCCAGCGTTCCAGTTCCAGTTCGTCCGGGTCGGGGTCGGGCACCATCGGTCGTCCTCGGGGACGCTCTGGCCCGGTGCGCGGCACGACCGTCCACAGGGGTGCCATCCGTCGCCTCAGGTGAAGATCCACGTGCGAGTAAGCCGTGACTGCTGCTCGTGTCAATGGCAGTACCGGTACATAGATCGGCTCGACCACCGCGGCGCCCCCGTCGATTCCGCTGTTCTGCCGTATCGCCCCTGATCGAAAGGGTGAGGTGCGTCAGTTGAAACGGAAAGAGCGCAATTCAGGCCAGGGATTCACATTTCTCCGCGATCCGCGTACGGCAGTTGGTCGAAGGACGCGCACATGTCCCGCAGTCGGGGCTCATCCGCAGGAGGTACCCGCTGTCGGTGGCCGCAGCTAGGATTCACCGGGTCCGCGACGTGGCGAAACGGTACGTAAGGCCGGGAGCGGACAGGTACGCGAGTCGGAGTCAAGAGGCGGGGACGGCGCATGCGGCAAGGCCGGTGGACCACGGTCACCGAGTCCGAGTTCGACCATGAACACCGTGGCCTGGAAGCCATCCGGGAGAAGCTGCCGGACGCCGATCCCTGGCGGGCGTGGTCGAACTTCACGTTCACCGCCCACACCGGTCACGTCCGCGAGGTCGACCTCCTCGTCGTCGCCCCCGGCGGCGTCTACATGATCGAGCTCAAGGACTGGCACGGATCCGTGACCAGTGAGAACGGCACCTGGGTGCAGACCACCCCTGGTGGCCATCGTCGCCCGCACGGCAACCCTCTCCACCTCGTCAACAAGAAGGCGAAGGAGCTGGCCGGCCTGCTCGGCCAGAACGGCAGGAGGGTGTGGGTCGGCGAGGCCGTCTGTTTCACCGACGGCGGACTGCGCGTCCGCCTGCCCGCCCACGACCAGAACGGCGTCCACACCGTGGACGAGCTGGTCACGATGCTGAAGCAGCCGCCGCGTGACGAGCGGCGCCGCATCACGGCCGTCGAGTCCCGCGAGATCAGGACCGCCCTCGAACGGATCGGCATCCGGCGCAGTGACGCCGAGTACAAGGTCGGCCCGTACCAACTGGACCGCAAGTCCTTCGACTCCGGCCCGACCTGGGCCGACTACAAGGCGGGCCACAGCGAGCTGCCCGAGGTCGCCCGCGTCCGCGTCTACCTCAGCGAGCGCGGATCGGACGCGTCGATCCGGCGTTCGGTGGAGAACGCGGCCCGCCGTGAGGCCGCCGTACTGCAACGGTTCAAGCACCCCGGCGTCGTCCAGCTCAAGCAGTACTACCCGTCCGGGCACACCGCGGGCCCCGCCCTGATCTTCGACTACGACCCGCGCACCCTCCGCCTGGACGAGTACCTGCTCCAGCACGGCAAGAGCCTCGACATCCTCGGCCGGATGGCGCTGGTCCGCCAGCTCGCCGAGACGATGCGCTCCGCGCACTCCGCCCGCATCCACCACCGGGCGCTGGCCGCCCGTGCCGTTCACGTGATACCCCGCGACCGTGGCCACCGCGGGCAGACGGTCGGTGAGGACGCCGCCTGGCTCACCCCGCGCCTGGAGATCTCCGACTGGCAGATCGCCACCCAGCGCGCCTCCGGTACGGACGGCGACAGCGGGCAGGGCATGACCCGCTTCGCGCCGACCGCCCTCTCGGCGATGCACCTGGCGGAGGGCTCCGACCCGTACTTCGCCCCGGAACTGACCGCTCTCAAGGCCGACCCGGTCTACCTGGACGTGTACGGCCTCGGCGTCCTCACCTATCTCCTGGTCACGGGCAAGGCTCCGGCCGCGAGCCAGGCCGAGCTGCTGGCGCGGCTGGAGGCCGGCGAGGGGCTGCGCCCCAGTTCGCTGGTCGACGACCTCTCCGAGGACATCGACTTCCTGGTGCAGGCGGCGACCGCCTACCGTCCCGGACAGCGCCTGTCCTCCGTGGACGAGTTCCTGGAGATGCTGGAGATCGTCGAGGACGGCCTGACCGCGCCCACCTCTCCGCCCGAGCCCGAACAGGCCGAGGAGGACTCGGAGAAGGACCCGCTGGAGGCCGTGGCGGGCGACGTGCTCGGCGGGCGCTGGGAAGTCCGCCGCCGCCTCGGCACCGGCTCCACCAGCCGGGCCTTCCTCGTCCGCGACCTCCAGGCGGAAGCGCGCAAGACCCGGCCGCTTGCCGTCCTCAAGGTGGCTCTCTCGGACAGCAGGGGCCAGACCCTGGTTCACGAGGCCGAGGTGATGAACCGGCTGCGCCCCGACTCCCGGGTGATCCGGCTCGTCGAGCCGGAACCCCTGCGCATCGGGCCCCGTACGGTCCTCGCGCTGGAGTACGTGGGCGACGAGCGCGAGGCCACCGACCAGGACGCCGAGACCGCCGACTCCGGCACCGGCACGCGTACCCGCCGCCGCGAGGAGACGGTCGCACGCCAGCTGCGTGAACACGGCCGTCTGAAGATGGACCAGTTGGAGGCGTACGGCGACTACCTGTTCGGCGCCGTGGACTTCCTGGAGGGCGAGAGCGTCTGGCACCGCGACATCAAGCCGGACAACATCGCCATCCGCATCCGCCCCAACCGCACCCGCGAGCTGGTCCTCATCGACTTCTCGCTGGCCGGCTACCCGGCGAAGGACTACGAGGCGGGCACCGACGGCTACCTCGACCCGTTCATCGGCACCCTGACCCGCACCGCGTACGACTCGCACGCCGAGCGGTACGCGATCGCCGTCACCCTGCACCAGATGGCCTCGCGCGAGCTGCCCAGGTGGGGCGACGGTTCGGTGCCGCCGAGGATGACGGACCCGAAGGAGTTCCCGTACCCGACCGTCCAGGCCGACGCCTTCGAGCCCGCCGTACGGGACGGTCTCGTCGCCTTCTTCCGCAAGGCACTCCACCGGGACGCGGCGAAGCGCTTCCCCGAGCTGAAGCCGATGCGGGACGCCTGGAAGAAGATCTTCCTGGACGCCTCGCAGACGGTGCCGTCCAGCCACCGCTCCCGACACCCTGAACCCACGCCGCAGGAGACTGTGGCGGGCGAGCGCGCGGCGACGATCGCGGACGCGGAGCCGCTCACCGCCGACGAGCAGCGCGAACGCCTGGCGGCGGCGGTCACCCGCGAAACCCACCTGTCCGCCGCCGGTCTCACCCCGGCGGCGGAGGCCTTCCTCTACAGCCTCGAGATCACCACCGTGGGCGGCCTCCTCGACTACAGCCGCAGCAAGCTCCTCAACGCCCCCGGTCTCGGCACCAAGACCCGCACCGAGGTGCAGCGCCGCCAGCGCCAGTGGGGCAAGCTGCTGCGCGAGGCACCGCTCTCCCCGCTCACCCCGAAGGGCCGCGCGGAGGCAAAGGAGGAACTCGCCCAGCTCACCGCCACCGAGTCGGCGGTCGCCGGAGCCCTGGCCGTGGGCGAGGGAGCGGCGGGTCTGAGCGAGTCCGCGTTGCGGTCGCTCAGCCTCGACCTCCTCGCCACGCTCTTCGTCCCGGAGCTGAACAACAACCGCTCCAACAGCAACAAGGTCGAGATGGTACGGCTGTTGCTGCGCCTGCCGGACGAGCGCGGCGAGCTGCCCGGCATCGGTGTCTGGCCCAAGCAGAAGGACGTCGCGGAAGCGCTCGGCCTGTCCGCCGGGCGCATCCCGCAGATGCTGAAGGAGGAGCGCAAGCGCTGGAAGAAGCACCCGGCGGTCCAGTCCCTCCGGGACGAGATCGTCGGCCTGCTGGTGGGCCTCGGCCGGGTCGCCTCCGCCGTGGAGATCGCCGACGCCCTCGCCGTACGGCGCGGTACGCAGCTGGCGGGCCGCGAACAGCGGCGCGCGCTGGCTCTGGCCGCTGTCCGGGCCGTTGTGGAGGTGGAGCAACTCCAGCCGGAGGAGGCGGAGTTCCAGCATCAGGCCAACCGCAAGGCCACAGAGGACGTCCTGGCGGCGGGCCTGCTCGCGCTGGACGTGCGGGAGGTCGACGCCCCGGACACCCCGACTGCTCCAGGACTCCTCGACTACGCGACCCGCCTGGGCAAGACCGCCGACCGGCTGACCCGCCTGGAGACCCTGCCGACGGCTACGACCGTGCTGAGCGAGCTGAGCGCGCTGACCCCGCCGCCCGGTGTCGTGGACTGGGACGAGCGCCGACTGGTCGAACTGGCCGCCGCCGCGTCGGTGAACGCGGCGGCCACGCCTCGCCTGGAGATCTACCCGCGCGACCTGTCCCTGGTACGGGCCCTGCGCCTCACCCAGGCCGGCCTGGTACGGCTGATCCCGGGCGTACCGGAGGCCCGTCAGCCGGGTCTGACGGGCGAGGACGTCCACGAGCGGGTCCGGGCCCGCTTCCCGGAGCTGGTCATCAGGACGGTCCGGGGCACGAGCACGCACGAGCTGCCAACCGGCGGCCCGCTGACCAAGGCACTGCGTGACGCCGGCTTCGACCTCACCCTGTCGACGCGCGAGGACACGCGGACGCTCCGCTATCTGCCGACGCGGATGGACAGCGCGTCCAGCTATCTGACCGGCGGGAACTGGCGTCAGTCGACGCAGGCCGGCGCGGTGACGCGCTACTCGGACGACCCGCTCGTGGCGAGCGGGGTCCGCGCGGACGAACGGCTGCTGGCCTCTGCCCGGCGCGACGGCTACCGGGTCCTGACCGTGCACCACGGCCGTACGGTCGAAGCGGTGCGGAGGCTGGCGGGCCACCGCATCGGCGCACAGGCGGTGTCCGTGACCGAACTCTTCCTGGAGTCGATGCACGCGCTGGTCCCCGCGGGTACCAAGCCGACGTGGGAGACGCTACTGAAGGCGGATGTGGCCAAGCCGGGCTCGCGGGGTGCGCTGAAGTTCGGCGAGTACGCGCGGACCGCGTGGGGCACGGTGGAGCCACAGGTACGGGAGCTACTCGCGCCGGGTGCGGGATCGGGTCCGGTCCTGCTGACCGAGGTGGCTGTGTTCGCCCGGTACGACGGGATGGGCGTCCTCGACCGGCTGGCGGAGGCTGCTCGCCAGGGCGGACGCGGGCTGTGGCTCCTGGTGCCACAGGCGGACCCGGGGCGTGAGCCGAAGCTGGGGCACACGGCGGTGGCGTACCAGGCCGGCCTGGGCGAATGGATCGACCTGCCGGACTCGTGGGTGAAGAAGGACTACCTGTCCGGGGTGACGGGCGTGAGTGTTGTGGGCGCGAACGTGAATGTGAACGGCAACGAGGGGGACGACAAGTGATCGACCGCAAGGCTCTGTTGGAAGACCTGAAGCAGCAGGTCAAGGCGGTCGAGACCGACCTCGGCAAGCAGGTCAAGGTGGTGGCGGAGGGCGAGAAACTCCGCGCCGAGTACGACCGCGCGCGCAAGCTGGGCCGTACGGCCGCCACCTGGAACTCCTGGCTGGACGAGCGGGTCACGCAGGTCGCGGTGGCGTGGGTACTGGGGACTGTCTTCGTGCGGTTCTGCGAGGACAACCGGCTGATTCCGGAGCCGTATCTGACGGCGCCGAAGGGGGATCGGCGTGACCTGGCGCTGGCTCGGTTCGAAGAGTACGTCGCGAGGTCGGACGACCCGACCTACCGGGGTTGGCTTGAGCAGGCGTTCGAGGAGCTGGGGGCAGGGCAGGCGGGGCGGTTGCTGTTCGACAAGCGGCACAACCCGCTGTTCCAGATTCCGTTGTCGCACGACGGTGCGCGGGAGTTGGTGGACTTCTGGCGAGGGCGTGATGAGCACGGTGTCCTCGTCCACGACTTCACGGACCCGCTGGAGGAGGACGGAGACGGTACGCGGGGCTGGGACACGCGATTCCTGGGTGACCTGTATCAGGACCTGAGCGAGGCCGCTCGGAAGACGTACGCACTGCTTCAGACGCCGGAGTTCGTGGAGGAGTTCATCCTCGACCGGACCATGGATCCGGCGGTGCGGGAGTTCGGGTACGAAGGCCTGAAGATGATCGACCCCACGTGCGGGTCGGGGCACTTTGTGCTGGGGGCGTTTCGGCGGCTGGTGCGGCTGTGGGGGGAGGGGCGGCCGGGCAAGGACGTGCATGAGCGAGTGCGGGAGGCGCTTGATTCCGTGCACGGGGTGGACTTGAACCCGTTCGCGGTGGCTATTGCTCGGTTCCGGCTGCTGACAGCGGCTATGGCTGCGAGTGGGGTGCCGACGCTGGCGGAGGCGGCCAAGTATGAGTGGCCGATCCATTTGGCGGTGGGTGACTCGCTCATCAAGCACCGGCACAAGCAGGGGAATCTGTTTGATGACTTGGAGGAGGAGGGCGCGGATGAGCTAGCCGACTTCAAGTATGCGACTGAGGATGTGCATGAGCACCCAGATATTTTGGGGCCGGGGCGGTATCACGTAGTGGTGGGGAATCCGCCATATATCACAGTAAAGGACAAGAAGCTTAACGAGCTTTATCGTGGGCTGTACGACGCATGTTCAGGGAAGTACGCCTTGTCGGTTCCCTTTGCTCAGCGGTTTTTTGAGTTGGCGAAGGCGGGGGACGCGGAGAGCGGGCTCGGGTACGGCATGGTCGGGCAGATCACCGCGAACTCCTTCATGAAGCGGGAGTTCGGTACGCGGCTGATCGAGACGTACTTTGGTCATGAGGCAGAGCTGACGGAGATCGTCGATACGTCGGGCGCACATATTCCAGGGCATGGGACACCAACAACAATCTTGGTTGGCAGGCGACGCGGAGGAAGCAACCGGTCAACAACCATCCGCGTCGTGCGCAGCGTGCAAGGCGAACCGTCAACGCCGGAGAATGCTGAAGAGGGCCATGTGTGGCGATCTATCGTCAAGCAAATTGACGCGCCCGGCTCTAACAGCCAGTGGGTCTCCGTTGACGACTTGAGCCGCGAACGCTACTTCGGGAAGCAGCCATGGATCCTGGCTGCTGGCGGTTTGGAGATCAATCAGGCGATCGAATCGAGTGGGGTAAACCGACTTGCAGTCGCCTTGCCCCGTGATATCGGTTTCGCCAGCTTTTCTGGAGCAGATGACGTCTTTTACCTGCCAACTGACTGGCATCGACGATTTTCGACACCCGAAGTTCTGAAGCGCCCAATGGTTGTAGGTGAAGATATCCGCGAATGGAGCACAGACCCTGGATCAGTGGCGCTCACTCCATACACACCTGCAGGCAAACTTGTAGAGCTAGACTCCGCTTCTCCGTGGGGGCGCCATACATGGATTTACAAGCAGATCATGGGACGTCTCACTGACTTCTCCGGAAAATCGCGCTTTGAGGCCAACATCCCGTGGTGGTCTTGGTACCGCTGGGTAGCAGATCGCTACAAGAATCCGAACACGATTGCATTCAGTCATGTCGCTACGCACATGCATGCATCATTTGACGATTCAGGTTTTGCTTACAATCAGCATGCACCAGTGATCAAGTTGCGGGAAGATGCCAGCAAGCAAGAGCATCTCGAACTAGTTGGGCTACTCAACAGCTCTACCGCTGGCTTCTGGCTCAGAATGGTGTGCCATGACAAAGGAAATCGGGGTGGCGAGCGCGGGACAGGGCGGTACGCGTGGGAAAGTTTCTTCGAGTTCAGTGGCACCAACCTCGAGAACTTTCCCTTGCCCGCTTCCTACCCCACGCCCCTTGCCATCGCGCTAGGCACCCTCGCGCAGCAACTCGCCGCATCGAGCCCCTCCGCTTTCGCCACCATGGCCACGCCTACTGCTTCCGCGCTCCGCGAGACCAGCGCCACATGGCACTCCATCCGCGCCCGGATGATCGCCCTCCAGGAGGAGCTGGACTGGCAGGTCTACTCGCTCTACAACCTGTATCTAGAAGACTTGCGTGTCTCAGAGGACCCCGAGTCACCCGACATCCCCGACCTCGCCCTCGGTGAGCGCGCCTTCGAGATCGTGCTCGCGCGGCGCGTAGCAGCAGGCGAGGCCAGTGATGAGTGGTTCAAGCGGCACGGGTCCACGCCCATCACCGAGATCCCCCTCCGCTGGCCTGCCGCCTACCGCGAGGCCGTCCAGAAGCGGATCGATGTCATCGAATCGTCCCGCGCCATCGGCATGGTCGAGCGGCCGGAGTACAAGCGGCGTTGGGCCACCGAAGGGTGGGACGCGCTCCAAGACAAGGCGCTCCGGAGCTGGCTGCTCGACCGCATCGAGGACCGTGCGCACTGGTTCGACGAGAACGGAATGCCCACCCTCGTCACGCTCTCTCGCCTCACCGACAACCTTTCCCGCGACGAGGACTTCGTCTCCGTCTCCAAGATCTACGCGCCCCACAAGGAACTGCCCTCCGTCGTCGCCGAGTTGGTGACCGACGAGCACGTGCCGTTCCTCTCGGCCCTGCGCTACAAGCCCGCTGCCCTCAAGAAGCGCGCGGACTGGGAGCACGTCTGGGATCTTCAGCGGCAGGAGGACGCCGCTCCGGACGAGCCGGCCAAGCGGAAGATCCGGGACACCATCCCCGTACCGCCGAAGTACACCTCGGCCGACTTCCTGCGCCCCTCTTACTGGCGGGCACGCGGCAAGCTGGACGTTCCCAAGGAACGGTTCATCTCCTACGCGCGCACGAACGTGCCGACCCCCGACCTGTACGGCTGGGCGGGCTGGGACCACCGGGAGCAGGCGATCGCGCTCGACACGTACATCGCCACCCACGAGGGCCTGACCACCGAAGAGGTCACCCCGCTCCTCACCGGGCTGCTGGAACTCCAGCCGTGGCTGAACCAGTGGCACAACGAGCCCGATCCGCTCTTCGCCCCGACGCCCGCCAAGTTCTTCGAGAGTGACCGGCAGATGGAGCAGGGCAAGCACGGCCTCACCGACGATGACCTGAGCGCCTGGCGCCCCGCCGCCGCGACCCGAGGACGCCGTACCGCCAAGAAGTAGCCCGCCAACTACGCCAACGGCCCGCGACCCGCGCAGATCGCGGGCCGTTGCCGGTCTGTTCAGTTGCCCAACTGTCCGCTTCTGACTGCCGTAACAAAGAAGGACCAGTCAGCAGCCGGGAACACGAGCACTGGGCCATGCGGAACCTTGCTGTCCCGCACTGGCACGGCAGCGGCGAAGTCATCAGAGACCTCGACGCACGCGCCACCGTCCTGGTTGCTGTAGCTGCTCTTGCGCCAGGAGGCGGCAGTCAGGTCGATGGATCGCACGTTGCTTCCTCCAACATCCGCAGGATGAACTTGCGCGACTCAGCCGGGGTGAGTGCCAGGTCGCGCACCGCATCGTACGTCTTCTGCAAACGCACAACTGGTCCTGATTCCTCGATGAGTTCGCCCCGGTATCCATTCTCGGTATACGCCACAGTCCTGCCCTCCGGAAGCAGCAGGTACCACATGTCGGCGCTCATGAGACCGTGCAGCCCTGCGCTCTGAAGAAGCACATGGACCGTCACGTTGGGACGCTCCGCAGCTTCCCCCAGGTACTCAAGCTGTGCCCGCCACTCCCCCACACCCCGCAACGGAGTCCGCAGCACCGCCTCCGACAGGATCGTCCGGAACGGCGGCGCATCCTCCCCCTCCAACAACTCCCGCCGCCCCATCCGAGCCTCGACCTGCTGCTCAAGCTCCTTCCCCTTGAGCCCGCCCGCCGCCAACACCTCCCGCGCATACCCCGGCGTCTGCAACAACCCCGGCAACACGCTCACCGCGAAGTGCCACAGGCTCACCGCCTCCGCCTCCAGCGCCATGTACCGCCGATACCGCTCGCGGAACTGCGTATGGTCCCCGGCGGCCAGCTCCCACAGCGCTAGCAACAGCCCCGGCGTCCCGTAGTGCTGGTCGAGGGCCTGGACGACCTCCGGGCTCCCCAGGGTCTCGCCCTTCTCCATCTTGCCGAACAACGACCAGTCCCAGCCGAGCCGTTCGCCGAGGGCCCGCAGGCTCGTCCCGCTCCCCGCCCGTAGGGTCCGCAACTCCTCGGCGAACCGCTGACGGGGTTCCTGGCTGCGGCCGGTGATGACGCGTCGCTGCGGCATACCGCTCCCTCCGGGACGTTCGCGTGACCGATGTGGAACGTGTGGAACCACCTCGGCACGACGGGGAAGCACGGTCCCGTCCACAGCCCGGTCGCCCACATCCGGACGCATCCTCGTAACGCCCGGACTACTCAGCGTAATTGGCCCAGCGCGGCCGCAACAAGAAATCAGTGGAAGCGCACCAACAACCACACCGACGAGGACCCACATGCCCCCCACACCCCACGCTCCCCACACCCCCAAGACCCAGGAAGCCCTCGACGCCCGCGACGCCCTCGCCGCCGCCCTCACTCAGGCCGGCATCCAGCTCCCCGCGATGGACATCCGCACCCCCTGGGCGGACGACCGCAAGGATGACCACAACGGCGAAGCCCCGTACGCCCTCGTCCACCTCGGCGTGTGCTCCGCCCCCGTCGCCCACTTGCTCGCGGACGTGATCACGAAGGGAATCACCGGGTGACGGGCGACGCCGACGGGATTCCCGGCGTCGGCGAGACCGTCCACGACACCGCCCGCGACCGCGTCGGGCAGGTCATGGGCCACGTAGGCCCGTACGTCCAGCTCCGTCCCCTCGCCGGTGGCCGCGAATGGGACGCCCACCCGAACCACCTCCGCGCCCTCACCCCGTCCGAGCTACTCAGCGCCCTCGTCGCCGAAGCGAACGCCCGCAGCAGACAACCCCGATGACAGCCCCAACCTGGCCGACTCCGTACCGACCCCCTCCCGGTGATCAACACGCTCACCTAGGATGACGAGAACCATCTCAGCGGCCCGACGGGCTTCCTGATCCGCCTCGCGAGAGTGCGCGGCGGGCCTCGAAGGACATGCCCCCACCCGCACGAGTCTTCTTCGTGCTGCCTGGGGGCATTTTCTTGCTGTTCCGTGAGTCCGCGTCGTCCGTGGCCGCTCGCATCCTCGAAGGGTCGCTGGCGCTGCATCTGACCGAGAACTTCCGTCACCTGCACGGCCGTAACGCCGGGCAGTCGGAAATAAGGTCCTGGGAACGCAGCCTCCCGGCTCTCGTCAACGCCCTCATGGACGCCGGGCTCGGCGACGTCGACGTCCTCATCGAATACAGCCTGCCCCTCACCAGCAAGCGCGCCGACGCCGTACTCGCGGGCGTGCACCCGACCACGGGCGAGCCGTCGTACGTCATCGTCGAACTCAAGCAGTGGAGCGCGGCCTACCCGGAGGAGGACGAGCCGCTGCTGTGCCGTATCGACGCGTATCCGAATCCCGTGCTCAACCCGGTCGAGCAGGTCCGGGGCTACTGCGAGTACCTGCTGTCGTTCAACGGCGCGCTGGAGCGGATGCCGAAGGCCCTGGCCGGGGTGGCGTTCCTGCACAACGCGACCGAATCCCGCATCGCGGGGCTGCGGGGCGTCAAGGAGGACCAGCACGGCCGGATGTACACCGGCGAACAGCGCGGCGCCTTCCTGGACTTCCTACGCTCCCGGCTCGCCGCGAAGCCCGGCGCGGAGGCGGCGGACGTACTGCTCGCCGGCAAGATCCGGCCGTCCAAGCAGCTCATGGCCGTCGCGGCGGCCGAGATCCGCGACCGCGAGCAGTTCGTCCTCCTCGCCGAGCAGCGGGTCGCCTACGAGATGGTGATGTCCGCCGTACGCAAGGCCAAGCGGTCCAACCACAAGCAGGTCGTCGTCGTGACCGGCGGTCCCGGTTCCGGCAAGAGCGTGGTCGCGCTCTCGCTCCTCGGCGAGCTGTACCGACGCGGGATGACCGCGTTCCACGCCACCGGGTCCGCGTCGTTCACCAAGACCATGCGCAAGATCGCCGGGGCGCGGAAGCCCGCCGTGCGGGACCTGTTCAAGTACTTCAACAGCTTCATGGACGCCGAGCCGAACGACCTCGACGTGCTGATCTGCGACGAGGCCCACCGGCTGCGCAAGACCTCCGCCAACCGCTATACCAAGGCGGAACTGCGCACGGGCCGACCGCAGGTGGCGGAGCTGATCGACGCGGCCAGGGTGCCGGTGTTCCTGCTCGACCAGCACCAGGTCGTGCGGCCCGGCGAGATGGGCACCAAGGCGGAGATCCAGCGGGCCGCCGCCGCCCAGGGCCTCGAGTGCACGGTCGTGGAACTGGACGGACAGTTCCGGTGCGGCGGCAGTGACGCGTACGAGAAGTGGGTCGTCGACCTGCTCGGACTGGAGGGCGGCACACCCAGTCCGTGGGAGCCGGACGGCAAGCTGGATCTACGGACCGCCGAGAGCCCGCAGGAGCTGGAGGACTTCCTCGTCGCCCGCCGGGCGGACGACTACAGCGCGCGGATGTCGGCCGGCTACTGCTGGAAGTGGACCAGGGAGGTCACTCCCGGCATGACCGAGCTGCCCACCGACGTCGTCATCGGACAGTGGGCGCGGCCCTGGAACGTGTACGGCGACCGGTCCGTGCTCGGTGCGCCGGGCTCGCCTCTGTGGGCCACCGATCCGGGCGGTTTCGGCCAGGTCGGCTGCGTCTACACCGCGCAGGGCTTCGAGTACGACTGGTCGGGCGTCATCATCGGGCCCGACCTGGTGTGGCGTACGGACCACTGGGTTGTAGAGCGGTCGGCGTCGAAGGACCCGATCTTCACGAAGGCGACGCCGGACAGCGAGATCAACCGACTGATCCGCAACACCTACAAGGTGCTGCTGACCCGGGGCATGGTCGGCACGATCATCTACTCGACGGACCAGGAGACGCGCGACAAGCTGCGCTCGCTCGTGCAGCCGGCGTCCGGGGTGGAGGCGCCCGCCCTCGTGTAGTCGCTCGTGTGCGAAAAGTGGTCATCCGTTGTCAGTGGTACGCCATACGATCGGATGAGCCCGCGCAGCCGCCCGTCGGAGAGTGATCGTTCATGGTCCAGCAGCCGCCCCTGCTCCGCGATGTCATCGACATCAAGGAGTCCATCTCCACGTCGGACTTCGTGCTTCAACTCTCGGAGGCGACGACCCCGGAGGGTGCCGAGCGCGCGCTGCGGGACTACGTGGTCACGGAACGGCTGCTGGAGAACTTCGACGAGGCGCTCGGGCTGATCCGGTCCGCGCTCGACGGGCACACATCGAAGGCGTCCTACCTGCACGGGTCGTTCGGTTCCGGTAAGTCGCACTTCATGGCGGTGCTGCACGCGCTGCTCAGCGGGGCCCCGGCGGCCCGTGGGCGGACGGACCTGGACCCGGTGCTCACCAAGCACGAGTGGCTGGGCACGGAGGGGAAGCGGTTCCTGCTCGTGCCGTACCACATGCTCGGGGCGAAGGCCCTGGAGCAGCGGGTCCTGGGCGGGTACGTCAGCCATGTCAAGAAGCTGCACCCCGAGGCGCCGACGCCACAGGTGTACCGGACGGACGCCCTGTTCGAGGACATCCGGGCGATGCGATCCCGCCTGGGGGACCAGGCGGTGATCGGGGGCCTCACCTCGGCGGACGGCGGCGACGGCGCGGCGGACGAGGAGGACGAGTGGGGCGAGGCGTTCGGCTGGACACCTCAGCTGCTCGACACCGCCCTGGCCGCCGAGGAGATCCACGAGGGCGGTCAGGCGCTCAACCTGGTCAGCCCCTCGACGCCGGCCGAGCTGCGGGCGCGGTTGGTCCAGGACGCGAGCACGCACCTGCTGCCGGGCTTCGCGAAGAACGCCGCCGAGGACGAGCACGGATTCGTCTCGCTCGACGCCGGCCTGTCAGTGATCGCCGAGCACGCCAAGGCGCTCGGTTACGACGGGCTGATTCTCTTCATGGACGAGCTGATCCTGTGGCTCGCGACCCTCATCCACGACCAGAAGTTCGTGGCCCGGGAAGCCGGCAAGATCACCAACTTCGTGGAGGGCGGCGACGCCCGCCGTGCGGTCCCGGTGATCTCGTTCATCGCCCGCCAGCGTGACCTGCGCGAGCTGGTCGGCGAGGAGGTGTCGGGGGCGGCCGAGGCGTCCATCCAGGACACGCTCAACCTGGCCTCGGGCCGGTTCGACAAGATCACGCTGGAGGACCGCAACCTTCCCCAGGTCGCCCACGCCCGCCTCCTCAAGCCCAAGGACGACGAGTCCGCCGCTCTCGTCACCGCCGAGTTCGAGAAGACCCGCAGGATCCGCCAGGAGGTGTGGGACACGCTCCTGGGCTCCGACCGCGGCGCGGATGGCATCGGCGCGGACGAGGAGAGCTTCCGGCTGACGTACCCCTTCTCGCCGGCGTTCATGGACACCCTCGTGCACGTGTCGTCCGCGCTCCAGCGCAACCGGACCGGCATGAAGCTGATGGGGCAGCTGCTCGCCGACCATCGGGCCGAGCTGCGACTGGGCGACCTCATCCCGGTCGGTGACCTGTACCCGCTGATCACGGCGGGTGGCGACAAGCCGTTCACCGACAGCCTGAAGGTGGTCTTCGAGGCGGCCGACAAGCTCTACCGGACCAAGTTGCGGCCGTATCTCCTCCTCACGCACAACGTGACGGAGGAGGACATCGAGCAGTACGCCCACCGGCCCGACAGCGTCACCGAGCCGGACCTGCTCACCCGGATCAAGCAGTTCGTCGGTGACAACCGGATCGTCGGCACGCTGCTGCTGTCGGCCCTCGCCCCAAGCGTCCCGGCCCTGTCGGACCTGACCATCCGCCGCCTGTCCGCGCTCAACTACGGCTCGGTGGTCGCCCCGATCCCGGGCCGCGAGTACGGCATCCTGAAGAACAAGGTCGCCGAGTGGGCGGGCCGCTTCCCCGAGATCAAGGAGACCGGCACCGAGGCCAACCCCGGTGTCCGGCTCGAACTGTCCGGCGTCGACGTCGACTCGGTGATCGCCAACGCCAACGTCAACGACAACCCCGGCAACCGTGAGGCCCTCGCCAAGCGGATCCTCGTCGAGGAACTCGGCATCGACCAGTCACAGTTGATCAACGAGTTGCAGTTCGCGTGGCGGGGCACCGAGCGCGGTGTCGAGGTGGTGTTCGGCAATGTGGCCGACGAGGACACGCTGCCGGACCACGACCTGATGCCCCAGCAGGACGGTCACTGGCGGATCGTCATCGACCTCCCGTTCGACGAGAGCGAGTGGGGACCGCGCGAGGACGCCAACCGGATGCAGCGACTGCGTGAGCGGCAGGGCGAGCCGTCCCGCAGTGTCGCCTGGCTGCCCACCCACCTCTCCCACCAGCGGTACGCCGACTTCCGTCGCCTCGTCGTCATCGACAAGGCCCTCTCCGACAGCCAGCGGTTCGACGGCCAGTACGCGGGCCATCTGAGCCCCGACAACCGGGCCCGTGCCAAGGGGCTCCTGGAGACCCAGCGGGAGTCGCTGCTCAAGAACGTGAAGGCCGCCTTCAAACAGGCGTACGGCCTCGCGGACAAGAAGGCCACCGATGTGGAGCTCGGCTTCGGCGAGCATCTGCAGTCGCTGCGCGAGGTCGAGGGGCTGACCCTGTCCTTCGGCCAGTCGCTGCGGGACGGCATCCGGCACATCGCCGGCAAGCTGCTCGCGAGCCAGTATCCGGACCACCCGGTACTTGAGGCGGGCGGCAGCAATCCGGTTGTCAAGCCTGCCGACGCGAGGAGGGTGTTCACCCATGTCCGGGCCGCTGCCGAGGCCCGCGACGGGCGGGCCGAAGTTCCCGCCGCCGACCGGCACCTGATGCGGGGTGTGGCCGCTCCCCTGCGGCTGGGACAGCAGAAGGAGGCGTACTTCGAGCTGTCGCACTACTGGGCGGACCACTTCCGGCAGCTCGCCAGCGGCCAGGGCGTCACCGGCGACCTCAGCCTGATCACCCTCACCGACTGGACGGACCGGCCGACGCCGCGCGGTCTTCCAGCCTTCCTCGCCCGGCTGGTCGTGGCCTCGTTCGCCGAGATGGACGACCGGGTGTGGGTGCGCAACGGCACCCCGCTCGACCCGGCACCCGCGCTGAACGAGATCAAGGACCATGACGCGCTGCGCAGCCAGCCACTGCCCTCGGAGGAGGACTGGGCGTCCGCCCGGCAGCGGTTCACGGCGGTCTTCGGCGAGCCGGCCCCCACGCTGCGGCGTGGCCGCATGGTCAACCAGCTCGCCCGGCAGATCGCCCAGCAGGCGGGCGCCCACCAGGAGGCGGCCCGTGAGCTGGTGACCCAGCTGGAGCGGCACGCCGGCTTCCTCAAGCTCGACGAGACCGCCGAGGGCGGGCGCCTCGCCCTCGCACGGCGGGCCGTCGAACTGCTCCAGGAACTCACGCGCTCGGCCGGTCAGGGTGCCGCCGGAGCCCGGAAGACCGTCGAGGCCCTGGCCGGCTTCGACTTCGGCGAGGTCGGCGCGGACCGGTTCGGGACCTCGATCAAACAGGCCCGAGCGGTGGCGCAGGCGCTGGACTCGGCGTCCTGGACCACCCTCGACCTGGCGACCTCGGAAGGCCCAGAGGGAGAGGCTCTGCTGGAGTCCCTGCGCAACGCCGCGCAGAGCGACCAGCGGACCAACGACCTGAAGGAGGCGCTGACCCGGACGCAGCGCGAGGTGCTGGCGCTGGTGAAGCGCAACCGCGCGACGCCGACTCCGCCGCCTGCTCCCCCGGCTCCGCGCCCCGGAGACGTACCGCTCGACACCCCGAGCAGTCACCCACCGGTCTCCGAGCAGACGCCGAGCACGACTCCGTCCACCCCGGGACGGGTGAAGCGCTCCGGCGGCGGGCGGACCACGGCGGCCCGCGCGGTGGCCGAACTCCAGGCGGAGATCGCGGAGCTGGCAGCTCGTGAGCCCGGCACCGCGGTCGAGATCACCTGGCGGGTCGTCGAAGGATGAGCACCGCGACGACCAGCACGGTGGCGGTGCGGCTGAACCTCGCGACGATCACCCAGTACCTCTCCGCCCAGAGCTCCCTCGCCGACGCTCTCGCGGGCCGGGACCGGCGGCGGGCCGTCCTGCTGCGCTCCACACCGCAGTGGGACGGACCCGCCGAACACGCCTGGGGCGACGGGCAGTCCGCCCGTATCGCGGCGGCGCCCTCCCCGCTCGCCGTGCACGAGCTGCTGCTCGGCCATCTGTCGGAAACGGCGACCGGGCCCACCCTGCTCGTCGTCCTGACCGACCGCGAACAGAACGAACTCGACCCCGCCATCCTGGCCCGCGCCCACAAGGCCCGCATCGACACAGTGGACAGCTGGGACGTGGTGCGGGACGCGTTCGGAGCGCATCAGGTCGACCAGCGGCTCAGGGACGACAAATGGGCCGCGGAGGCCCTGCTGGACGCGGCGCCGCCGAGAGGTGGCTGGCCCCGGCTGGGGGGCGGCATCCTGTCGCGCGGCACCGCGCTGTCCGCGCTCGCGCTGCGACGCCTGAGGCTGGGCAGCTACCAGGACGAGGCGGCCCGTCAGGACCACACCACGTCCGCCGACCGGCTCGACACGCACGCGCTGCTGGGCTGGTCCCTGCTTCCGGGACGTCCGGAGCTGTTTCTGGCGCTGCGCGGCCCCGAACGCGGCGGCCTGGCGCAGTTCCTGGGCGAGGACGACCGCGCCGGACTTCCGGGACGGGCGCTCCTGGCCCTGGTCGAGGCCGAGCACGGACCGGACGCCGTGGCGTTCGGACTCGTCTGCGCCGCGCTGTGGTGCCATGCCGAACCGGACGCAGCCGTCTACACGGCGCGCGGTCGCGCGGAGCGCTGGTTCGGAGAGCGCCCGCCGGCTCGGGGCGAGCAGCTCGACGCCATGGCGGCCGCCTTCGGCCGGGCCTCGGAGGACTACGTCGGCACGCTCCTCGCCGGAGCCGCCAGAGACGGTGGCGCAGGCGCGGAAGCAGCCCGCGAGGCCCGCCGGACCAGCGACACGGTACTGGAGCGTGCCTCGCTGCTGGTCCGCCAGTTCGGTGCGGAAGCCGCCGCCAGGACCAGCCCCCTCCTGCCGGCCGGTCTGGACGCAAGGTTCACCGCGGTCGGGGCGGCCCTGGCAACCGGTGAGCCGGGACCGCTCGACATGGCCGTGCGTTCCCTGAGCGAGCACCGGCGTGCGCAAGGACCGGAGGTCCGGTCACGGATCGAGCGGACCCGCATGGCGCAGCGGCTCGTCCTGTGGCTGGGCACCGAGCCGACGGTGGACGCGGCTCACGTCGGCGCGGCCATAAAGCGCCATGTCGACGAGACCGCATGGGTCGACCGGGCCCTGGAGCACATCGAGGCCGGCGGGGACCCCGACGACCGGCTGAGGGCCGCCTACGACACGCTGGCCGAGCGTGTACGGGAACACCGACACGAGATCGACCGCGACTTCGCCCGCGTCCTGGCGACCTGGACCGCCGCGGGCACCGATCCCGGCGGAATGCTGACGGTGGAGACGTTCCTGGAGCGGGTGGTGAAGCCGGTGGTGCGGAGCACCGACCGGCGCGTGCTGCTGATCGTCCTGGATGGGATGAGCGCGGCCATCGCCACCGAGCTGGGCGAGGAACTGCGTGCTTCCTGGGCCGAGTTCGATCCGGTGGCCGAGGTGGGGAAACCTCCGCGACGCCGTGCCATGGCCGCGGCTCTTCCCACTCTCACCTCCGTGTCCCGTACTTCGCTGTTCGCGGGCAGACTGACGCAGGGATCGCAGAACGACGAAGCGCAACTGTTCCCCGCCCTCCCGCTCTGGGGCGGGGCGCCCGCGGCCGTGTTCCACAAGGACGACCTGCGGGCCGAGAGCGCGGGAGACACGTTCGGACCCGCGCTCACCGAGGCGCTCATGGACGGCCGTACGCATGTCGCGGTCGTCCTCAACGCGATCGACGACCGGCTCGCCAAGGAACAGAAGCTGGGTGACGGGGCCTGGCAGACCGGGCACATCCCGGGCCTTCCGGACCTGCTGCGGATCGCCGCCTCGCAGGGGATGGCCGTGGTCATCACCAGCGACCACGGCCATGTCGTCGACCGGCACGGGGTGAAGGTGGACACCGGCTCGCCGTTGTCCGCCCGACACCGCGCCCCGGACGGCGAGACGGGCCCCGCCGAGGTCGCGTTGCACGGCACCCGGGTGGTCGCGCCGCAGCCGGGAGGATCGATCGTCGCCCTGTGGGACGCCGACTCTCGGTACACGGCTCGCAAGGCCGGCTATCACGGCGGTGCGTCCCTCGCCGAGTTCACGATTCCGGTCCTGGCCTTCCTGCGGTTCGAAGCGTCCCCTCCTCCGTCCTGGCGGGAGTTGGGGGATCAGCGACCGACCTGGTGGCTCCTGGAGGAGCCCACGCCGCTCCCCGCCACCGTCTCACCCGCCCCGGCGGCCACCGCGAAGCGGCCGACCCGGCAGAAGCCGACGAAGGTCCAAGCCCAACTGGCGCGTACGCACGACTCGTTGTTCGAAGTCGCCGTGGTCCCGGCGTCCGCCGAGGAGGAGACACTGGTGACCGCCACCCTCGTCGGTCCCGACGACGCACTCGTATCGGCCCTCTTCGCCTCGGAGGCGTTCCAGGGGCAGATCGGTCTGCTCGCGCGCAAACCGCCGATGGACAAGGTGGAAGGAGCGATCCGGGCCCTGCTCGACGCCGGGGGCACGCTGCCGGTGACAGCCCTCGCCCAGCGCGTGTCCTACCCGACCACCCGCGCCGACGGGTTCGCCGCCATCCTGCGCCAACTACTCAACTACGACGGAGTGCAGGTCCTGGAGACGCTGCCGGACGGGCGGACCGTCCGCCTCGATCTCCCCCTGCTCCGCGTGCAGTTCGACCTAGCCTGACGTTTCATCAGTCCTGTCGCCCACCGATGAGCCGGGAGCCATGAGCGCCAACGACCGTGTATTGATCAACCAGATGATCGAGGAGCGCCGCACCGCCCGCGCCGTCCCTCTCTCGTTCGACGCGGCCTTCGAGAGGTTCGCCAGTGAACACGCGCTGCACGGCTTCGGCCTCTCGGAGGAGGAGATCGAAGCCGGTGTGATCGGTGGGGCGAACGACGGTGGCATCGACGGCGCGTACGTCTTCCTCGGCGGCCGGCTCCTGCACGAGGACAGTGAGATCCTCCAGCCGGGTTCACCCGTCTCGAACATCGAGGCCGGAACCCAGCTGACGCTCTGGCTCGTCCAGGCCAAGACCAGCCCCGGCTTCTCCGAAGTCGCCTTGGACAAGGTGGCGTCCACCTGCGCGAACCTCCTGGACATGGAGGTCGACGAGGCCACCGTCGGGATCCTGTACACCGAAGACCTGCTCGCCCGCTTCAGGTTGTTCAGGACGGCGCTGCTGCGACTCCTCACCCGTCATCCGACCGTCCTGATCAAGTTCTCGTACGTGACGCGCGGCGAGGCGAGCGAGGTCCATCCCAAGGTCCAGGCGAAGGCCAAGATCCTGGAGGCGCAGTTCTCGAACGCCTTCGCCATCTCCACCGGCGAGGTGGAGTTCCTTGGCCCCGCGGAACTCTGGAAGCGTGCCAGCACCCTCCCCTCGTACACCCTGGAGCTCCCCTACCGGGAGAGCATCACCCACGGGACCAGCCATATCGCACTCGTCTCCCTGGGCGAGTACATCGACTTCCTCAGCGACGAAACAGCGGCGATCAAGTCCCACATCTTCGACTGGAACGTCCGCGACTACCAGGGAAACGTCGAGGTCAACCGGGAGATCACGGCATCTCTCCAGAACCCCGGAGCACCCGAGTTCTGGTGGCTGAACAACGGCATCACCATCGTGTGCTCACAGGCCACCTCCATCGGGAAACGGCTCAGCCTCTCCGACGTACAGATAGTCAACGGTCTCCAGACCTCGTACACGCTCCACGAGACGCTCAAGGAGCTCTACCTGAGCGATCCCGCCGACCCCGTCTTCGACAGGCTGGTGCAGGTCCGCATCCTCGTCACGGTGGACCAGGCGGCCCGTGACTCCGTCATTCGCGCCACCAACCGGCAGACCAGCGTGCCGGTCGCCTCGCTCCGCGCCACGGACGACATCCAGCGGCAGATCGAGTCGTACTTCCTCGAACACGACTGGTTCTACGACCGGCGCAAGAACTTCTACCGAAACCAGGGCAAGTCGGCCGACCGTATCGTCAGCATCCCCCTGCTGGCGCAGTCCGTGATGGCCATGGCGCTGGGTCAGCCCGACTATGCCCGCGCCCGGCCTTCGAGCCTGCTCAAGTCGGACACCGACTACCGCCGCGTCTTCTCCGACAAAACAGAACTCCCCGTCTATCTGTGGCTGGCCAAAGCGCAACGGCAGGTGGACGAGTTCCTGCAGTCGGCATCGGATCCCGTCGCCCGTTCACTGCACACCAACCTCCGCTTCCACCTCGCCCTGCTCGGTGCCGTGGACCTCGTGGGACGTGTGTTCAGCAAGCCGGAAGCCCTGAACAACGCCGCCCGGGAGGACGTCTTCCCGACCTCCACGCGCCTTGAGTCGTTGTGGACATCACTCCAGGAACAGTTCGACACATTCCAGCGGGAGAGCCGGTCGGGGCCTGACAAGACCGCGAAGAGCAGCGACTTCGTCACCTACCTCACGGCGAACCTGGGATACGGCAGCCTCCGCCGTCCCCGGTGACCTAGGAGCACGGTCCGCAACCCGGCGCAGATGGGACAATGAGCGAGTGATCGATCCGCGCCCTTCTCCCGTCTCCGCCGCCCGGCGGCGCACCGCCCTCGACGCGCTCCGGCGCGGCGCGGTGCCCGAGAGCGGCCTGGATCTCCTCGCCACCGGCCTCGACCGTTTCGAGGCCGCGCTCGACGCGGAACTCGACGCGGTCGCTTCGGGAGCCTCGGTCTTCAAGGCCGTGCGAGGCGAGTACGGTTCCGGCAAGACGTTCTTCATCCGTTGGCTCGGGGAACGCGCCAAGCAGCGCAACTTCGCCGTCTCCGAGATCCAGATCTCGGAGACGGAAACTCCGCTGCACAAGCTGGAGACTGTCTACCGGCGCCTCACTGAGCGGCTGTCCACCCCGAGCTTCCCGCCGAGTGCCCTGCGACCCGTGGTGGACGCCTGGTTCTACGCCCTGGAGGAGGACGCTCTCGCCGCCGGCGCTGACGAGGACGATCTGAGCAGCGCGGTGGAGGAACTGCTGGCCGCCCGGCTGACCGAGGTGTCGCGGCACGCCCCGTCCTTCGCGGCCGCACTGCGCGGATACCGGTCCGCGCTGGCGGAAGGGGACGAGTCGACGGCGGCCGCCGTCCTCGCCTGGCTCGGCGGCCAGCCCCACGTGGCGGCGGCGGCCCGCCGGTCCGCAGGGGTGCGCGGCGACCTGGACCACTTCGGGGCACTTGGCTTCCTGCAAGGGCTACTCACCGTCCTACGGGACTCCGGCCACCGGGGACTGTTCGTCGTACTGGACGAGGTGGAGACCCTCCAGCGAGTCCGGTCGGACGCCCGAGACAAGGCGCTCAACGCGCTGCGGCAACTGATCGACGAAGTCCATTCCGGGCGGTTCCCCGGCCTCTATCTGGTCATCACCGGCACACCCGCCTTCTACGACGGTCAGCAGGGCGTGCAGCGGCTCCCACCTCTCGCCCAGCGACTCGCCACGGACTTCACGACCGATCCTCGGTTCGACAACCCCCGGGCGGTCCAGCTGCGCCTGTCCGGGTTCACCCTGGAGTCGCTGACCGGCCTCGGGGTGACCATCCGTGATCTCTACGCGTCCGGGGCGGACTCCCCCGACCGGATCAAAGCCCTGGCGGACGACACGTACATCACGGCTCTCGCCCGTGCGGTGGGCGGAGCCCTCGGCGGCAAGGTGGGCGTCGCGCCCCGGCTCTTTCTCAAGAAGCTGGTCGGCGACGTCCTCGACCGTATCGACCAGTTCCCGGACTTCGACCCCCGGCAGCACTACCGGCTCACCGTAGGCGGCAGTGAACTCACCGACGTCGAACGGAACCTCGCCGCATCGTCGTCGGCCGACGACATCGACCTGGACCTGTGATGACGTCGGCCGCGGACCCCGTCGACAGGCTCGACCCCGTCATCCTGCATCACGTGGTCAACACCCTGGGCTGGCCCGACCTGCGACCTCTGCAACGAGCCTCGATCGATCCGGTGATGGACGGTGAGGACGCCGTGCTGCTCGCGCCCACGGCCGGTGGCAAGACCGAGGCAGCCTGCCTGCCAATCCTCTCGGCCATGTCCGCCCAGGGCTGGACCGGCACCTCGGTCCTCTACCTCTGCCCGCTCAAGGCGCTTCTCAACAACCTGGTGACCCGCGTCGACGGATACGCCCAGTGGCTCGGCCGCAGCGCGGCCCTGTGGCACGGGGACACGAAAGAGTCCCAGCGCCAGCGCATCCGTACCGACAGGCCCGACATCCTTCTGACGACACCCGAGTCGCTGGAAGCGATGCTGATCGGTGTGAAGACGGACCACGCACACCTGCTGGGCGGGATCCGAGCCGTCGTCGTCGACGAGGTCCACGCGTTCGCCGGCGACGACCGGGGCTGGCACCTCCTGGCGGTGCTCGAGCGTCTGCAACGCGTCGCGGGGCGTCCGATCCAGCGGATCGGACTGTCCGCAACCGTTGGGAATCCGCAGGAACTGCTCATCTGGCTGCAAGGGTCCGGCACAGGCCGACGCCCGGGACGGGTCGTCGCCCCGGACATCACGAGCCACGCGTCCGGCGAGGGCTCCGCGAGCGGCGTGACCGCGTCGCCGCCAGGAGACATCGAACTCGACTACGTGGGCTCCCTTTCCAACGCGGCCAAGGTTCTCGCAGTCCTGCACAAGGGCGAGAAGCGACTGGTGTTCTGCGACTCCCGACGGCAGGTCGAGGAACTGGGCGCCGCGCTCCGGGCGCGTGAGGTGACGGTGTTCCTTTCGCACGCGTCACTCTCGGCCGACGAGCGAGCAAGGTCAGAACAGGCCTTCGCCGAGGCACGGGACTGTGTCATCGTCGCCACCTCCACCCTGGAACTGGGCATCGACGTCGGCGACCTGGACCGGGTCGTCCAGATCGATTCGCCCGGCACTGTCGCCTCGTTCCTCCAACGCATCGGCCGTACAGGGCGTCGGCCGGGGAGTACCCGAAACTGCCTGTTCCTGGCCACGCGCAAGGACACCTTGCTGCAGGCTGCTGGTCTGCTCCTCCTCTGGGGCCGCGGCTGGGTCGAACCAGTCGTCCCGCCGCCCGAACCACGCCACCTGGTCGCTCAACAGTTGCTCGCCGCAACACTCCAGGAACACAAACTCGGCGACCAGCTGTGGTCCGAGCAGTGGAACGGCCTCGCGCCCTTCGACCGTTCGGCCGCCCCCATCCTGCGTCACCTGACGGAGGAGGGTTTCCTGGACACAGACGGCGGCATGCTGTTCATCGGCCCCGAGGCCGAGCACCGTTTCGGGCGTAGGCATTTCATCGAGCTGACCGCCTCATTCACCGCGCCACCGCAGTTCACGGTGCTGTCCGGGCGCACCGAGATCGGCCGGATGGATCCCTCCGTACTCACCGAGGAACGTCCAGGCCCACGACGGCTGCTACTGGCCGGCCGTAGCTGGCAGGTGACGTTCATCGACTGGGGACGGAAACGTGTCTTCGTGGAACCCGTCGAGAGCGGCGGAATCGCCAAGTGGTCGGGAGGCACGCTCGCCGGCCTGTCGTACGCGCTGACGCGGGCCATGCGGGATGTCCTCCTGGGTGCGGATCCGCCTGTCTCCCTCACCCGGCGAGCCGAGGCCTGCCTTCAGGAATGGTGTGACGAGGATGCGCCGCACTTGGTCCATCCCGGTGGCACGCTGGTGGCTCGGCAGGGCAATGACGTCCGTTGGTGGACGTGGGCGGGATATCGCGCCAACGCGACGCTGGGCGCAACGCTGCCGTCGATCGCCGACCCGGTACAGCGCCCGACGGACTGCTACCTGCGTCTGCGGGAGAACCTGAACCCGCATATGTGGCGCGCCGCGCTCGATTCCGCGAAGGCCGGACCCTCGCTGGTCCTCCCCGATGTCGACCAGAGAGCAGTGCGCGGGTTGAAGTTCTCGGCCGCGCTTCCCCAGCGTCTGGCCGTAGCCACATTGTCGGCTAGGCTCGCCGACTTCGACGGTGCACAGGCGGTGCTGTCGGAACCCGTGCGCTTCACCACGAATTAGACACGAGTCGCATCGTCACCCACTCACTCTGATGGGTGGCGAGCCGGGTCGGACAGCCGCTCCGTCGACACCGAGTCTCCACCGTCTCCGAGCATGTGTGGAGCGGCTCGCCGACCCATGCCGCACGTTGACCAGTTCTCCGCCATCGCCGATCCCCCGGCTCATAGCCCCTGTGCGTCCATCAGCCGCATCAAATTTCGCTTGCGCCTCTGGGAGGCGCGCAGGGCGGCGACGTACGCGGTGAACGAGTCCGGTGTGCCCAGGTGGCCGTGGCAGTCCCGGATACTCAGCAGCAGGCCGACGAATTGCTCGTAGACCGCGTTGCCGGTCTGCGTGGTCAGCGGCTCGGTCAGGCGGAGATAGACGTCGAGCGCGTCGGAGGGGCGGTCGGCGCGAACCTGGTCGGCGAGAGTGAGCCACTGTCGGTCGTCGGCGCCGATGTCGGTGGCGGCCTGCCAGGCAGCGGCCGCGTCCTTGTCGTCGAGCAGGGCGTCGACCAGAACGGAGCCGCCGTACCCGCCGTGTCGCCGTCGCTCCGCGTCAGCGCGCAACAGAGCCAGCGCGCCAGCGCGCTCGGCCGGCCAGCAGCCGGCGGCCCGTGCTGCGGCGCGTAACTGCTGGTACGCGAGCAGGGAGCGGCGGGCGCCGAAGTGGTCGCGGCGCAGGGCGACGGCATCGGGGAGCCGGTCCGCCTGCGTGTAGCGTTCGCAGACGTGGTCGACGAGGGCGGTGTCGACGGCGGCGAGGTCCGGGGCTTCCCGGAGGCCGCGCTCCGCCCAGCTCAGGGCCTCGTCGGGGCGCCGGGCGGTGTCCAGCTCGCGGGCGATGACCAGGTGCGTGTGGCCGTTCGGCGTCAGGTCGGCGGCGTGCACGGCGATCACCGTGTCGATGTCGCCTCCCGCCTTGGCCAGGCGTTCCATCAGGTACTTCTCGGCCCACCCGGCGCGGTTGTCCCGCCATGCCTCGACCACCAGCTTCCGCAGGACGGTCATGCCCGCGTCACCGAGGATGTCCTCGTAGTCGAGCGGATCGATGTCGGTGAGGCCGTCGTCGAGCGCTTGGCCGACCAGCCAGTGCGCCAGTTCCTCCGGGTCCGGACGGGCGGAACGGCAGGCTTCGAGATGGGCGTTGGCGAGGTCGGCACCGACCTGTCCGAGCCATCCGTCGGAGTCGTCGACGCTCTCCGCGGCCCCGGCCAGCAGCCGCATCGCCTCCCGTGTCAGCTCGATCGCGTCGGCGGCCCGTCCGGCGCCGGTGAGCGCCCCGATCGCGGACACCGCCTGCCCGGCCTGGTCGGCGTAGGCGCGGGCATCGGCGTACTCGACGTACCCGTACTGCGCGAACCGGCTTACGTCGAGCAGTTCACGGATGCGCGCCCGGACCCCGGCGTGGTCTCCACGGGCGGTCGCGGCCCGCAGCTCGAGGCGGCGCCGCAACTGCCGGTCCTCGCCGACCTGTTCCCTCACCAGGGCGAGCAACTCGTCCTTGGACAGCGCGGACAGCCATGAGTAGAGATCCTCTGTGCGGTGCCTGGCCGCCTTCCGCTGCCGCAGCAGGTTCTCTCGCTGGGCGAGCACGGTCAGGCCGAGAGCCACCAGATGCTTGCAGAAGTTGCCCTCCATTCCGTAGGGGCAGTCGCACTCACCGCCCAGCCCTCCGGGGGCGTCCAGCGTCAGCTCCACCTCGTACCGCTCCGTGCCGTGGACGCTCGCGGTCACCCAGCCGTCACCGACCTCGACCCCGGATACCGCGTCGAGGTAACCGAGCCCACGTTCGAAGGAGCGAGCGCCGGCCAGCGCTTTGAGGTTCGCCTTGGTGAGGTCGTCCATGGTTCCTTCCTGCCTCATGGTTTCCTTCCTGCCTAATGCGAGGTCTTCCAGGAGGAGGTCCAGCGCCGCATCCTCGTGCAGGGGCGACCCCCAACGCCTCCATGGTCGAAGCCAGTTCCGCGTCCCACGTCACCTCGACCGGCGTGCCGCTGAGCGAAGGCAGTGGTGCTCCGTGCGGTTCCGTGCCCATCGCGAGGTACTCGTAGTCCGCGGCGGTCATACGCCACGGCTCCGCCCCGTACAAGCCGTCAGCCGTCAGCCGTACGCCGTACGCCGTACGCCGAGATCCTCGTCGCTCGACTGCGCGCCGTCGAGCAGGAAGTCACCAGCGTCCTTGCGCAGCAGTCCGACACCGACATACGAGCGGGCCGGTCACCCACGAGGGTGGCCGAACGGGAAGTGATCAGCGTCGACGCGGTGGCACAGCTCCCTCGGCGAGCGATGCGACCACTACCGTGGGTTCGGGATCAACAGGGTGTTCTGTTCAAGGGCGTTCCGGTGCTGCACTGCCTGGATTGCGCTAGGCGACGCTTCGCTCCTTCCTCATCAGGCCGATTCATTCCGCTCCAGGAGCGGCCTTGAGGTGGGTGGTGAGGTGTTGGAGCGCGGTCCATGCGTCGGCGTCGGTTCCGTCACCCAGGGGGTAGTGCAGGGCAGGGTGCGCGTGCGTGCCGAGTTGTCGCGGGCGCAGGGCGACGGGTGGCCGTCGGGCGTGGGCGAGGCCAATGGCGTTGACGTCTCGGGCGCCGAGGGTGAAGGACACCGGGATGGGCGGGGCCTCCAGACGTGGGGTCAAGGTCAGGTCTGCGCGAGCTGCCCGGAGCGTGGTGAGCATAGACACCAGACCATGCTCGTCGACCAGCGCGGACGCTAGAGATTCGACGGCGTCCAGGGGAACGTCCGCAGCAGACATGTATCCGAGCGTGAGCGTGATGTCCTGGGCGACGCCGGCCTTCGTACGCGCTATGCGGAGGGTGGCGATGGATGGACGGTCCGGAGCGCCGATCGCGACCAGGTGGGTCGGAGTTGGTGACCGGTCTCGGGCCAGGTCCGTCAGCTGGCGCGGCGACCAGGGCAGGTTGACCGGCTCCGACGTGCTCCACCCCACCGGTGCCTCGCCTGTCAGGTGGCGCCAGGCGGTCTCCAGGCCGCGGCCGAGGAGCAGGTCGGCGGTTGGGGCCTGGACCGTCCGGAACGTGAAGGTCAGCTGGCGCTCGGAGGTCGGCTCGGTCTGCTGGGTGAAGGCGGGGGCGACTGTCGCGCCGGTCGGGGTGAACGTGCCCTGCTGCCAGGCGAGGGGGACCCCGGACAGGCCGTCGTAGTAGCCGCCGGCCGGGGCCTGGATCACCCACCGGTTGGGGGCTCCCCTGAGCGCTGTGCGCAGCGGGAGCGTGAGCCGGGCCTGAGGTGGAGTGACCAGGTGCAGGGCGCGGTTGGTGGCACTCGCGGTGCGCAGGACGTCGGAGAGCCAGGTGGTGAAGGGGAGGACGGGACGGTCGGAGATGACGACCGCTGTGGACTCGGTCAGGACATCGACCGAGGAAACGTCGAGAGCGGACGGAGCGACGACGTCCTGTGCGTCATTGCGCGGCTCCTCCTGCGGGATGGCCACCACACGTGTCGTACCCGCGGCGCGCGGCCACACCGTCCCGCCGAGCAGCGTGGTCAGGCGCCCGCACACCGAGCCCGCGAGGGGTTCTGCCTCGGGTACGGCTGCCGAGGCGCGAGCCTCAGTCCACCAGTACGGCGGCGGGGGTGCGGACACGTCACTGCCGAAGAGGCGTTCCGCTTCGCCGGGTATGTGGATCAGGAGCGGTGCCTCGACGGAGACCAGGGGACGGCCGACGCGTGTACACAGCTGGAGGACGCCGCCGTCACCGGTGGAGGTCAGCCCCAAGTCGGGACCGCCGGCGAAGAGGCCGGCGAGCAGGGTGCGGGTGTCCGGCATCTTCGGGGTCAGGGCGACGGCGTCTTTGGTCACAAGTGGGTCTCCGACGGCTGCGGGGTGGTCCGGGAACGTTCAGCGGGCGCGGTCTGGCGGAGGGCGGGGGCGGAGTGGCCGTCGTCCGAGTGCAGCCAGGAGCGTCGCTCGGCTGTGTCACTTCGAGGAATAGCTGTCTCTGCGACTCCTCGCAGGTGCGCCTACTCGCGGACAGTGGACAGCGTCAACCGTTGTTCTCGATCTCTGATGCCAATCCCAGAGTGAGTTGTGCGCTCGCCAGTAGGCGGGTGATTTCGAGCGGGCGGTTGGCGAATTCCGTTCTCACGACATCGATCGGATCGACCCGGCGGATCAGTCCGTCGCGCCCGGTAGCCTCGACGACGTAGCGGTACCCGGTGGGGCTTGCGAGATCGTCCACGAGGAGCCAGCGCGCGCCGTACGTCTGGATCAGGAAGTCGGCGACGAAGGACACCAGGTCCAGATGCAGGGTGACCCAGTCGGACTCCTCGAACTCGTCCAGGGGAGCGCGGGACACGTAGTCGTTCAGAGCCGGAATGACGCTCATCGGGTCACGCGAGTAGGTCTCCGCAGGGACCCCGAGCATGTCCGCGATATCGATGGCGTTCTGACGCCTCTCCTCCGCCCATTCCTCTAGATTCGGTTCGTTCACGTTCACCATCTGGTGCGCCTTTCGCGGCTTCAGAGCTACTTGGGGGGTGGTCCGTACTCGACGAAGATAATGCGGGCCTGGATCAGATAGTTCCGCAGGGCCTGTGACGGTGGCGCGTGGGTGAAGACCCAACGGGGATCGAACGCCGGGTCCTGGCGACGTAGCGCCAGGTCCTTGTTGATCTGCTCGATGATCCCGTTACTCAGGGGGACTTCGCCTTTCACAGGCTTCGTGCTGCCGTCCTTGAGAGTGATCGTGCGCCACTCCAGGTAGTGCTTGACCTCGACGGCCAGCGTACGGCCGCCCGGCATGTCCACCGGAACGTCGACATTGCGGCCCCCTGGCGTCTGCACAGGGTGGTACGGATGGTCGTTGGGTGACACGCGGTAGTGCCGCTCGGCCGCACCACCCACCATCTGACGGACGAAATCCTCTGCGCCTTTGTAGCGCGCCCGACCGTGGCGCATACGCTGCATTTCGCGCAGGGTGCGCTCCGCCCGGCCCGGCAGAAGCTCCGGACGAGTCAAGTCGGGTTCGCCATCAGGCGTGTCGGACCGGTGCGCTTGATCCGGGCCCTCACCCGATTCAGTAGGCGAGTCGTCCGACTTCTGCGGATCCGCGGGCTCGCGCTCGGCCGAGCCGTGGTCGTGCCCAGAACCGTGAGCGCCGTCGCCGTGACCTGTCCCTGCTCCTGCGCCGCCGCGCCCTCCTGTCCCGCCGCCGGTTCCGGACCGCTCAGCGGCTCCTCCCCCTGAATGTCTCCCTGCATCACCGTCGCGCGCGGCTGCATGGCCGCCGTCGGTCCGGCCTGTCTGCCCCGGTGCCTGTTCACCGGCACGCGCGGCGTCAGTGGTGTGTTCGGCTCGGGCGCCGACCCCGGCCGGCTCGCGCGGGCGATCCGCATGGGCGGGCTCGCCCAGTCCCGTACGGTCGTTCGCGGAGAGTTCGTGCGCGGCCTCATCCGCGTACTGGCGGACACTGCCGTTGGCGTTGAGGACGTCGCCGGTCCTGGTATCGAGGTAGACGCGCTTGCCTGCCTGATCGACGTACTCGACGGCGTGCTCGGGGACGGAGGCGGCGCGTTCGGCGTGCGGGGTCGGCTGATCGGGCAGCGTGTACCTGCCGCCGCTGCCTGCCAGGTCCAGCTGGGCCCCGGTGTCCAGGTTCTTCAGCGCGCTGAAGGCGTCGCCGACCTTCACGTAGGCGAACTTGCCCGCCTTGCCGACATACGTGAACGGGTCGACGGCCCGGCCCACCTTGCCCACGACCGACACCGCACGGGCCGCCGCACCGGTCCGGCCGGCGCCGGTGGCCGCCGCGCCCGCACCTTCGGTGCCCAGGAGGCCCAGGACGTTGAAGCTGACCGTGCCGGCCGCGCGGGCGGGATTGCTCTCCCACGTGTCCCAGGCGACGAAGCCCTTGACGGTCTGCTTGTAGGTGGTGCGGGAATCGCGCAGCCACGAGGGGAGTTTGTCGTCCGGGACCAGCCACCAGGTGCCGAGGGTGGCACCGGTCAGGAACGACGCGGTGCCGAGCTTGGCCAGGCCCGTCCACGCCTCGCCCGCCGCGTCCGAGCCGTCCGCACCGAACAGGGTGCCCACTCCGTGGACCGTGGCCATCACACCATCGGTCCAGAAGCCGTCCCAAACCTGACCGGACGTGTGCGTGAACCAGTCCCAGCCCTCGTACTCCTGCTCAACCGCCGCACCCCACGGGGTCTCCTTGGCGTGATCGAGGTCCTCGGCGCGATAGCCGTACATGTTCTCGCCGTGCGAGCCGTCGTCGACGGTGAGCGTGGTGCCGCCGACCAGCGCGGTGATCTTGTTGTGGCAGGCGAGTTCGGCGGCCTGGAAGGCGGCGACCGTGTTGTTGACGTCGTGCCACAGGTCGTTGTTGGTGTCGACCTTGTCCTTGTCCTTGCGCCAGTCGTCATCCCCGGCCACCGAGTCGACGAACGTCCGGGCATCCGCCTTGAGCGTCGCCAACTTCTCCACCAGCGGCCTGACTTCGACGCCGTACTCGTCCAGCGCCCCGGCGACCTTCTCCAGATCGTCCGCGAACGCGTCCGACTTCGCCTTCACCGGCTGCGTGGACGAGAACAGGTCATGAGCCTCCGGGGCACGGTAGAAGGCCGACAAGCCCTGGAAGGCGGTGTGTAGATCAGCGCCCGAGGCCCGGAACTGGCCCGCGTTCGCGTACAACAGCATCACGTCGACGCCCAGCGTGGGCAGGTCCCCGAGGAACTGCGGTATCCCGGAGGGGTCGATCAGATTCGCCTCGTCCGCCATCACTGTCCTTTGGCCGGTGAATCGACCCCGGGCAGCTCGACCTTCGGCTCCTTGGCCGCCTCACGCTGCGCGTTGCCCGCCAGAGTCAAGTCGCCCTCGATGTAGTGCCCGGTGGCTTCGGCGGCCCCGTTCAGCGATTTGGACGTGCGCTCGGCGATGTAGAGCAGGTCATGGCTCCACTGCTGCAGAAACTCACCCAGAGCGGCGCCCACCACCCCGACCGTGCTCGTGTAGGGCCCGTACTGGCTGGTGATCATCCCCGCTGTCGAGGCGGCCTCCTCCAGGTTTCCCTGCATCGCCGAACCCGCCTCCGACAGGTTCTTCGCATGTGTACCCGCCGTCTTCAGGACACCGCGCACCCCGACCGGATCTATGTCCCACCCCGTCACACTGCTCTCCCAACCCCCGTACGCACTGCGCGTCCCGCATGGACATGGATGAGGGATCTGCCGCCATCCATCACGCGAAGCTTCGACGACTCGCACATTTTATCGATCACCGAGCATGATCTCGCGTGGGCTTTGCAGACACAACGCCTCACCACAACAAGGGGCTGGATCCAGTCACCATCGGTGGCAGCGACCGGTGACGCACGGGATTCGTCGAGGAGGCGAGCCGTTCTCCGCCTGCTGCGCCAAGCCTCCAAGAGACTGGAGAAGGCCTCCGGCACAGATACAGGAACGCTCATAAGGCAAAGCCACAGGAGCGGCAGACGAGTCGGGCTGTACGCCGGGTTCTGTCACCCAACCGCCTCGCGGCGGCCGGGGAGACGGCCATCCATCTAGGGCCGGCGTTGCCGCCGGCCTCGTGCGGTCTACCCGCGGACTCGGGCGGGCAGCCCTCGAACGTCCGCGCAGGGCCACCCTTCTTGCGAAGAGGCGGCCCCTCTTGACCTTGCTCCGGGTGGGGTTTACCTAGCTGCCCAGGTCGCCCTGGGCACTGGTGGTCTCTTACACCACCGTTTCACCCTTACCGGGGACCGAGGTCCCCGGCGGTCTGTTTTCTGTGGCACTGTCCCGCGGGTCACCCCGGGTGGCCGTTAGCCATCACCCTGCCCTGTGGAGCCCGGACGTTCCTCGGGGAGGTCCGTGAGGACCTTCACGCGGCCGTCCGCCCGGCTCGTCTGCCGTGTGGACCATGCTACCCGGCGCCCACCGGTCCTCTGCGCCGTCAGTGCCGTCGGTGCCGTTGATGCCGTGGATGCCGTCGATGCCGTTGCCAGGAACGAGCCCGCCAGGATCAGGGCGAAGGACGCCAGGATCCCGGGAGTGAGGCGCTCGTCCAGGAACAGCGCTCCCGCCGCCACCGCCACCGCCGGGTTCACGTACGTGAAGACCGTCGCCCGGGTCGGGCCGACCTCTCGGATCAGTTCCAGGAAGGCTACGAAGGCCAACGCCGTGCAGATCACGCCCAGGGCCACCAGGGAGATCAGGGCCGGGGACGAAGGGAGCGTCGACGGTCGGGTCAGCGCCGCCGCGGGGGCGTAGACCACCGCCGACAGGAGCAGGACCGGGGCTATCAGCTGGAGGGTGGGGACCTGCTTCAGGTGGCGGGCCATGATCAAGGGGGCCGTCGCGTAGCCGATCACCGTGATCAGGACCTCGGTGAGGGAGAGGACGTTGCCGCCGGTGAGGTGGGGGATGGTGAGGACCGCCACGCCTCCCAGGCCCAACGCCAGGCCCGTCATACGGCGGGCGCCCAGTCGTTCCGTGTCGCCGAAGTAGCGGGCCAGGAGCACGCTCACGATCGGTACGCCCGCGATCAGGAGGCCGGCCGTGGAGCTGGAGAGGTGGCGTTCGGCGTCGGTCAGGGTCCACCAGGGGCCGATCACCTCGATCACGGCGAAGGCGAGCATCGGGCGCCAGTGGTCCGTCACCACGCGGGGCAGCCCCCCTTGGCGGATCGCGAAGGGAAGCAGCAGGGCCGCGCCCAGGGCACAGCGTACGAAGACGACCATGGACGGGGAGACCTCGTCCACCGCCACTTTGATCATCAGATAGGGGATACCCCAGAGGACTCCCATCAGGGAGAAGAGGAACCAGCCGCGTGCAGTCATGGGGTGAGTTTCGAGGCATGGGGCGCCATCCGTCTTGAACGCTGTTGCACGCCCACGCGCGGCCCTGCGGGGTCGGCCCCGGCGTCTCTACGGCCGCACGCTCGTCCTGTACGCCGCCGGCGTCACCCCCAGCACCTTCCTGAACCAGCGCGTCATATGGGCCTGATCGGCGAAGCCCACCTGGCCGGCCACCTCCGCCGGGCGGCCGCCCGCTTCCAGCAGGCCCCGGGCCCGGCTCACCCGGTGCTGGGCCAGCCAGGCGTACGGGGGCATGCCCATGGTCGTGCGGAAGGCGCGGAGGAGCTGGTAGCGGGAGAGGCCCAGGTCGGTGGCGAGGTCGGCGAGGGAAGGGGGAGCCACCAGCTCGTCGGCCAGGCGGTCCCGTACGGCCAGGGCGAGGCCGCTCGCGCCGGGGAGCGTGTCGGCGGTCGCGCGGGACGTGGAGTGGCGGCGGGCCAGGGCCGTGAGGAGCCAGGGGAGGCGGGACTCGGCCTCCAGGGGGTCGGGGCAGGTGCTCAGCTCGGTGTGGGCGGTGCGCAGGGCGGCGGCGAGTTCCGGGTCGTGGAGGAGGGGCTCGCGGAAGTGCGGGGTGCCGCCGAGGATGCCGTCGGTGAGGAGGGCGGGGGTCGGGTAGAGGGCGCGGTAGGCGTAGGTGCCGTAGGCCGACTCGCCGGTGTGGACCTCGCCGGGGGCCAGGACGACGATCGAGCCCTCCCCCACCCTGAGGCCGCCGCCCCGGTAGTCGATGCACGAGGCGCCGAGGACGCAGATGCCGATGCTGAATTCCTCGTGCGTGTGCGGGGCGTAGCGGTGGCGGTCGAAGCGGGCGGTGAGGAGGTCGAGGGGGCGGTCGGGGCGGCCGAGGGTGGCCCTGGTCCAGCTGGTGGTCTGTCCGCTTGCTCCGCCGCCGGCCACCTCACGCACCCCTCTCGCAGGCTGTATGGGGTGCAACATTCGGGTGGCCGGGTTTCATACCGCCCGCGTCGGCCGACATGCATGGCTCAGCCGACACTCATGGCTCAGATGAAGTCCGCCGTCTCCAGGTCGAAGGCGAAGGGGACAGGGAGAACGAGCGGCTTACCGAAGGCGCGCGTGCAGTGGTCGCGGTAGTCGTCCTTCTCCGGGCTGCTGAAGAGTGTGACCTGGGATGTGTCACGGTCGGCCAGCAGGTAGAGGGGGATGCCGCTGCGGGCATAGCAACGGCGCTTGATCTCACGGTCGGCCTTCGGCTTGGTGGATGTCACCTCCACCACCATGGCAACACCGTCGCAGGGCATCCAGGAGCCCGCGCTCCCGAAGGGATCCAGCTCGATGGGAGCGAAAGTGGCGTCAGGGACCACGAAGTTCTTGGGGCAAGCCTCCCCGCGCCTCAGGATCAGCCCCTTGTTCCCGGAGAAGTCCATGTCCGCCCGAGACCGCTTGATCACTTGCCTCACGATCCGGCTGATGTATTTTTCGTGCTCCCCGTCCGGCGGCGGCGTCCCTACGGTCTCCCCCTCGATCAGCTCCGCCCGGAAACCCTCCGGGGTGTCCAGGGCGAGAAACCACTCCAGCAGGACTTCCTGCGAGAGCGGCTCATGGGCCATGGCAGTCATGTCACGCCCCTCCTTCTTCGGTCGCTCGCCAGACTGGGACATCGGCTGATCACCTGGCCGTGAGATCGGGAACCGTTCCCTCGATCGTGGCACATGATCCCGGTCACCGTCAGTCGCCATCAGTCACCGAACCCGTCGCTTGACCCTGCCGCAGCGTCAACGTTTCTACTGGTCGTATGCGGATCGGAGAACTCGCCGCGGCCGTCGGGGTCACCCCACGAGCCGTACGGCATTACCACCACCTCGGGCTGTTGCCGGAGCCGGAGCGGCGGGCGAACGGGTATCGGGACTACACGTTGCGGCACGCGGTCGTGCTGGCGCGGATCCGGCGGTTGACGGAGCTGGGGCTCGGGCTGGCCGAGGTGCGGGATGTGCTCGCGGACGATGCCGGGCGCGAACTCGTCGAGGTGCTTGGGGAGTTGGACGAGGATCTGGCCCGGCAGGAGACGGAGATCCGGGAGCGGCGGGGGCGGTTGCGGGTCCTGATGACGGACGCGCGTGCCGGACGGCTGTCGGCCGAAGGGCCCGTGTCCCCCGAACTGGCCGCCCTCTTCGGGAAGTTCGGGCCCGCGCCGCAGTCCCCGATGGCCGTCAAGGACCGGGAGGTGTTCGCGCTCCTGGACACGACCGCGACGCCCGAGGCACGGGCGGAGATGCTGGCCGCGCTGGAGAGCATGATGGCGGCACCCGGCGCGGTGGAGCGGGCGCACGAAGCGTACGCGCTGCTCGACGCGCTCGCCGACGCCGAACCCGACGACCCCCGGGTGGCCGAGGCGGCCCGTCTGCTGGCCGACCTCATTCCGCCGGACATGGTCCCGCAGGACACCCCCATCGACGACGACGGCGGCAACACCGGCACCGGCAGCTTCCTGCGCGCCCTCTACGCCGACTTCGCCCCGGCCCAGGCGGAGGCCATCCGCCGCACGCTCCGGATACTGATGGAGGACCGCCGATGAGGAGCACTTACCGAAGTACCTACCGGAATGCCTACCGGATCGCCCACTCCCTCGTCCGTCATGAACTCCTGCTGCTGGGCAGCCTGTTGCGCTGGGTGGCGCGGCGGCCGCACGGGGTCGGGGAGGGCCGGCGGGCGTTCGGGTACGCGCGGGGGCAGGGGGCCATGATGTTCGGGTTCGGGTTCGTGTGTGTCGTCGAGACCGTGACCATGGCCGTCCTGCTGCACGACTTTCCGCTCGTCCACCAGGTCTTCCTCGTCCTCGACCTCTATACGATCCTCATCGTCGCCGGGCTCCACGCGGCGTCCGTGACCCGCCCCCACGTCCTCGACGGTACGACCCTGCGTCTGCGCCGCTTCGCCACCGTGGATCTGTGTGTGCCGCTCACCGCCGTGGCGTCGGTGCGACGCGAGCTGCGGACGACGCACGAGAAGCGGGACGGTGAGCTGAACATGGAGGTCGGTTCGCAGACCACCGTCACTGTCCAACTAGCCGATCCCGTCTCGTACTTGACCTTCTTCGGCCGACGCCGGGAGGTGCGGCTGGTCCGCTTCCACGCCGACGAGTCCGATCAACTCGTACGTCTGATCAGGGAGTTCACGCCGGAGCGAACCGTACCTTCGCCGCTCCCGGCTCGGCCTGCGTGAGCCGTACCCGCAGCCGCTCCCCCAGCGGGAGCGGGGAGCCAGGGGCTCCCACTACGCGGCCGACGACCGCCGGTGACTCCAACTGCACGGTACCGACGGTGAGTTGATCCTCCTCCACGTCCACCACGCACCCCTCGAAGACCTCCCCCACCCGGTCCTTGAGCAGCGCCGCCTCGACGATGTCCACGCACTCGCGCTCCACGCGTCCGGCGAGGCGGGTGCCCCCGGCCATCTCGTCGGGGAGGGTGTCGAAGGCCGCCAGGACCCAGTCGGGGGTCGGGGTGTCGGCCGCCGCCGCGAGGCAGATCTCCGAGGCGTAGCGGTCGACGAGGCGGCGCAGTGGGGCCGTGCAGTGGGCGTAGGGGGCGGCGACGGCGGAGTGCGTGGTGATGTCGGGGAGGGAGCCGTCGCGGAAGGGGGTGTAGTGCGCGCCGCGGAGCAGGGTCGTGCACTCCAGGAGGAAGGCGGCGTGGCGGGGGTCATGCGGGTCGAGGGAGCGGATCAGTCGCGCGTACGAGACGTGGTGCGGCCAGTCGATGCGCAGGGCCTTGGCCGTACGGCGGAGGCGGCCGACCGCGCCGTCCGGTGCGGCGGGGAGGGTGCGCAGGACGCCGGTGCCGTGGGCCAGCATCAGTTCGGCCGCGGCCATGCCGGTGAGCAGGGAGATCTGGGCGTTCCAGCCGTCTGCGGGGAGAGGGGCGCGGTAGGTCAACTCGTAGGTGCTGTTGACGGTGTCGACAGTGCTGTTGACGGTGTCGGTGCGCTCGGTGATCTCCTGCTCGGGGATATTGAGGGAGATGCCGCCGCGTTCCACTTCGAGGCGCTCGCGGCGCTGTCCGATCTCCTTCAGCAGGGCGAGGGGTTCCTCGGCGGTGCCCGCGTCGATCTCCTGCTGTACGCCGGCGTAGTCCAGCTTGGCGCGGCTGCGGACCAGGGCCCGGCGGACGTCGACGCTCTCGGTACGGCCGTCCGCGTCGAGGTCCAGGGTCCACAGGACCGCTGGGCAGGTGTGGGCCGGGAGGAGACTGGCGGCGCCCTCGGAGAGGCAGGCGGGGTGGAGGGGGACCTTGCCGTCGGGGAAGTAGAGGGTCGTCACCCGGCGGTGGGCCTCGGCGTCCAGGGCGCTGCCGGGGGTGACGAAGGCGGCGACGTCGGCGATGGCGTAGCGGACGCGGTAGCCGCCGGGGCCCGAGCCGCTGCCCGGCCGCCGCGACAGGTGCATGGCCTGGTCGAGGTCGGTGGAGGTGGGCGGGTCGATGGTGAAGAGGGGGATGTCCGTGGCGTCGTACGACGGGAGGCGCGGGGACTTCGCGGCGTGTTCCGCCTCGACGAGGACCTGGAGCGGGAAGACGTCGGGCACACCGAGTTCCCCGCGCAGCGCGCGCAGGGCCGCCCGGAGAGGGGCCTCGGCGGCGCCCTTGACGCGGAGGTGGCGGCGGGGCATGGGTCGAGCGTAGGGCGGGGCGGGCGGGGTGGCATCCCGACGGCGGCCGACCAGCCCGGGGGCGGTCGGGAAGGCGACCCGGCGGGCTTTGGGAGCCCTGCCTTCCCACCCCGTACGCTGTCGCGGAGCCCTGAACCGCCTGAGCCCCTGAGCCCCCGTGAACTAGGAGTAGTGACCGTGCTCGTCCTGCTGCCCCCGTCCGAAGGCAAGGCCCCCTCCGCCGGGGGCGCTCCGTTGAAGCTGGAGGGGCTGTCGTTGCCGGCGCTCAACGGGGCGCGGGAGGCCGTGGTCGGTGAGCTGGTGGAGTTGTGCGCCGGGGACGAGGACAAGGCGCGGGAGGTGCTCGGGCTGAGTGAGGGGCTGCGCGGGGAGGTCGCCAAGAACGCGGAGCTGCTGACGGCGGGGGCACGGCCGGCCGGGCAGGTCTATACGGGGGTGCTGTACGACGCCCTCGACCTGGCCACCCTGGAGACCGCCGCCAAGCAGCGGGCGGCGCGCCAGTTGCTGGTCTTCTCGGGGCTGTGGGGCGCGGTCCGGGTGACGGACCGTATCCCGTCCTACCGCTGCTCGATGGGCGTCAAGCTGCCCGGTGTCGGCGCGCTCGGCACGCACTGGCGTACGCCGATGGCGTCGGCGCTCCCCGAGGCCGCAGGCGACGGGCTCGTCCTCGACCTGCGCTCCTCGGCGTACACGGCCGCGTGGAAGCCGAAGGGCGAGGTGGCAGGCCGGACCGCGACCGTACGGGTGCTGCACGCGCCGACCCGGAAGGTCGTCAGCCACTTCAACAAGGCGACCAAGGGCCGCATCGTACGGAGTCTGCTGTCGGCCGGGATCGCGCCCAAGGGCCCGGCGGAGCTGGTGGAGGCGCTGCGGGACCTCGGGTACGTGGTGGAGGTGGAGCCTCCGGCCGGGGCCGGGAGTGGCGCCGGGCGCGGGGCCGGGAAGGCGTGGACGTTGGATGTGCTGGTGGACGAGGTTCACTGAACCTCACCCCTCCCCCACTCCCCATCCTCACTCCCCTTCCCCACCCCCCTCCCCCTTGCATATTGCAGCATGCGCAACGCTCGTTGTGCATGCTGATACCCGCGGGCAGGATGACGGCATGTCCACATCGGTGTCCCCGTCCTCGCGCGTGTCCGTCCTCGACCTCGCGCCCGTCCTGCCCGTGGTCGTCGTCGACGACCCCGTCGACGCCGTGCCGCTCGCGCGGGCGCTGGTCGCGGGTGGGCTGCCGGCGATCGAGGTGACCCTGCGGACGCCGGGCGCGCTGGACGCCGTACGGGCGATCGCGGCGGAGGTTCCGGCGGCGGTGGTCGGGGTGGGGACGGTCATCACCCCGGCGCAGGTGACGGAGTCGGTCGCGGCGGGCGGACGCTTCCTGGTCAGCCCGGGGTGGACGGACGTACTACTGGAGGCGATGCGGGCGTCCGGGGTGCCGTTCCTGCCGGGGGTGTCGACCGCGTCGGAGGTCGTGGCGCTGCTCGAACGCGGGGTGCGGGAGATGAAGTTCTTCCCGGCGGAGGCGGCGGGCGGCACGGCGTATCTGAAGTCGCTGGCCGGGCCGCTGCCGCGGGCGCGCTTCTGTCCGACCGGCGGGGTCGGGCCGGCCAACGCGCCGGAGTATCTGGCCCTCCCCAACGTCGGCTGTGTGGGCGGTACTTGGATGCTGCCGGCCGATGCCGTGGCCGCCCGGGACTGGGGGCGGATCGAGGGGCTGGCGCGGGAGGCGGCGGCGCTCAGGCGCTGAGCCGGCGGTGCCCGCCCAAGGCCTCCACCGCCACCGTTCAGCGCAGGTGTGACGTGTCGTTGAGGAGGCGGAGGGTGGCGTTGCCGTCCGCGTAGTAGGCCAGGGCCGACAGCGAGGCCGCCGAGAGTTCCATGCGGAACAGGGACTCCGGGGGTGCGCCGAGGGCCAGGCGTACGAGGGTCTTGATCGGTGTGACGTGGGAGACGAGCAGGACCGTACGGCCCCGGTGCGCCGCGACCAGCTCGTCCCGGGTGACGGCGACGCGGTGGGCCACGGCCTCGAAGCTCTCGCCGCCGCCGGTGGGTTCGGCGTCCGGGGAGGCCAGCCAGGCGTTCATGTCGTCCGGGTACCGCTCCCGCACCTCGCCGAAGCTCAGGCCCTCCCACGCGCCGAAGTCCGTCTCCCGCAGCCCGTCCTCGACCGTCACCCTGAGCCCCAGCCGGGCGGCGACGATCCCCGCCGTCTCACGGCAGCGGGCCAGCGGCGACGACACGACCTCCTGGATCGTCCCGCGGGCCGCCAGCGCCGCGGCGACCCGTTCCGCCTGATACCGGCCGACGTCGGAGAGGGAAGGGTCCGACCCGCCGCTCCCCGAGAACCGCTTCTGGGGGGTGAGGGCGGTCTCGCCGTGGCGCAGCAGTACGAAGGTGGCGGGGGTGCCGAGATCGGGGGCGGCGGAGGCGACGTTCGTCGCGGCGCGGAGGTCGGCGGCGGCTTTGGCCGACCGGGAACCACCGGAGGCGGCGGGAGCGGCGGCAGCGCCGCCGGAAGCATCGGGCACATCGGAAGCGCCGGCAGCACCGGCAGCACCGGCAGCACCGGCAGCATCCTGAACGTCAGGGCCCGCTCCCCGCGCTCCCGCCAGTGCCGCTCGCGCCCTCGCCGCGCCGGCTGTCGCGTCCCCGGGTGGGCCCGGCGGGTCCGAGGGCGTGGGCCTCGGAGTCGCTCCGGCCCGGGTGTGCAGCTCGGCGGTGGACGCCGACGGCGACCACCGCTCCCCCCGCTTCCCCGCGTCCATCGCCTCGTTGGCGAGGCGGTCGGCGTGCTTGTTCTGCTCGCGCGGCATCCACTCGTAGGTGACCCGGCCGGGCGGGAAGACGCGGGCGGCCTCGGCGGCGAGGGGCTTCATGTCGGGGTGCTTGATCTTCCAGCGGCCCGACATCTGCTCGACGACGAGCTTGGAGTCCATACGGACCCGGACGGACGCCTCCGGGTCCAGCTCGTACGCCGCCTTCAGACCCGCGATGAGCCCGCGGTACTCGGCGACGTTGTTCGTGGCGACCCCGATGTACTCGGCGGCCTCCACCAGCGTCTCGCCCGTCACCGCGTCGAGGACGACGGAACCGTAGCCCGCGGGCCCCGGGTTGCCCCGGGAACCGCCGTCGGCCTCGACGATGAACTCCCGCACGACACAAGCCCCTTGCTGGTCTCGATCGGGTCCCTAGAGGCCCGACTCGGACGTACGCACCAGGATGCGGCCGCAGTTCTCGCAGCGGACGACGGTGTCGGGCGTGGCCTTGCGGATGTCGTTGATGTCGGTGATCGACAGCTCCTGGCGGCAGCCCTGGCAGGTGCGCTGGTACAGCTTGGCCGCGCCGATGCCGCCCTGCTGGTCGCGCAGCTTGTCGTAGAGCTTGAGGAGGTCTGCGGGGACGGACGCGGAGATGACCTCGCGCTCCTTCGTCACCGTCGCCACCTCGGCGTCGATCTGCTCGAACGAGGCGTCCCGGCGCGCGGTCGCGTCGTCGACCTTGCCCTGGACGGCACCGACCCGCTCGGTCAGCTCGGCGACCCGCTCCTGCGTGGACTCCCGGCGCTCCATGACCTCCAGGACGATGTCCTCCAGGTCGCCCTGCCGCTTGGCGAGGGAGGCGATCTCGCGCTGGAGGTTCTCCAGGTCCTTCGGGGAGCTGACCGCGCCGGAGTCCAGGCGCTGCTGGTCGCGGACGGCGCGCTGACGCACCTGGTCCACATCCTGCTCGGCCTTGATCTGCTCGCGGGCGGTGTCGCTCTCCTCGGTCTGCGCGGCCACGAGCAGGTCGCGCAGCTGGGTGTGGTCCTTCGTCAGCGACTCGATCTCGGCGTGCTCGGGCAGCGACCTCCGCTTGTGCGCGAGCTGCTGGAGGCGTACGTCCAGGCCCTGGACGTCGAGGAGTCGGATCTGGTCGGCGGGCGCGGCGTTCAGTTGGGGGCTCCTAGGGAGTCAGAGAGGGGGGAGGATGCCGCGTGGGCGGTCCAGGGGTCGGTGACCGTCTTGGAGACGTGGACGCGCAGGTCCCAGCCTTCCCGGTCGGAGATCTCGTCGAGCTGGGCGGCGGCCAGCTCGCACCAGGGCCATTCGGTGGCCCAGTGCGCCGCGTCGAGCAGCGCGAGAGGTGTGTGGGTGCCTTCGGTGGTGCGGGCGACCGCCTCGGAGGCCGGGTGGTGGCGCAGGTCCGCGGTGAGGAAGGCGTCGACACCGGCCGCGCGTACGTCGTCGAAGAGGCTGTCGCCGGAGCCGCCGCTGACGGCGACCGTGCGGACGAGCGCCTCGGGGTCGCCGGCGACCCGGATGCCCTGCGCGGTGGCGGGCAGCCGCTCGGCGGCCCGCGCGGCCAGCTCACGCACGGTCAGGGGGTGGTCCAGCTCGCAGACCCGGCCGAGACCGCGCCGTCCGGTTGGGTCGGCGGGATCCGGTACGAGGGGGCGTACGACCCTGAGGTCCAGCGCGCCGGCGAGGGCGTCGCTGACTCCCGGGTCGGCGGTGTCGGCGTTGGTGTGGGCGACGTGCAGCGCGATGTCGTTCTTGATGAGGGTGTGCACGACCCGGCCCTTGAAGGTGGAGGCCGCCACCGTCGTCGTACCGCGCAGATAGAGCGGGTGGTGGGTGACCAGCAGGTCGGCGCCCAGCTTCACCGCTTCCTCGACGATCTCCCGCACCGGGTCGACGGCGAACAGGACCCGCGCGACCTCCTGGTCGGGGTCTCCGCAGACCGTGCCGACCGCGTCCCACCCCTCGGCCCTCTCGGGCGGCCAGAGGGCGTCGAGCGCGGCGATGACTTCAGACAGACGGGGCACGGACAAAGGCTACCTGCACCGCTCCCGTCCCAGACCTGCCGTGGGTCACTTGACCAGCCGCCCTCCCGTCCGGGGCGGCGGGACGCCCCTTCCGGCTCGTCCGGCAGCACACGCATCGCCGTTCCCTCAGGCGAATCGGGTGACGAGCACCCTTATGTGTGAAGGGGGTGCGGGTTGTCCCACGTCTGTGCGTGCGAAAACTAGCTTCGTCGCCGGAGGTGATCGAACGATGACGGCCTGTGCATCCCCACCACCCACGACGGGCCACGGGAACGAGACGGGACAGGGACAGGGGCAGAGACCGGAACCAGTGCAAGGACAGGAGCAGGGACAAGAACAGGGACAGGGACAGGGGGACGAAGGGACGGACGCGCCCGAGGAGAGAGGCGGGAGCGGAGGGCCCGGCGGACCCGGAGGACTCAGAGGGGTCGGCGGGCTCGGCGGGTTCGGCGGGCAGGTCGGGTCCGCGCCGGTGCCCGGCTGTGTGATCACCGCCGACGGCACGTACGCGGCGCGCCTCGCGCTCGACGGCGAGTCCTGGTTCCCCGAGCGCTGGACCCTGGACGGCCCCGAGCCGTACGCCGTACCCCTGCCCGGCAACCAGCCGGAGGAGCCCGGCACCGAGGTGCTCCCGATGACCGACGGCCGGGTCCTCATCCACCGGCTGGCCGCCGACCGGCATCTGTTCTCGCTCCTCTACCCGACCGGGCCCGGCACGGGTGAACTACCGCTCGGCGCCGTCGAATGCGCCGACCCGGCGGCCGAGTTGCGGCTGCTGCCGCCCGCGCCGTGCGGGGAGCGGGCGTACGCCCTCGCCCTGGGCCGGAGCGCCACGACGGTGTGGCTGGTGGCGGGCGGAACGTTCGGCCCGGAGATGCTGGCGCAGGTGCCGGGCCGGTGTTCGGGCGGGGTCTGGCTGGACGGGACGGGACGGATGCTCGCCCTGGACCAGGAACAGGAATGGGACGGCCGGACGAAGTCGGTGGTGGTCGATCTGGAGCAGGGTGGCGCGGTCTCGCCGCTGCTGCAGATCGCGGACGACAGCAACGACCGGGTCCTGCTCGCCGACCCCGACAGCGGACTGCTCCTGATCCGCTCGGACGCGCCCTCCCCCGGCCACGACCGGCTCGGCTGGGGCGTGTTGGGCAGTACGCTCCCGGTCCGCTTCCCGGAGTGTCTGCGGGTTCCCGACGGTCACCGCGTCACCCCGTTCGCCATCCAGCCGGGCCAGATCCTGACCCCGGAGAGCTGCGGGGTCGCGCTGCGGGTGGACGGCCCCCGGGGCAGCTGGGTCGGCGTCTGGCGCCCGGCGGCACGACAGATCCTCCATCTGCCCGCCCCCGAGGGCTGGTTGGCCGGGGCCGGGCTGTGGAGCCGGGAGGGAGTGCTGCAACTGCCGTACTCGACAGGGGCGGTGCGGTGCGGGGTGGCTCGGGTGGGGGTGCCTTGGGAGGAGGTACAGGAGGACGTACAGGAGGCGCAGGAGGAATCCCGGGAGGGGGCGCGGGAGCGGGAGAGAGGGCCGGGCTGTGCGGAGGCCGTGGGGTACGAGGCCGTGGACGCGTCGCCCCAGCCGAGCGGGCTGAGTGGGGAGCCGTCCGGTGTGGCGGCTTCCGGTTCGGAGGCGCCCGGTGTGGAGCCGTCCGCGCCCGTCGCCGCTCGCCCCGTGCCGTTGCAGCAGGCGCCGTTGGAGGGGCGCGTGCCCGAGGAGGTGACCGTCGGGTGAAGGCGATGTGCGGGCCGCGGGCGAAGTGGGCGCGGCACGGGCGACACGCCCTCGGGCGCCTTCGAGACGCACGGGGTCGCCCGTTAAAATCACCCGCCGGTAAGAAGATCATTCGACGGGGAATACTTCCAATGAGCGACGTGCACACCACCCAGCCGCCCACGGCCAACCCCCACGAGGCGGACGGCCACGGCAGACACCGGGGCCAGTTCTCGGCCCACGAAGCCGAGAAGACGACCCCTCGCGGGCGCCACCGCAAGCCGGCCGAACACACGGAGTCGACGACGTCCGCCTGAACGGCGGCACGCATCCCTCCGGTCGCTTCTGGAGAAACGTCAATTCGACACCGGTGGCGACCACCACGGCCTCCGGCCCCGCCCGTCATGTGATGGGCGGGGCCGTTGCGCGCCCGCCAGGGCGCGTATCGACCGGCGTCTTCGAGGCCCTGCTGGAGGGCCTGATCACGGAAGCCGCGAAGCGGGGTGAGGTGGGCCTGTCCCTGGTCGGCATCGACTCCACCACCGCCCGAGCCCACCACGACGCGGCCGGGGTCCCGCTGAGGTGCCGGACGCCAAGGGCGGGCAGGAGTTGAGTCAACGGTCGACCAGCCGTGGACGCGGGGCCTCACCCGTGGACTCCGCGTCGGTGTCATCGGTGCCGACCGGGCCGCGGGGAAGCATCCGGTCCAGCCACTTCGGCAGCCACCAGTTGGTCCGGCCGAGGAGTGTCATGGTCGCCGGTACCAGCACCATGCGTACGACCGTGGCGTCGATGAAGATCGCGGTGGCCAGGCCGAGCCCGAACATCTTGGTGGAGGGGTCGTCGGCGACGGCGAAGGACAGGAAGACCGCCACCATGATGAGGGCGGCCGAGGTGATGATCCGGGCGGTGCGCGAGACGCCCTCGACGATCGCCGTGCCGTTGTCGCCGGTGCGCAGGTACTCCTCGCGTACGCGGGAGAGGAGGAACACCTCGTAGTCCATCGACAGGCCGAACAGGATGGCGAAGAGGAACATCGGGATGAACGACACGATCGGAACCGTCGCTTCCAGCCCGATGAGTGCGCCTCCCCAGCCCCACTGGAAGACCGCGACCATGATGCCGTAGGCCGCGCCGATGCTCAGCAGATTCAGCAGTACCGCCTTGAGCGGTACGAGTATCGAGCGGAAGACCAGCATCAGCAGCAGGAACGACATCGCCAGCACGGCGGCGACGAACACCGGCAGGCGCTCACTGGTGCGTCGGCCCACATCGGACAGGCTCGCGGCGGCGCCGCCGACGTGGGCCCTGGCCGGGCCGTGCCCGATCGCCGTGGGCAGCACGTCGGTGCGCAGCCGGGCGATGGTGTCGGCCGTGGCCTTGTCCTGAGGGCTGGTGGTCGGGAACACCACGAGCGTCGCGATGCCGGTGGCCCGGTCGATGTGCGTCGGCGCGACGGATGCGATGCCCGGATCCGCCGCGACCGCCCCGACGAGTCGGTCCAGCACTCCCGGATCACCGGTGGGGTCGGCGGCGATGACGAGGGGACCGTTGGTGCCCGGGCCGAACCCCTCGGCGACGAGGTCGTAGGCCCGGCGCTCGGTACGGCTGTGGGGCAGTGAGCCGTCGTCGGGCAGGCCGACGCGCAGGCCGAGCACGGGCAGCGTCGCGGTCAGCAGCAGCCCCGCCGCACCGACCGCGTACGGCACCGGGTGCCGGCTGACGTGCCCGATCCAGCGACGCCACCCGGCGGCGTGAGCGGCGCCTGCCGCCGGGTGGCGCCGCCGTGCGAGTCGGCCCGGCTTCCTGGTCCGCAGTGCCCGGCCGATCCGACCGGCCCGGCCCAGACGCGGGCCCGCCGCGCCGAGGAAGGCCGGCAGCAGCGTCACCGACGCGAGCACCATGATCAGGACGACGATCGAGACGGCGAGCCCGCCCACCGTCATGAACGGCACGTTCGCGACCGCCAGGCCGAGGATCGACACGACGACGGTGCCGCCGGCGAAGACCACCGGCCGCCCCGCCGTGGCCACCGCTCGTCCGGCCGCCTCGTGCGGATCGAGCCCGCCCGCGAGGTACTCCCGGTGCCTGGCGAGCACGAACAGCGCGTAGTCGATGCCCACTCCGAGCCCGACCATGCTGCCCAGGACCGGTGCGAAGGTCGGCACGTCCGTGACCCCCGCCAGCACCGTCATCGTGGCGACCCCGACGGTCAGTCCGAAGACCGCCATGCCGATCGGCAGCGCGGCGGCGACGAGCGAACCGAACGCCAGGAACAGGATCACGGCCGCGGCGAGGAGACCGATCAACTCGCTCACGCCGCCGTCGGGGTCGGAGAAGGCGTAGAAGAGGTTCCCGCCCATTTCGACACGCAGGGGCAGTTCGGCGCGCAGCCGGTCGCCGAGACCGACGAGGGCGTCGAGGTCTTCGGCCGACAGCCGGCTCTGGTCGGGGTACTGCACCCGGACGACCGCGATCCGCCCGTCGGCCGAGACGAGGCCGCCGCGCACGGCGGTGTCCCCGCCCGCGTCGAGCGCCCCCGCCGGGTCGCTCGTGCCGAGCACGTGCGGCAGCCGCTTGACCTCGGCCCGCAGCCGCGTGAGAGCGGTGCGCGCGCCGTCGTCGTCGAAGAACGTCGCAGCGCCGTCGAGGGGGGTGACGACCACTTGGGCGGTCATCCCCTCCTGGCCGGTGCCGGCCCGCTCGATCAGTTCCGCGGCCCGCTGGGAGTCCAGTCCCGGAGCGGTCATCGAGTCCGCGGTGCGCCCGCCGAAGGCGATCGCGGCGAGGACGGCGAGCGTGGCGGCGATCAGCCATGCCGCGATCACCCGCCAGGGATGGCGGGCGGCGCTCGCGCCCAGGCGCAACAGGGCTTTCGACAGCATCGGGTCCTCCAACCACCTCGTCGGCCGTCCTTGTACGGCCGCCGATGCCGAGGCTCGTCGCCACGGCGCTCCGCGGCATCGGCCCGCGGGCCGCGGATCCGTCGGCCCCGGGGCGGAGTGACGAACCGTCCTTTCGGCCGATGCGCGGCACGCCGCGGTCCCTACGCTGAGAACCGTGCTGCGAGAAGACCTGCGAACCCTGTGGACCGAACCCCGGCCGCCCGACGCGCCCGCCCGGGTGTGGCGGGACTGGGCTCTGCTCGCCGTGAGCCTTGCCGGTGTGGTGCTGGAGGCCACCCTGCGCGAGAACGTCGTGTGGCGGCCGGTGGCGGTGGTGTTCGCCGTATGGCTGTGCCTGCTGCCCCTGTGGCGCCGGACCCGCCCCCTGGCGATGGTCACGCTGGCGTTCGGCTCGGTGATCCTGCTTCAGGTGGCCTGGCTCGTCGCCGCTCCGCGCGAGCCCGTCGGCCTGTACACCGGCGCGGTCGTGCTCGTGCTGGTGTACGCGCTGCCCCGGTGGGGATCGGGACGCGAGATCGTGCTGGGCGGCGCGGTGATCCTCACGGCCGGCGCGCTGTGCTCCGTCACGGACGAGACCCCGGTCGTCGAGAACGTCATGGGCTTCGTCTTCCTGCTGCTGCCCGGCGTGTTCGGGGCTGCCGTGCGGTTCTGGGTGACCGCTCGCGAGCGGCAGTTGGACCAGGTGCGCTCCCGCGAGCGCGAGCAGCTCGCCCGGGAACTGCACGACACGGTGGCCCACCATGTGTCGGCCATGGTGATCATCGCCCAGGCGGGCGGGGTGCTCGCGGGCGCCGACCCGTCCGCCGCCGTCAAGGCATTGGAGGGGGTCGAGGAGGAAGGGGCGCGGACGCTGGAGGAAATGCGCGCCATGGTCGCCGCGCTGCGCGACCGCGGGGTCGGCGGCGAGCTGGCGCCCCCCGCCGGAGTCGCGGATCTGGAGCGCCTGGTGCGCACCCCGGGTGGTCGCCTCAGGGTCGACCTGGGGCTCGACGGCGAACTGGACGCGCTGCCCCCGGCCGTGGACGCGGCCGTCTACCGGATCGTGCAGGAGTCGGTGACCAACGCGCTGCGCCATGCGGTCGACGCGACCGAGCTCGTCGTCCGGGTCGCCGCGGAACGGCACTCGGTACGGGTGAGCGTGCGCGACAACGGCCGGCGCACTGGCCGGGGTCGCGACGGATACGGACTTACCGGACTGCGCGAGCGTGCGACCCTGCTCGGCGGCACACTACGGGCGGGCCCGGGTACCGACCGGGGCTGGCACGTCGAAGCCGAACTGCCGAGAGCGAGGAGCGAGAGCGGTGTCCATTCGCGTCCTCGTCGCTGACGACCAGACGATCATCCGTACCGGGTTGCGGATCATGCTGAACGCCCAGCCCGGAATCGAGGTGGTCGGCGAGGCCGCCGACGGGCGGGAAGCGGTACGTCTGGCCCGCGAACTGCGCCCCGACGTCTGCCTGTTCGACATCCGCATGCCCGTGCTCGACGGGCTGGAGGCCACCCGGCTGATCGCCGGCCCGGGCGTCGCCGACCCGCTGGCCGTGGTCGTCATCACCACGTTCGACCTCGACGAGTACGTCTACGGCTCGCTGCGTGCCGGCGCCCGCGGATTCCTCCTCAAGGACACGGGACCGGACCTTCTGGCACAGGCCGTACGGTCGGCGTCCGACGGTGAGGCGCTCATCGCGCCCAGTGTCACCGTCCGTCTCCTCCAGGCATTCGCGGACCTGCCCGCCGGCCGGCCCGTGGCCCAGCCGGTCTCCCCCGTCACCGCCCGCGAGGAGCAGGTGCTCCTCGCCGTCGCCCGCGGGCTGACCAACACCGAGATCGCCGACGCGCTGCACATCAGCCTCAGCACGGTGAAGACGCATCTGGCCAGCCTGATGGCCAAGCTCAACGCCCGCAACCGGGTCGAGATCGCGATGTGGGCCTACGAAACGCGCCGTATCCTCCCCGCAACCTGAGCCGGGTGCCGGCCCATGTCCCATGAGTCCCCGCCCGGACGCCGGTGCACCGGTCGGCTCACGTCGGCTCCACGTGCCTCACCAGGACCACCCGATGATCACGACTCGATACGCGCCCCTTACGGGGCCCCGTGCCGCAACCCCAGCACCTCCGCCGCCGCGAACGTCTCGCCCTTCGGCCGGTCCGCGTAGTACGGCGTGAGCAGGCCGTCCAGTTCGTCGTACGTGAACGCGTCCTGCTTGGTGTCGAACTTGGCCTGTACGCGCGGGCGTTCGACGACGGCGACCATGCCGCCGTGTACGACGAGAAGCTGGCCGTTCACCCGGGCGGCGGCGGGTGAGGCGAGGTAACCGACGAGGGGGGCGACGTGTTCGGGGGCGAGGGGGTCGAGGTCGCCGGGCGAGGCGGCCTCTCCGAACACGTCCTCGGTCATCCGCGTCCTGGCCCGGGGGCAGATCACGTTCGCCGTGACGCCGTACTTGGCGAGGGCGAGCGCCGTGGACGTGGTCAGTCCGACGATGCCGCCCTTCGCCGCCGCGTAGTTTGGCTGCCCGGCGGAGCCCGCGAGGAAGGCCTCCGAGGACGTGTTCACGATCCGCCCGTACACCGGACCGCCGCCGCCCGCCTTCGCCCGGTCACGCCAGTACGCGGAGGCGAACCGTGTCGTGTTGAAGTGCCCCTTCAGATGCACCCGGAGGACCGCGTCCCACTCCTCCTCCGACATCGAGAAGACCATACGGTCGCGCAGGATGCCCGCGTTGTTGACGAGGATGTCCAGCTTCCCGAACTCCGCGACCGCCAACCCGACCAGTTCCCGGGCCTGTTGGTGGTCGGACACATCGCCGGCGTGGACGACCGCGCGCCCGCCGGCCGCGCGGATCTCGTCCGCCACCTCCTCGGCGGGCCCCGCGGACACCTCGCCGGAACCGTCCCGGCCCGGCCGTCCGTAGTCGTTCACGACGACGGCCGCGCCGAGCCGGGCGAGCTCCAGCGCCTCGGCCCGGCCGAGCCCGCGCCCCGCGCCGGTGACGATCGCGGACAACCCTTCGAGCGGCGACCCTTCGAGCGGCAACGCCATGGCCGGTCCCTTCTCCTCGCGTTACTCCGGCGGTCGTCAGATCTCGATGCAGGTCCGGAGGGCGACCCCGGTCCGCATCTGGTCCAGGGCCTCGTTGATGTCGGTGAGCGACACCCGGTGGGTGATCAGGCCCGCGAGGTCGATGCGGCCGGCCCGCCAGAGGGCGATGGCCCGCTCGTAGGAGCGCAGGACGTCCCCGCCGCCGTACATGGAGGGCAGGATCCGCTTCTCGTCGAAGAACAGCTCGAACATGCTGAGCTGGAGGAAGTCGTCCAGCGCGCCCGCGCCGACCACGACGAGGGTGCCGCCGCGCCGGGTCGTCTCGTACGCGGTGCGGGCGGTGGCCGAGCGGCCGACGACCTCGAAGACGTAGTCGAAGCCCTCGCCGGCGGTGACGGACTGCTTGGCGTCGGCCAGCTCCTCCGGTGAAATCGCTTTGGTGGCACCGAACTTGAGCGCCGCCTCGCGTCGCGAGACCACCGGGTCCACGGCGACGATCTCGGCGGCGCCCTTGAGCCGGGCGCCCTGGATCGCCGAGATGCCGACACCGCCGCAGCCGATGACCGCGACCGACGAACCGGCCTCCACATCCGCGGTGTTGAGGGCCGCGCCGAGCCCGGTGGTGACACCGCAGCCGATGAGGGCGGCGATGTCGAAGGGCACGTCGTCCGGTATCGGCACGGCGCAGCCGGCGTCGACGACGACCTCCTCGGCGAAGGTGCCGGTGCCGGCGAAGCCGAAGACGTCCCCGGCGGGCCGCTTGAAGTTGGGCGTGCCGGCGTTGAGGAATCCGGCGAGGCACAGGTGTGTCTGGCCGCGCTTGCACGCCGGACAGGTGCCACAGGCCGGGAGCCAGCAGACCACGACCCGGTCGCCCGCCTTCAAGTGGCTGACGCCCTCCCCGACTTCGACTATCTCGCCGGCCCCCTCGTGCCCCGGGACGAACGGTCCGGGCTGCGGCAGCACCCCGGCCATCGCGGACAGGTCCGAGTGGCACAGCCCCGTGGCCCGCACCCGGATCCTCACCCTGCCCGGCCCGAAGCCCACGGCCTCGACGTCGTCGAGCACGTCGAGCTTGTCCTGGCCGATCTCGTGCAGTACGGCTGCGCGCATGGTGCGGCTCCCCTCAGGAGTACCTGACTTACGGCCCTACCGAGCTGCTCGTCCGTACCGAGCTGCTCATTCGTACCGAGCTGCTCATTCGTGCTCGACGAGCGTGTCCGCCAGCACCGGCGCGTCGTCGCGCTCGACGGCGGCCACCGTCACCCGCACCGCGTGGTCGTCCGGCGCCCACATCCGGATGCGGAGGGTCTCGCCCGGGAAGACGACGCCCGCGAAGCGCGTCCCGTACGAGCGGACCCGGCCGACGTCCCCGCCGAGCACCGTGTCCACGACGGCCTTCAGCGTGATCCCGTAGGTGCACAGCCCGTGCAGGATCGGCCGGTCGAACCCGGCGCTCCCCGCGAACTCCGGGTCGGCGTGCAGCGGGTTCCAGTCGCCGGAGAGGCGGTAGAGCAGTGCCTGGTCCTCGCGGACGACCCGCTCGACCTCCTTGTCGGGCGCGGTCGTCGGCGGTTCCCGCCGGGCGGACGGCCCGCGCTCGCCGCCCCAGCCGCCCTCTCCCCGTACGAAGATCTGCGCCTCGTTCGCCCACAACGGGCCCTCGGCGTCGGCGACTTCGGTCCGCATCACCAAGACGGCCGCCTTGCCCTTGTCGTACACCGCCGCCACGCGCGAGGTCGCGGTCGCCCGCCCCTCGGCCGGGATCGGCCGGTACGACTCCACGCGCTGGCCGCCGTGCAGGACCTTGGCGAGGTCGACGTCGACGCCGGGTGCGTTCAGGCCGCCGATGACGTCCGGCGAGCCCGCGCCCGCGACGGTCGCGAAGCTCGGCAGGACGTGCAGCCGGGACTCCAGCGTGTAGCGCAGCTCGTCGGGGTCGGTCGCGGGGATACCGGCGCCGATCCCGAGGTGGTAGAGCAGGACGTCCTTACGGGTCCATGCGATCTCGGCGGAACGGGGCTCCGTCGCGAGCGCCTTGGCTGCGTCGATGGGCATGGGGCTCCTGTGTGCGGTGGTGACGACGATGGCTGTGGGCGATGGCTGTGGCAATGGCGATGGCTGTGGCTGTGGGTGACGCGACGGGTGACGGGGGCGGAGAGTGGCCGGCGGAGGGTGGGTGGTTTCGCTGATGAACCTCGGTACGACCGTCCGCACCAGCGGTCGCACCGAGGTCGTCACGGCGGACCCGGAACCCGCCCACCTAGAACGCGTTCCAGTCCGGCGACCCTCTGTATAGCCGAGCCACGGGCACATGTGAAGACTCCTGACAGTACGTCAGATACGTGCGGCGCCGTCCGGCAAGGTGCGCGCACGGGTCCGAAACACCCCTCTTCGCCCTACTCTTGGGCCGTGAACGAGATGCCCCGGGATCACCGGCCCGCCAAGTCCATCAGGGTGCTGCTCGCCGAGGACCCGGGGATGACGCGGGGCGCGCTGGCGTTACTGCTGGGGATGGAGGCCGACATCCAGGTCGTGGCGCAGGTGGGGGCCGGTGACGCGATCGTGGACGCGGCCTTGGTCCATCGGCCCGATGTCGCGCTGCTGGACGTCGAGCTGCCCGGGACGAGCGGTCTGGACGCCGCCGCCGAGTTGCGGGACCAGGTGCCCGACTGCCGGGTGCTGATCCTGGCCACGTCCGGGCGGCCGGGGTATCTCCGCCGGGCCATGGACGCCGGCGCCGCCGGCTTCCTGGTCAAGGACGGGCCGGTGAAGGACCTGGTCCGGGCCGTCCGCCGGGTGCTGACCGGCGAGACCGTCGTCGATCCGGCGCTCACCGCGACCGCGCCGAGCACCACGCCGAGCACCGCGCCCAACCCGCTGACCGACCGGGAAGGCGCCCCCCTCAACTCCTCCGCCGATGACGACACGGAGGCGATGCGGAGGGCCAGGCAGCAGGGGCCGCTGTAGGCCTTCGCTCCGCCGGGCAGCGCCGGCCGGCCCTTGCCCCAAGCCCGTGCCGCTCCCCCGCGAGGAGAACGCCGCACGCGACAGCCGTGACTCTGACGGTACGTCACTTCTTCATGGGCGGGTCAAGTTTTCATTAGTCACGCGAAACAACGGAATAGTTGCCCCGGCGCACGAGGTTCAGACGACACATACCCTCACCCGGCCAGGAGGCCTTGCTCCATGACGCAGCCGCACACACCGCCGCCGACCGATCGGTCCACCTCGGGAGCCACGGAAGCGACCGGAGCCGCACCGGCCTCCGGAGCGATCGTCCCGGTGCTGGCCTTCGCGGGCATCGTGGTGGCGGTCATGCAGACCCTGCTCGTCCCGGTGATCAAGGACCTCCCGCAGCTGCTGGACACCTCGCCCAGCAACGCGACCTGGGTACTGACCTCCACCCTGCTCTCCGGTGCCGTGGCCACCCCGATCATGGGCCGCCTCGGCGACCTCTTCGGCAAGCGCCGTATGCTGCTCGCCAGCCTCGCCGTGATGGTGGTCGGCGCACTGATCAGCGGTTTCACCAGCGCGCTCGTCCCGATGATCGTCGGCCGTACGCTCCAGGGCTTCGCCATGGGCGCGATCCCGCTGGGCATCGGCCTGATGCGCGACGAACTCCCCCGTGAACGCCTCGGCTCCGCCATGGCCCTGATGAGCTCGTCCATCGGCGTCGGCGGTGGACTCGCGCTGCCGCTCGCCGCCGCGGTCGCCCAGAACACCGACTGGCACGTCCTCTTCTTCGGTGCGGCAGGCCTGGGTGTCCTCTCCATCGTGCTGACCCTCGTCGCCGTACCCGAGACGAAGACCCGTGCGGAAGGCACCTTCGACCACCTCGGCGCGCTCGGCCTCTCCACCGGCCTCGTCCTCTTCCTCCTGCCGATCACCAAGGGCAGCGACTGGGGCTGGACCTCCACGACGACGCTCGGCCTGTTCGCCGCGTCGGCCGTGGTCATGCTGCTGTGGGGCGTCCTGGAACTGCGTATCCCCGCCCCGCTGGTGGATCTGCGCACCACCGCCCGTCGCGAGGTCCTGCTCACCAACCTCGCCTCGATCATGGTCGGCGTCTCCTTCTACGTGGTCTCCCTCGTCCTGCCGCAGCTCCTCCAGCTCCCCTCCTCCACCGGCTACGGCCTCGGCCAGTCGATGATCGTCGCGGGTCTGTGCGTGGCGCCGCTCGGGCTGACGATGATGTTCACCGCGCCGGTCTACGCCCGGATCTCCGCCAAGTACGGGCCCAAGACCACCCTCATCCTGGGTCTGCTGATCATCGCGGTCGGCTACGGCGCCGGGCTCGGCCTGATGAGCGCCGCGTGGCAGACCGTGGTCGTGTCGGTGGTCCTGGGCGCGGGGATCGGGCTCGCCTACTCGTCGCTCCCAGCGCTGATCATCGGCGCGGTGGACCCGTCCGAGACGGGGGCGGCTACCGGGCTCAACACGCTCATGCGATCGATCGGTACGTCCGTGTCGAGCGCCGTCATCGGGATGGTGCTGGCCGACACCGCGACGCAGGCCGGCGGGGTCGCGATCCCGACCATGCACGGGTTCCGGGTCTCCTTCCTCATCGCCACGGGCGCGGTTGCCGTCGGGCTCATCCTGGCCGTCTTCCTCCCGAGCCGCCGTCCCTCGATGACGCTGCGCGCGAGTGGGGACGGTGGGGGTGAGGGAATCGGTTCGGGTGGAGGTGGCCTCGCGGCCGACGCGGTCTCCAAGGAGGACCGGGCGGCTGTCGCCCGCTAGGGCGAGTGTGGGCCGGGGGCCCTGATCACCCGCTCGCCCCAGAGGGCCGCGGGCCCTTCGATCCCATCCGCGGGTCCGGTGGGGGCTGGTCGCGCAGTTCCCCGCGCCCCTGAAAAAGCAGGGGCTGCGCCCCGTGCTTTTTCAACGGCCCGCAGGGGCCG
>NZ_JBEOYO010000020.1:113283-164075 GCF_040297125.1 Streptomyces sp. NPDC001868 | reverse complement strand
GGGGGGGGGCCGGGGGGGGGGGGGGGGGGGGGCGCCGGGGGGGGGGGCGCCGGGGGGGGGGGGGGGGGCGGGGGCGGGGGGGGGGGGGGGTCCCGGGTGCGGAGCCGCCACCGGCGGGGGCGGCCGTCGGCCATCCGCCTGGCCGGCGCCCGCTGCCGGCGGCGGCCGGGGTGGGCCAGGAGCCGGGGGCGCCCTGCGTGCTGGCGGGCTGGGCAGGGGGGGTGGGGCTCGCGCCCGGGGTGGCGGTGGGCCCGGGAGGAGTCGGGGGCGGGGCGGGCTGGACAGCCTCCTGGGGGGCGGCCGGGGGGGCCGCGGCGGGGCCTGGCTGTCCGCCGACGGGGCCCCCGGCACCGTACGCGTCGGAGGCGCCTCCGCCCCCTGTCCCTGGGCCCGTCCCCCGAACCGCGGCCCGAGCCGCCGCGGGGCCGCCGCCGGGCGGGACCTGCGCGGCCTGCGGAACGTGGGGCGCCTGCGGGGCCTGCGGGGCCTGCGGAGGCATGCCCATGGGTGGGGCGGCCGCGCCCCCGTGCGCCTCGGGTCCGGGCACGTACCCCATGGCCGGGCCGGCGCCGCCGCCCGAGAAGTTCACCCCGCGTTCCAGACGGTCCAGGCGGGCCATGACGGAGCGTTCGTCACCGTAGGTGGCGGGGAGGAGTACGCGGGCGCAGATCAGTTCGAGCTGGAGGCGGGGCGAGTTGGCGCCGCGCATCTCGGTGAGGCCTTCGTTGACGAGGTCGGCGGCGCGGCTCAGCTCGGCGGCGCCGAAGACGCCGGCCTGGGCCCGCATCCGCTCCAGGACCTCGGTGGGGGCGTCGATGAGGCCCTTGTCGATGGCGTCCGGCACGGCGGCCAGGATCACGAGGTCCCGCAGCCGCTCCAGGAGGTCGGCGACGAACCGCCGCGGGTCGTTGCCCCCCTCGATGACCGTGTCCACGACCTCGAAGGCCGCGGCGCCGTCCCCCGCCGCGAAGGCCTCGACGACCGAGTCGAGCAACGACCCTTCCGTATAACCGAGCAGCGACGTGGCCATGGCGTACGTCACACCCTCGTCCGTCGCGCCCGCCAGCAGCTGGTCCATGACGGACATCGAGTCACGCACGGAGCCGGCCCCGGAGCGCACGACCAGCGGGAGGACGCCCTCCTCGACCGGGATCTTCTCCTTGCCGCAGACCTCGCCGAGGTACTCCCGGAGCGTGCCGGGGGGGACGAGCCGGAACGGATAATGATGCGTACGCGACCGGATCGTGCCGATGACCTTCTCGGGCTCGGTGGTCGCGAAGATGAACTTGAGGTGCTCCGGCGGCTCCTCGACGACCTTCAGCAGCGCGTTGAAACCGGCCGACGTGACCATGTGGGCCTCGTCGATGATGTAGATCTTGTACCGGCTGCCGGCGGGCCCGAAGAAGGCCTTCTCGCGCAGCTCACGGGCGTCGTCCACACCACCGTGCGAGGCCGCGTCGATCTCGATGACGTCGATCGAACCCGGTCCGTTCCGCGCCAGGTCCTGGCAGGACTGGCACTCACCGCACGGCGTCGGTGTGGGCCCCTGCTCGCAGTTCAGACACCGGGCGAGGATCCGCGCGCTGGTCGTCTTCCCGCAGCCACGCGGCCCGCTGAACAGGTACGCGTGATTGACCCGGTTGTTCCGCAGCGCCTGCTGCAGCGGGTCGGTGACATGCTCCTGCCCGATGACCTCGGCGAACGACTCCGGGCGATAACGGCGGTACAGCGCGAGAGACGACACGCATACGAGGTTATAGGCGCCCACTGACAACACGGACCGCCACGGACTCGGTCCGGGCCCCGGCCTGGGCGGAAAGGCCCTGGACGCACAAGACCCCTCACGCACCCGCCAGAGCCAACCTACCCTTGCTGCCTTCCGGCCCTGGGGGAGTTCAGTCAGATAGCGCCGCGTGAGGGGCTGAGCCCAGCCTACCCGATCCCGGACGGCCCCCGACCCGCCTCCCCACCCCTCCCTCCCGCCTCGCTCCCCCGCCCTCGAACGGGTTCGCAACCACCCTCCGACGTCATGTAATGTTCCTGGCGGAGGATTCGCCTAGAGGCCTAGGGCGCACGCTTGGAAAGCGTGTTGGGGGCAACCCCTCACGAGTTCGAATCTCGTATCCTCCGCCAGTGCCTCACCGGGCACGATGTCGAAGGGCCCCACCGTTCGCGGTGGGGCCCTTCGTCGTGTGTGGTCTTACATACGCGCACCTGCCCTGCCCGCCCGCCGGCACGCTCCCCCGCCGGGTACATCTCCGTGCAGGAGGCGGCGCGGGAAAGCGGCCAGGTACGGCGACAGCCGTCACAGTCGGCGGCCGGGCACGTCCCCGCCGGGATCGTCGGCCGCACGATCGCCGTGGTGATCCGTTTGCCCACGGGTTCGCGGTGGACCGCGAAGCTCTGGCCGACCGCCATGACGATCTCCAGCCCGTGCCGGCCGATCCGCAACAGGTCAGGCGGGTGTCCCCGCCGGGGTGCGCCGTGGGTCTCGTAACGGCCCGGTCGGCTCTCCGGCCCGGGGTTTGGTTGTGCGGGTGGGCGAGGGGAGTGATGTCGCTGTTCGACTCAGCAGCTTCCGCGGATCGGGCGGCTCGCAGCTCGGGCTTGCGTGAGGAAACCGATCAGTTTACGGTGGTGAAACTGATCGGTTTCTCGCTGTGCAGGCGAGTCTCGAACCCGAATCAACAGGAGCACCGATGACTGCCGCGCGCGACACCGAGGGGCGACCGACGGGTCCCAGGCTTCCGGCGAAGCTGGCCGCCCACCCATCGGTCCAGGCCGTAATCGCCCGGCGCGGGGCCGGTGACGTCACGCGCCCGCCGGCGGTGATCGACGCGGCCTGGCTGCGGGAACTGTGCCTGGCGGCCGGCGCGGACGACGCGGCCGCGGTCAGCCTGGACCACCCGGACCTGGCCGGCGAGCGCGAGCACGTACAGTCCGCGCTGCCCGGCACCCGCACCCTGATCGCGATGGCGGTCCGGATGAACCGCGACAACTGCCGCTCCCCCGCCCGCAGTGTGGCCAACCAGGAGTTCCACCAGACTGACGAGCAGGCCAACCACGCCGCCCGCAGTGTCACCCAGGCGCTCCAGGACGCCGGTTACCGCGCGCTCAATCCCTCTGTCGGATTCCCCCAGGAGATGGACCGCTTCCCCAGCGAGCGGATCTGGGTGGTGGCGCACAAGACGGTCGCGGTGGCCGCGGGGCTCGGCGTGATGGGCCTGCACCGCAACGTCATCCACCCGAAGTTCGGCAGCTTCGTCCTGCTCGTGACCGTCCTGGTGGACGCGGAGGTGAGCGCGTACGGGCAGGCGCTGGACTACAACCCCTGCATCGACTGCAAGTTGTGCGTCGCCGCCTGCCCGGTCGGCGCCATCAGCAAGGACGGGGCATTCGACGCGCTGGCCTGCACCACGCACAACTACCGCGAGTTCATGAGCGGGTTCACCGACTGGGCGCAGACCGTGGCCGACAGCGAGGACGCCGCCGACTACCGCTCGCGGGTCACCGATTCCGAGAGCGCCTCCATGTGGCAGAGCCTCAGCTCGCCGCCCGGCTACAAGTCCGGCTACTGCCTTGCCGTCTGCCCCGCCGGCGAGGACGTGTTGGGCCCCTACCTGGACGACCGCAAGTCGTTCATGGACACCGTGCTGCGCCCGCTCCAGGAGAAGACGGAGACGCTCTATGTCCTGCCGGGCTCCCATGCGCAGGAGTACGCCCGGCGCCGCTTCCCCCACAAGCCCGTCAAGGAAGTCACCGGCGGCTGGCAGCCCCCGGCGAAACGTTCCGCGTCACCCGACCGAGAGACACGTACGTCATGAGTGGCGTTCCCCCCTCCGACTTCACCTCCTCGGCCGCCGCGCCAACGTCATCAGCGGCCAGGTCGACCACGTCCTCGGCTACACCCACCACGACATGGGCCCACTGCGCCTGCACCGCCCGCTGATCCGGGCCACCCGCGTACAGACCCTCGCCATCAGCAGCACCCTCATGACCGGCCTGTCCCTGCTGATGGGCACCCTGGTCATGGCCGGCGCGGCCGGAGGCGCTGCCCGGCTTCTACCGCTTCCTCGCCGAGTTCGAGCCCCTGCGGCAGATCACCGGCGGCATCCGCTCGATCCTCTACTACGACGCCCAGGGCGACGCGGGCCTGACCCGGGGCTGGGTCATGATGGCCGTCGGCCTCCTGGTGGCCGTGCTGTTCGGCTTCGGCGTGCTGGGGTGGTACGACCGCAAGGGGTTGCATCGCATCCCGGTGGAGACGACGCCAGAGAAGAACGCGGTCCCGGCCTAGCGGAGGGTGCCCCCATAGCCCCACACCCCAGGACGGGGCCATTACCCGGGGTGGCGCCGATGTGTGCGCGTCGCCGGGGACTACTGGCCCGCACACCCTCAGGGCTCGGCGGCGGCCTTTCCGCCAGGCCGTCGCCGAGCCTCCGCCCGGACTTCACACCGAAAACCGATCAGTTTCTGTTCTGTCGAAATCGAGTTACCCTCGCAGCATGACCACCGAGGCGAAGCCCAGCCCCCGAGAGCGGCTGCTGAACGCGGCGGCCACGCTGACCTACCGAGACGGTGTCGGGATCGGCGTCGAGGCCCTGTGCAAGGCGGCTGGGGTGTCGAAGCGCTCCATGTACCAGCTGTTCGAGAGCAAGGACGACCTGCTGGCGGCGAGCCTGGAGCAGCGCGCCTCCGCCTACGTGGCGACGCTCCTGCCCGCGGCGGACGACCGTCTTTCACCTCGCGAGCGAATCATGCACGTCTTCGAGCAGGTGGAACGGCAGGCGGGTACGCCCGAGTTCCGAGGCTGCCAGTATCTGGCTGTCCAGATCGAGCTCAAGGATCAGAGTCACCCCGCGAGCCGGGTCGCCCATCAGGTCAAGGCGAACCTGACCGCCTTCTTCCGCGCCGAGGCCGAGCAGGGCGGGGCAAGCGATCCCGATCTGCTGGCCCGGCAGCTCAGCCTGGTCTTCGACGGCGCCAGCGCCCGCGCGGGGATCGGTGCGGACAAACTGACGGGGCTCATCGCGCCCACGGTGACCACCCTGCTCGACGCGGCAGGCGTGCGCTGACCCTCACCTGTCCAGAACGCCCCGTTACCGCCCGGCGCTCGGGGGAAGCCCCGTAGCCGCGAGCGCGTTGCCGAGCCAGGCGAGTGTCTTCCATGCCCCGCATCAAGGCGGCGACGAAGATCGCCTTTTTGCTTGTCCGGGAAGAGCCGGGAGAGATACGGCTGCGCGACGCCGACGCGCTTGGCGATCGCCGCGGTGGACGTGCCGTAGCAGCCCCTGAGCGCGAAGGCGGCGAGCGCCGCGCGAATGACGGTCTCACGCCCCTCCGGCGCCCTGATCCTGCCCCATGCCGTCATTCTGCGTTCTGCGTTCTGCGTTCTGCGTTCTGCGTTCTGCCCGCCTGAGCTTGCGCACGGAAACCGATCGGTTTACATTGATGGAAACCGATCGGTTTCTCGACGTGCGGGAGTCCATGATGACGACAGATCGGCCGGTGGCACTCGTAACGGGTGCGTCCTCCGGCATAGGCAGGGAAACCGCGCTCGCACTGGTCGCGGCGGGTTTCGACGTGGTCGGAACAGGCCGCGACACCTCACGCGTCACCCCGCTCAGCGGTGTGACGTTCCTCGACCTCGACGTGGTCAGCGAAACCTCGGTCACGGCGGTGGTCCGGGAGGTGCGCGAGCGGTTCGGGCGGATCGACGTCCTGGTCAACAACGCCGGCGTCGGCTCGATGGGGGCGGCCGAGGAAACCTCCCTCGCGCAGGCCCAGGGCATGTTCGACACCAATGTCTTCGGGGTCATGCGCATGGTGAACGAGGTCCTGCCGCACATGCGCGCTCAGCGACGCGGGCGCATCATCAACATCTCGTCCGTGCTCGGGTTCCTGCCCCAGCCCTACATGGCCGCCTACGCCGCCTCCAAGCACGCGATCGAGGGCTACACCGAGTCCCTGGACCACGAGGTCCGTGACCACGGCGTCCGGGCGCTCATCGTCGAACCCGCCTACACCAGGACCGGATTCGAGGCCAACAGCGCGAAGCCCGACACCCCCCTGCACGCCTACGCGCAGCAGCGAGAGACCGTCGACCGCGTGATGGCGGAGGCCGTCAGGAACGGCGACGCCCCCGCCGTCGTCGCCAAGGCGATCGTCGCGGCGGCGACCGACACCAAGCCGAAGCCGCGCTACACCGCCGGCCCTCTGGCCGCACGCGCGCGCGTACTGCGCCGCCTCGCTCCCGCCCAGGTCTTCGACAAGCAGATCCGCAAGATGAACAAGCTGACCGGCTGACGCGCGGGCGCTCCCCCGCCCTTCTGGTCGGATCACCAGTTGGGGAGATAGGCACGGCAAGTCAGTCAGACCATGGTCCGGTCCACCACGGCGCGTCGGGGACGCCGGGGGCGAGCAGGGCGGTCGTGGCGGGGTGGTGGCGGGCGTCGTACGGCCGATACGGAGGCATCGGGGCCGGGTCGGTGAGGCCGGGTCAGTGAGGCCGGGTCAGTGGGGCGGGGGCCAGTCCGGTGGTTCTGGGGTGGGTGGGGGCTGGGCCGTGGTGAGGCGGCGGTAGGCGGCGCGGGCCTGGAGGAGGCGGGCGAGGGTCGTGCCGGTGAGGGCCGCGGTGAGGAGGCAGACCAGCCAGAAGGTGTCGCGCGGGTTGGTCCAGGTCAGGACGCCGGCCGGTGGGATGGCGAAACCGTTGAGGAAGAGCCAGCACAGGGCAGCCGTGCCCGGGGCCGCGGTGAAGCGGGCGTACCCGCCCAGGAGCGCGGCGAGCAGGGACAGCGCGACCAGGGCCAGGCCAGGGCGGTCCGTGCCGACCAGCGCGATGTGGACGGCCACCAACGCCATCGCCCCGCCGAAGGCCGTGGCCCACACCAGGGGGGTGGCCACGGGCTGGGGGACCGGGCGGGGGCCACTCCCCAGAGACACCCACTGGATCACGGACACGCTCCGGGGGTCTCGGGCACGCGTGCTGCGGGGGGTGTGGCGGGTTTGGCGGGTGCGGGTTCGCCGGGAAGCTCGGGTCCTCCGAGGGGCGTGCGGCCCCCGGGGCACGTGGGACCCCCAGGGGGCGGAGGGCCCTCTGCTCCGGGGGGAACGGGTATCTCCGCGGCGTGCGGGTTGGGGCTGGGGTCGGCGACGCCTGCGCCACGGCCGGCCAGGACGCCCGCGCCACCTCCGTCGGGGGTACCCGCGCCACGGGCCGTTGGGGCGGCCCCTCTGCTGCCGATGTGGCCCTCCGCTCCGTGACGGTTCGCCAGGTACCCCACTTCACGGGCCGCCAGGGCAGTCTGACCGCTGGTCAGCAGGGCAGACAGGCCACTCGACGTCGGAGCAGGCGCGCGCCTCGCCACCAGGGCAGCCGGACCGCTAGCCGCCGGCGCCCCCGTTTCATGCCCGGGCAGGGCGCTTGCGGTTGCGGTTGCGGTTGCGGTTGCCGCAGGACGTGTGGAGGCGGCCGTTGGGGGCATGGTGGGGGTCCTTTCGGTCAGCCCTCGGGGCCGGGGTGGTTGAAGGGGGATTGTTCCATCGGGGGGCCGGGCTCGCGGGCGGCGGCTGGATTTCGGGTCTCGTTAGGGTGGCACCGACGGTTGTCCGACGACATATCCGAATCAGACAGGGGGCCAGCCGTGGGTGCTCCGCGCCTCAGTAGTACGCCGTTGCCGGGGATCGGGGTCCGTTACGACCTCACGACCAGGGAACAGCGGCGGATCTCGGTGGTCGCCCACCGGGACGGTGCGCGGACGTTGAGCGCGTACCGGCAGGACGATCCGGACGCGTGTGCGCTGTCGGTGCGGCTGACCTCGGGGGAGGCGACCGCCCTCGTCGACGCGCTGACACCCGACCACCACAGCCCGAACCTGTTGTCCACCACGGAGTTGGGGCTCGTCGCGGAGCGGATCGAGCTGGCGTCGACGTCGCACTGGAACGGGCGCGTGCTGGGCGACACCCGGATGCGGACCGAGACGGGCGCCTCCATCGTGGCCGTACTGCGCCGGGCCGAGGCGATTCCGTCGCCGACGCCGGACTTCCGGCTGGCCGGCGGTGACACGCTCATCGTGATCGGCACCCGGGAGGGTGTGGAGACGGCCGCGGCGATACTCGGGCGGGAGTGAGCGGAACATGTACTTCTCCGCGGCTCCGGCCTTCCTCCCCCAGGCCACCGGGCAGGGCGGCACCGGACAGTCCGCCGCGCACCTCCTCGCCCAGTCGTCCTCCACCCACTCCTCCGCCGTCTTCCTGGTCGAGTTCGGCGCGATCATCCTCGGGCTGGGGCTGCTGGGGCGGTTCGCCGGGCGGTTCCAACTGTCGCCGATACCGCTCTATCTGCTGGCCGGGCTTGCCTTCGGGGAGGGCGGGCTGCTGCCCCTGGGGGCCAGTGAGGAGTTCGTGGCGATCGGCGCCGAGATCGGCGTGATCCTGCTGCTGCTCATGCTCGGCCTGGAGTACACGGCGACCGATCTCGTCTCCAACCTCAAGACCCAGTACCCGGCCGGCCTCGTCGACGCCACGCTCAACGCCCTGCCCGGCGCCGCCATGGCCCTGCTCCTCGGCTGGGGACCCGTCGCGGCCGTCGTACTGGCCGGCGTCACCTGGATCTCGTCCTCCGGGGTCATCGCCAAGGTGCTCGGCGACCTCGGGCGGCTCGGTAACCGTGAGACGCCCGTCGTGCTCAGCATCCTGGTGCTGGAAGACCTCTCCATGGCCGTCTACCTGCCGATCGTCACCGCGCTGCTGGCCGGGGTCGGTCTCGCGGCGGGCAGCGCCACCCTGGCCATCGCGCTCGGTACGGCCGGGGTCGTCCTGCTGGTGGCGGTGCGGTACGGCCGGCACATCTCCCGGTTCGTCTCCAGCGACGACCCCGAGAAACTCCTGCTCGTCGTCCTGGGCGTGACGCTCGTCGTCGCCGGGCTCGCACAGCAGTTGCAGGTGTCTGCGGCCGTGGGGGCGTTCCTGGTGGGCATAGCCCTGTCGGGCGAGGTCGCCGAGGGCGCGCACAGTCTGCTGGCGCCGCTGCGGGATCTGTTCGCCGCCGTGTTCTTCGTCTTCTTCGGGCTGCACACCGACCCCGCGAGCATTCCGCCGGTACTGGTGCCCGCGCTCGTACTGGCCGTCGTCACCGCGCTGACGAAGATCGCCACCGGGTACTGGGCCGCGCGCCGGGCCGGGATCTCGGCCAAGGGGCGCTGGCGCGCGGGCGGCACGCTGGTCGCGCGCGGCGAGTTCTCCATCGTCATCGCCGGCCTCGCCGTCACCGCCGGCATCGAACCCTCCCTCGGCCCGCTGGCCACGGCGTACGTCCTGATCCTGGTCATCGTCGGCCCCCTGACCGCGCGGTGGACCGAGCCGGTGGCCATGTCGATCACCGGCCGCCTGCGGGGGCGGCGGGCGACGGCCGGTCCGGGAGAGGGGGGCACGCCGTCCCCGTCCCCATCCCCGTCCTCTCCTTCTCCCGCTCCCTCTCCCCCGGCTTCGGCGGGAGCACACGAGGCCTTGGACGAGCGGAACGCGGCGGATCGGGCCTGAGGGGGGGCGGCGCGGGCGGGGGTCTCACGCCGTCCGGGCGGGCAGATGGATGCGTGGGCACGCCGACTTCCGCGGGCGGGGCAGTACGGGTGCGGAGCCAGACGTTTCTTTCGGTGGCCAGCCGGTCGCGTACGGCGGCGTCGAGCGGAAGCACAGGCGGCCTGCCCCCTGGCTCGCTCTGGCTCTCTGGCCCTGCCCCTAGCCCCGCCCCCGCCCTTCAGCCTCACCCTTGACCGTGCCCCCGTCCCCTGCCTCCCCCTCGTCGAAGCTGGCGAAATACGCGGCGGCCATGTCCTCCTCGGCGTGCCCCTGGGCGGCGGCGCGGGTGAGGCGGGCGGCGCCGGCTGCGGCGATGTCGAGGCGTACGCCGTGTCGCCGGCCGGCCTCGACGATCAGGTGGGCGTCCTTCGCGGCGGTGGAGACGGCGAAGGAGGCCGGGGAGAGACGGCCGTCGAGGATGAGCGCGGACTTGGCGCGCAGATAGCCCATGTCGAGCGGGCCGCCCTCGATGATCTCGAAGAAGGAGTGCGGGTCGACCCCGAGGGCCTGGGAGAGGGCCAGGACCTCCCCGGTCGCGTTGGTGGCGGCGAGCACCCAGCTGTTGGCGACCAGCTTGAGCCGGGTCGCGGTGCCCGCCGCTCCGTCCTCGCCAGTCCAGACGGTACGGGCGCCGACGGCGTCGAAGACGGGCGTCACCGTCCCCCGCCCCTCGACCGGCCCCGCGGCCAGCACAGTCAGCAGCCCCGCCTCGGCGGGCTGCCGTGTGCCGAGGACCGGGGCGTCGTAGAAGAGCAGCCCGTGCTCGGCGGCCAGTCCGGCCAGTCCGGCCACGGCCTCGACACCGGCGGTGGTCGACTGGACCCAGGCCGTGCCGGGGCTCAGCGCGGGCGCCGCCTCCCGGATCACGTCCAGGGCGGCGGCCCCGTCGTACAGGATGGTGAGCACCACATCGGCGCCCCGTACGGCCTCGGCCGGGCTGTCGGCAATCAGGGCACCGTCGGCGGCGAGCGGCTCGGCCTTCTCGCGGGTGCGGTTCCACGCCCGTACGGCATGACCGGCGCGGAGGAGACTGCGGGCCATCGCGGCGCCCATGATGCCGGTACCCAGGACACTTACGGTGAGCTTGTCGGTCATGACGTCAACTTCCTGCCGCGTACAGTGCGTTGGTCCCTGGGCAGTTTCGCAGCCCGGGGTGGGTCGGCGGGTGGTACGACACCGGGCGACGCGGCGTCACTTTGCGGCCGCGCCGACGAGGCCGTCGAGCCAGGCCTGGTGGCCGTTGAGCCTGGGGTTGGGGCGCTCCTGGGCGGGGGCGGGGCGGGGGCGCCGAGCTGGGGCCTGGAACTCGACGACGCGTGCGTCCAGTGGCGGGAACCCGAACGTGCCGAAGCCGAACGCCACGTCCGCCTTGAGCTCGGGCGCGTCGCCGTTCGGGTAGGAGATGTCGGCGACGTTGTCGTAGTACGACTCCCAGGTGGAGGTGTCGGTCAGGTACCGCCAGACCTGGGCCGCGGTGACGCCCCGGACGACGGCCTTCGGTGAACCCTGTGGGGTCAGTGGCCGGCGGCGGTCGTTCAGGACACTTTCCCGGCCTGGTCGCATGCGCGGGCCACACCATGGGAAGACCGGCCTGGTCGCATGCGCGGGCCGCACGATGGATAGGGCGGCCTCGAACGGCGAGCGAGGGAGTGATGGGCATCGACACGAACACGTCCTCGACGGAACCCACGGGCGACGGCGGCCTCGACGTTCGCCCGGCCTCCGGGCACATCGGCGCCGACATCCACGGCGTCGACCTGGCCGGACCGCTCGACGACGAGACCGTCGCCGGAATCCGTGCGGCACTGCTCCGCTGGAAGGTCGTGTTCTTCCGGGGGCAGGAACTGGACCACGCGGGACAGATCGCGTTCGCGCGCCGCTTCGGCGAGCCGATCCGGCTACGTTCGCGGGGCTCGGTCTCGCCCTCCGAGCACCCCGAGATCGAGACGACGGCCGACCGCCAGGAACTGGGCCGCAAACACGGCATGGACCAGGCCGAATGGCTGGAGCGCCGCCGCCACTCCACGCTCCGCGGCTGGCACGCCGATCACACCGCGCGCATCGACCCGCCCGCCCTGACCCTGCTCCGCGCCGAACGCGTACCCCCGTACGGCGGCGACACCACCTGGGCCAACCTCGCCTCCGCCTACGCGGGCCTGTCCGAGCCGGTGCGCCGGTTCGCCGACGGGCTGCGCGCCGAACACCGCCTCGGCGTCGGCTACCTCGCCCGCTCCGGCCCCGACCCCTACCTCCGCCATCTCCAGGACCACCAGGTCGCGTCCGTCCACCCGGTCGTCCGCGTCCATCCCGAGACCGGGGAACGGATCCTGTACGTCAACCCGTACTACGTCGAGAACATCGTCGACGTGACCCGGGCCGAGAGCCGGCTCCTGCTCGAGATGTTCGTCGAGCAGATCACGCGCCCCGAGTACACGGTCCGCTTCCGCTGGGAGCCGGGTTCCGTGGCCCTCTGGGACAACCGGGCCACCGTCCACCTCGCCCCCAACGACACCGCCCACCTGGACTTCCCGCGCATCATGCACCGCGTCATGGTCGCCGGGAACCCGCCCGTCGGCGTGGACGGCACCCCGTCGAAGTCGCTCTGCGGCCGCCCGCTGCACGACCGGAACGAGTAGCCGTCGGCGGTTGCGTATTTGATGGTGGGTGGCGGGTGGTGGATCGTCGGGATGGTGGATCGTCGGGGTGAGGCCGGCTAGCTCACCCGTACCGACTTCTCCACCGTGACCTGGTCGATCTCCGTCGTACGGACCGTGAGCTTCATCGTCCACTTGCCGGGCAGGGGGAGTTGGAGGGTGTCGGTGGCCCAGTAGCCGCCGCGGTTGGTGAGCTTGGCGTCGATGGGGCCGATCTTCTGGGCCCGCAGGGTGAAGGTGAGACGCAGTTCGGGGACGGTCGCGATGCCGTCGTCGGGGCCGAAGACCACGGCCTGCACCGAGTTCTTGCCCACGCGTCCGGGGCCCAGGTCGATCTGGACCTTGCCGTGGCCGTTCGGGGTGCCGACGTCGAAGGGGACGGCCACCGAGGAGGCCGTGATCTCACCGGCCGCCGCGTCCGCGCTCTCCTTCGCGATCTCCGCCGCCGCCCGGCCGGGCAGGGTCCCCGTCAGCACGGTGGTGATCACCAGCACGACGACCGCGACGGTGAACTCCGCGAGCACGGACCCCCGAAGGCGCCGGCGCTGCGGATCGGCGGGGGCGTCCTCGGCCGGTGAGTCCGTGGACGCGTCCTCGGCCGGTGACTCCGCCGACGCGACCTCGCCGTTGTCCACGGCACCGTCAACGTCACCGGAAGGCCCGTCGTCGGCGCCGTCCGAGACCTTGCTGCCCACGGCCCCCACCCGCTCGGGCACCCGCGCCGCCACCGCCACGGCCGCCCGCTCGGAGGCCTCGGCGCGATCGGTGACCTGCACCGCCTGATCGCCGACCTGGGCGGCCCGATCGGCTGTCGTCACCGAACCCGCGGCCTCCACCTCGGCCCCCGCCGACGCCGCCCCGACCGAACCCGCCCCCAACCGCCCCGTCCAGCGCCGTGAGAACGCCGCCGCGACCAGCAAGAGCAGTACCGCGACCAGCTTGGCGACGAGGACCTCCCCGTACGCCGTGGAGGTGAAGGCGGACCAGGAGCCGAGGCCGCGCCAGGACTGGTAGACGCCGGTGACGACGAGGACGATCACCGAGGCGAAGGCGAGCCGGGAGAAGCGGGTGACCACGGCGACCGAGAGGGTGTTCGGCGCCCGGTACAGCACGGTGAGCAGCGCGGTCAGCCCGCCCAGCCAGACGGCCATGGCGAGCAGATGCAGCACGGAGGAGGTCATCGCGACCGGCACCTGGATACCGGCGGAGGCGTGCTCGGCCGCCGCCCAGGTACCGGCGAGACCGACGGAGAGCAGGGCTCCGCAGACGAGCGCGCCCTTCCCCCACTCCTCCCGCTCGCCCCGCCGGCCCACGCGTACGAGCAGGACGGCGGCCACCGCGAGCAGCGCCAGCCGGGCCAGCAGCGCGAGCCCCGGCCGGCTGACCATCGTGTCGCGCAGGACGGAGAGGTCGAGGGCGGCTCCGATGCCACTGCCCCGCTCGTACGGTCCGCGGAGCAGCAGCAGAACCGCCGAGGCCAGCAGCAGGGCCAGCCATCCCCCCAGCAGCAGCTTGCGCAGCACCGCGCTCGGGCCCCCGAGCACGACCGCCAGGAAGAAGGTCACGCCGATGAGCAGGGCGAGGGCGCCGTACGCGAAGTAGCGGGTGATGTCGTAGAGGGATGAGGTGAGCGGGTCCTCGGTGAGGTCGGCGGGGAGGACCGCGGCGGTCGCGGAGGGCTCGCCGATGGAGAAGATCAGGGCACCCGAGATGGGGTGGCTGTCGGCGGAGACCACGCGCCAGGCGATCGTGTACGTGCCGTCGCCGAGGCCGGTGGGCAGGGTGACACGTGCCGTGTCGGAACGGCCGCCCGCACGCCCCGGCTTGCCCGTGTCGACGGCCCGGTTCTCCGGGTCGACGACGCGGATGGAGTCCTCCAGGAGGCTTACCGACTCGGTGAAGCGGAGGGTGACGTCCCGGGGAGCGGCGTCGAGGACGCTTCCGTCGACGGGATCGCTTCCCTTGAGAGCGGCGTGCGCGGACGCGGTACCCGCCCCGCCGAGGAGGAACAGGACCAGCACGGTGCCCAGCAGCACCAGGCGCTGAACCCCTCGGCCCCGGCCGCCGATGTGGCCTCCGGTCCGACTGCCGACCCGGCCACTGATCCGGCTCCCGGTCCGGCCTCCGTGTCCACCGGTGGCCCCGCCGGTTCCGCCATGTCGCCTCGCGCCCCTGCCTGTATCCCTGTCTGTATCCCTGTCCGCGCCCCGGTCCGTACCCTCGACCGGGTCGCTGACTGGATTGCTGGCTGGGTCGCTGTACCTGCGTCGGTCCACGTAGTGCTCCGGATCCACGGTCGCCGGCTCTCGGACTCCTCGAACAGGTACGCACGCCACGAACGCCGCGTTCAACGCGATCCGCACCGGCCCACCCCCCTCTCTGCGCCTACGCCCCTGCGCGCCTACGCACCTCCGGACCTACGCCCGCCCCAGCTCCCCTATCTCGACGGCCCGGTCCGGATACAGCGGCGCCAGCTCCGCGGCGTCCCCGTGCTCGTATCCCTCGAAGGTGAACCCGGGCGCCATCGTGCACCCGAACAACGTCCAGCCTCCGCCACCCCCACTGCCATCACCACCACTGCCACCTCCACTGCCACCGCCCAGGACTCGCGCCCCCATCCACGTCCCGGCGGGCACGACGTACTGCACGTGCTGCCCGGCGAGCACGTCCGGCCCGAGGACGACGACCCGCGAGGACCCGTCCGGGGCGAGGAGCAGCATCCGGAGCGGATCGCCGAGGTGGTAGTGCCAGATCTCGTCGCCGGGCAGCCGGTGCAGCGCGGAGTAGTCGCCCGGCTCGGTGGTGAGCAGCGCGACGATCGCGGTCCCCTCCGGCCGCCCGTCGCCCCGATCGGGCCCCGCCCACGTCTGCCGGAAACGTCCGCCTTCGCGCGGTATGGGCTCCAACTCGTAGTGCGCTATGAGGTCTTCGGGAGTCATTCGCCCGAGGCTACGCCCACCACCCGAACTACTGACCGAACCGTCGACCGAGCGCGCCCTCCCTCCGCAAGAACGCCAACTGGGCACGCTTCTCGGGCAGATACACCTCCGGCAGATCGATCTCCGGCAGCACGACGACCGGCCCGCGCTCGAACCCGTGCCGCGCGAACCGCGCGATCGCCCGCTCGTTCCGCTCGTCCGGATCGACGACGACCCGCGACCGGTCCAGCCCGACCAGCACGTACGACGTGAACGCGTCCAGCACCGAGGACGACCACCCCGGCCGCTCTCCGCCGACCCCGGCGGGCGCCAGGAGCACATGGACGCCGATGTCACCGGGCTCGACCTCGTAACACTCGCCGACCCGGTCGGCCTCCGGCTCGTACGTCTGCAGCAGCCCGACGGGCTCGCCGTCGTGCACCGCGAGGTAGGCGTGGTGGGTGTCGAAGGCCTCCAGCCCCTCGTACACCTCCCGCACCTGCTCCCGCGTGAACCCGTTCATGCCCCAGAACGCGGCCCTCGGCTCACTCACCCAGCCATGCACCACCTCGGCATCGGCCTTCGCGTCCAACGGCAGGATCCGCAAGGTCCCGAACCCGTCGACCACCTGCTCATGAACGGCCACACGGCCCCCGTACGACTCAACGGTCATGGCGCTTCTCCTCGCTGTTCCGGCTGTTCCAGCTGTTCTCACTGCTCCGGCTGTTCTCGCCGTTCCGGTCGTTCTCGCTGTTCCGATCGCCCTCGCCGCTCCGGTCGCCCTCGCCGCTCCCGTCGCTCGTCCTTGGTGAGGCGGTTCCAGTCCGTGACGACCGGTACGAGATCTCCCCTGAGCCACAGGGGGAGTTGATCGCGGTGGTGGGCCGATCCGCCCACGCCGGACGCCCCGAACGGCACCACCCAGAGGCTGTCCTCGCGCCGGGCCAGATCCCAGACGTAGCGGGCGGCGGGCCCGCGTGCGCTGAGGTCGGTGATGCCGGGGACGGCGGAGGTGCAGAGCACACAGTCGTGGTCACCGCCGAGCCCCGGCTCGGCGTGGGGCGCGTCCGGGTCGGCGCCAGGGAGCGCACGCCACGGCGCGAGCCGGTGGCGGTCGCCCCAGCGCCCGGACTCGGCGCCGGCGGTCTCCTCCAGCGCCTCGCGTACGAGCGCGGCCCGGTCGATCCCGTACAACTCCTCGGCCCTGAGCAGATGTTCGAGCGCGAACCCGATCCGGACGGTGAGCGAGAGCCACGGCCGGAAGACCTCGGGGTACGCCGGCGGCACGGCCAGCGCCGCGAAGGCGGGCTCCGCCGCGAGCCGCCGTACGACCGCTCCGCGCAGCGCCGCGTACGCCGCCGCCTCGACGCTGTCGGCCTCCATCCGCCGGTCCCAGCGCAGAAGCCGGTCGCGGAGCGCGGCCGCGGCCGGGGTGAGAGGCACGGAACTCTCGGGGCCGCCGTTGGGGGCGTAAACGGTGTCGACGTTGACGGTGTCGGCGCGGACGGCGTCCCTGGCGAGGGCGGTGTCGGTGAGAGCGGCCAGATGGTCCAACAGAGGCCCGGCGGAGGCCAGTTCGGTGTCCATGTGCACGGTCGGCATGTCCGGGGCGGACCACACCCGCTTCTCGTCCAGCAGCGCGCGGATACGTTCGGCGCGGTGCGGCGGGGCGAACTCCACGCCCAACGGGGTCGCCGGACCCCGCTGGTTGGCCATCACCGCGACCCCGTCCTCGAACGTGCCGTACGGCGTCTCGTGCCACCCCTCCCACTCGTGCCCCGGTTCCCAGGCCACGACCACCCGCGTCCGGTTGTCCCGGCTCCGCACCGGCACCCGCCCCGCCACCCGGTGCAGCACCCCGCCCCTCGTGTCCGCGGCCTGTACGACGTTCACCGGCTCGGCCCACCGGTCGAACGCCCGGTCCACATCGGCGACTTCCCGGGCCCGGAGGAGAGGAAGGAGCGCGCTGATCCCGAGGTCCTCGGTCACACGGGGTGGATAGCGGAGGCTGAGCGGACCGACCGGATCAAGACCGGAGCCGGAGCCGGAGCCGGAGCCAGAATCGGTGTCGGTGTCGGTGTCGGCGGCGGTCTGGTCCATAGGTGGAACGGTCTTGTCCACAGGTGGAACGCGAGGCTCCAAGCCCCCGATGACGACCGGCCCCCGGGCGGTCTCGATCACCTCCACCTCCACGGGCTCCCCGCCCGCGACCTCGATGATCTCCACATGCCGGTGCACGGCCCGCCACACCCCGTCCGGATCGAGCGCCTCGACGACACCCTCGCCACCCCCGTCGCCCTCCTCGCCGTGGCGCAGCCGCTCCCGGTACAGGTCCTGATAGTCGGCCATGGCGTTGGTGATGGCCCAGGCCACGCCGCCGGTGTGACCGAAGTGGGCGATGCCGGGCAGGCCCGGTACGGCGAGGCCGACGACGTCGAACTCGGGGCAGGAGAGGTGGATCTGCTGGTAGACGCCGGGTTCCTCGATGAACCGGTGCGGGTCACCGGCGATGACGGCCCGCCCGGTGGTCGTACGGGACCCGTCGACGAGCCACCCGTTGCTGCCGGAGGTGGCGGGCCCGTCAGTGGCGAAGAGCCCGACCGCGTCGGCGCCGAGATGCCGTACCGCCTCCTCGCGCCAGAGCTTGGCGGGGAACCCGGCGAACAGGATGTGCGTGGCGAGCCAGACGCCGAGCGGATGCCAGGCCTCCCAGCGCCCCGGCGCGATCCCGGCGCGCTCGAACTCGGGCGCGCGCCGCCGGCCCTCGACCAGCCCCTCCTCCAGCCCCTCCTCCAGCCCGTCGTTCACGCCCTCGACGTACGCCCGGACCCAGTCGGCGGTCTCCGGGTCCGTTCTCTCCAGCCGGGCGAAGCATCTTCGGGCCGTGTCCTCCAGCCGGGCCCGTCTCGCGAACCGGTCCCAGCCGAGCGCGTCCACGCCGAGGAAGGCGGCCGAGGTGCCCTGCACGCGGTGGCGTTCGACCTCCAGCTGCCAGGCACGGTCGAGGGCGGTGACCCGGCCCTGGGCGTGCGCGAGCGCGCGGGCGTCGGCGGCGCGGAGGTGCGGGATACCCCAGGCATCGCGATAAGTGCCGTAATCCCTGTAGCCCCCGTAGTCCCCGTAGTCCCCGTGGCTCATATCGTTCCCCTGAGCCCGGCCCCGCGCACCGCTGTCCCGCATCCTGCATCCCGTCTCTAATTAGGTTAGCCTCACCTAATCAACTCGTGATCAAAGCGTACGTGAAGGGTGCAGAAGCCATGGGGCAGGGGCACGGCTGGGAGGGAGCGGTCCTCAAACTGCTCCGGGGGAAGGACTTCGTCTTCACGGTGACCGGGGCGGAACAGGTCACCGAGCACTACCGGCGGGTCCACCTCACCGACGGCGGCATGCTCGCGGTGACCGGCGTCCACCCGACGATGTGGGTACGCCTCTGGTTCGACGCGGCCGGCAAACCGCACCAGCGGGCGTACACCCTCGTCGACCCCGACCCGGTCGCCGGCACCTTCAGCTTGGAGTTCGCCCTCCACGACGGCCACGCCAGCGACTGGGCCCGCGCCGCGAAGCCCGGCGACACCATCGAGGCCACGGTCCACGGCACCGCCTTCACCGACCCCGACCCGGCCCCCTCCCACATCCTCGCCATCGGCGACCCGGCCTCCCTCCCGGCCATCAACTCCCTCCTCGGGGCGATCCCGTCCGCCCCGGCGACGATCTGGTTCGAGACGTCACCGGAGCCGGGACCGTCGACGGAGACGGAGACGGAGACGGGGCCGGAGACGGGGCCGGGGCCGGGGCCAGGAGCCGACGCCTCCGGAGCAGACGGACTCCCCCTCCGCCTCGACCCCGCCCGCCACGACTTCCGCCCGGTCCCACGCCAGGACGCCGGCGCCCGCCTCCTCACCCAGGTGAAGGCCGACGCCCCCGCCCTCCTCGAAATCACCCCCGACCCCTACGTCTGGATCGCCTGCGACACCGCGACGACCCGCTCCCTGACGGCGTACTTCCGCAAGGAACTGGGCCTGCCGAAGCAACGGATACACGCGCTGGGCTACTGGCGCCCGTAACCGCGTACGGGCCGGGCTGCGGCGTGCCGCCCGGCGCGCGATCATCGGGTCATGGACGTCACCCTTCACCTCGCCCAGGACCCCGAGGCGGACGAACTCCTCGGCCGCAGTCCGCTCGCCGCGCTGGTCGGCATGCTGCTGGACCAGCAGGTGCCGATGGAGTGGGCGTTCAAGGGCCCCTGGACCATCGCCCAACGGCTCGGCGCCGACGACCTGGACGCCCAGGAGATCGCGGCGACGGACCCGGAGTCCTTCGCCGCGCTGCTGTCCGCCAAACCGGCGGTACACCGCTACCCCGGCTCCATGGCCAAACGCATCCAGCAGCTGTGCCAGTACCTCGTCGACCACTACGACGGCGACGCGAGCGCGGTCTGGCGGGACGCGACGACCGGCGGGGAACTCCTCTCCCGCCTCGAATCCCTCCCCGGCTTCGGCCGGCAGAAGGCCCAGATCTTCCTGGCCCTCCTCGGCAAACAACTCGGCGTCCACCCCACGGGCTGGCGCGAAGCCGCCGGCTCCTATGGCGACCCCGACTCCTACCGCTCCGTCGCCGACATCAAGGGCCCCGACTCCCTGGCCAAGGTCCGCGCCCACAAACAGGAGATGAAGGCGGCGGCGAAGGCCGCGAAGGCCGCCGGCAAGTAACCGGCGACAGCCCAGCACCCGCCCCGACGCGCCACCGCCCCCTCCGCGCCGTCCCGAACACCGACCGACTGATCTCCCGGCCCATCCGGCTCCCCGACGACCGGGCCAGAGACTCGAAGATTGAAGACCCCGGGACCACAGCGGACGCGGACGCGGATGCCGACGCGGATGCCGACGCGGACCCAGCCCGCGACTCGGACCCGGACGACGCCGCCGATCGGGCTGCTTGCCACCCATCGCCACTCACCGCCACTCACCTCGAACCCGTCGCCCCCGGAGGACTGCCAGAGAACTGCCAGAGAACTGCCGGAAGCCCGCGGAAGGCGTCCCGGCGACATCGCGGCGCCCCTCCGGAGAAGTCCGGGCCAAGCCCCGAAGAAGCCCCGGACAAGCGGGAGCGCGGCCGTCGAGAATCACCGACGGCACTTCCCGGGGAACCCGCCGCGCCCCCGAAAAGACCCCGCCGGGCACCCATGACCACCACCGGACCCCCACAGAATCACCGCTTTGTCCCACATTGCGGCGCCTTTTCCGGGGTCGCACTCCGTCGCCATGGCTGCGCCCGGAACGTCTCGACCGGTAGGCTTTCCGTGTGATCTTCAAGCGCATCGGAAACGGCCGGCCGTACCCCGACCACGGCCGGGAAAGCACCCGGCAGTGGGCGGACGTCGCGCCGCGCCCGGTCCGCCTCGATCAGCTCGTGACGACCAAGGGGCAGCTGGACCTGGAGACCCTCCTCGCCGAGGACTCCACCTTCTACGGCGACCTCTTCGCGCACGTGGTGAAGTGGCAGGGCGATCTGTACCTGGAGGACGGCCTCCACCGCGCGGTCCGCGCGGCCCTCCAGCAACGCCAGGTGCTGCACGCACGCGTCCTCGAACTGGACTAGCCCCGCCCCTTCACCAGCCTTCCGGGCCCTCCACCGGCGCCCGCCGGTTGGCCCTTTCGGGTTGGACTGCCGCGCGGTGAATGATCATCTAGTAGGCATCACCGTCCAACGGCACTACGCTGCGCCCATGAGCATGCTGACTCCTCCTGGCATGGGCGGCCAGTACCGGATCACGGGGGACAAGTACCCGAGGCTTCGCCGGCCCAAGAGGCGTCGCAGGCTCGTCCTCGCGGTCGTCGCGTCCGTGACCGCGCTGGGCCTCGTCGGCTGGGGAACCCTGCAGCTCATCGACGTCTTCACCGGTGACGAGGACCAGGCAGCGGCGGCGGGCCCCAAGGCGGACTGCGCGACCCGGGTGAGCCCGTCCCCGAAGGCGAGCGGATCGGCCGGAGAGTCCGGGAAGTCCGGGACCGCCGCGAAGGGCCTGCCCGCACCCGGCAAGATCACCGTCAACGTCCTCAACGCCACGCCCCGCGCCGGTCTCGCCAAGGAGACCGCCGACGAGCTGAAGAAGCGCGGCTTCCGCATCGGGAACGTGGGCAACGCGACCAAGGAGTACGACAAGAAGGTCAAGGGCGCCGCGATACTGCTCGGCGCGAAGGCCGCCGAGGACGCGGCGCTGGCCGTCCTCAACACCCAGCTCTCCGGCGCGCGGCTCAAGACCGACGGCCGTAAGAAGGCCACCGAGGTGGACCTCGTCATCGGCACCGGCTTCAAGGCCCTCAGCGAGCAGAAGGACGCCGGCAAGGCCCTGGCCGCACTGACCAGTCCCGAGCCGACGCCCACCGCGACGAAGACCTGCTGACGCGAGCCCGTGAGGACCCCTCAGGGGGTTACTCGGCGGCGCCGTACAGCCGGTCGCCCGCGTCTCCCAGGCCCGGCACGATGTAGCCGTGCTCGTTGAGGCGCTCGTCGACGGCGGCGGTCACGACCGTCACCGGGGCGCCCGCCAGCTCGCGCTCCATGACCTCGACACCCTCGGGGGCGGCCAGGAGCACCACGGCGGTCACATCGTCGGCGCCGCGCTTGATCAGCTCACGGATCGCGGCGACGAGGGTGCCGCCCGTGGCGAGCATGGGGTCGAGGACGTACACCTGACGCCCGGAGAGGTCCTCGGGCATACGGGTGGCGTACGTGGAGGCCTCCAGCGTCTCCTCGTTGCGGATCATGCCCAGGAAGCCCACCTCGGCGGTCGGCAGCAGCCGGACCATGCCGTCGAGCATGCCGAGGCCGGCCCGGAGGATCGGCACGACGAGCGGGCGGGGGTGGGAGAGCTTGACGCCCGTGGTCGAGGCGACCGGCGTCGTGATGTCGACCAGCTCGGTGCGTACGTCCCGCGTGGCCTCGTAGGCGAGCAGGGTGACCAGCTCGTCGGCGAGGCGACGGAAGGTCGGGGAGTCGGTGCGCTGGTCGCGCAGCGTGGTGAGCTTGTGAGCGACCAAGGGGTGGTCGACGACGTGGAGGCGCATGTCCACAACAGTAACTGGGGCCACACCCCCGGGCGCCCCCTCACCGACCGCCCTCCCGCCTCGCCCTCCCGATGGCATCAAACCCGCCGTCGGAGGGAAAGTGGGATGAACGGAGCGGCGACGGAAGAACCGACGCCTGACGGTGGTGAGCCCATGCCAGACACGAACAACGCTTCCCCACGCCTACGGGGCACCGGCAGGCCACCCGACCGAGCATCCGCCACCGACCGACAACAGACGGCCGAACGCGGACACCCACGCCCCGACAAGCCACCCCGCCCACCCGGCACAACGCCCCGCACGGCCGACAGGTCAGCGCGGACGGCCGACAGGCCCGCGCGGACGGCAGACAGGCCCGCGCGGACGGCAGACAGGCCCGCGCGGACGGCAGACAGGGCACCCCGCACGGCCGAGAAGCCCCCACGGCCGAACACCGCGCCGACGCGCCCGCCCGACAGAACAGCTCGGGCTTCCGACAGAACGACTCGGGCCTCCGGCGGGACAGCGAGGACAGCGGCCGGTGCGGCATCCGAGACCGGCAGGGCGGCGCGGACGGGCACTACGGCGGGACGGACGGAAGGTCGGACGGTGGGGACGGACGGTCGGGCGGGGCGGGTGTCTGGTGAGTCGGTGCGGGGCGACGACGAGGTGACGGGGCGTACGGCCACGGGCGAGGGGGCGCGGGGTGCCGGGCGGGAGGAGAGCGATGCCGCGCGCCGACGGCGGCGGGCGCAGTTCCTGCGGGAGCTGACGGAGGCACGCGAGCTGCGCGACCGGGTCCAGCCGCGCCGCGCCAAGGCCGCCCGGCTCCGCCACGCCATGCGGATGCGCACGTTCCGCTGGTGAACCCGGGCGAACCGGGCACCGCCGACTGACCCCTCCCTCTCCCCTCTCCCTCCCCGACCGGCCCTTCCAGGCACCCCCGGTGGGGCCCGTGTGACGTGTTCGTGGGGTATGTGTGGGGCGTTCACGGGGTGGTCGTGCATATACGGCCAGGAACTCCGCGTACGATCCGCTGGTGGCGGCAACAGGTGCGCAGGTGAACGGCGGACCCACCGGCGATCAAAAGAGCCGGACACAGGGAGCCGAAGACGTCCCCTGGGCGCTCTGTTTCTGCCACGATTCCGAGTGGGTGGGGCTCGGACCGCAAGCCTCCCCACCCACAGCCTCCGCCGGGGGGACCCCCAACCGGCACACCTATGACCAGTGGGAGAGTCACGGTGTACTTCGCCGCACTGCTCGCGCGCACCGAAGACGGGTGGGAAGCGAGCGACACAGAGCTCGACGATGTGGAAACCCTGTCGGATCTGGCCGACCTGGCCCGTGAAGCCTCGCCCGGCGACGACACGGTGCTGGTGCTCATCGAGCAGGAGGACGCCTGGTTCGGCGTCGTCCGCATCGATGGCGAGGACGACCCTCGTATCTACGTGTCGGACGCCGCCGCCGCTGCCCGCAGCAGCTACGGCGAGATCCTGCTCACCGACGAACTGCTCGGAAGGGAGCCCGGCGACGACGACACCGACCTGGACGCCCTCGACCTCGACGGCACCGAGGACGGTGAGTCCGACTCCGACGACGATGACGACACGTCGGCCGAGGCCGTGCCGCACAGCCCGGTGGGCGACACCGAGATCCTCGACGACCTGGGGGTGGGCGAGAAGGAGCTGCGCGCTCTCGACGCCGACGACGCCCTCAGCTCGATCGCCGAGGCACTCGGAGCGTCGGAGGTCCTGGAGACGGTCCGCTGAGTCCGTCCAGTCCACCGAATCAGCCGAGTCCGCCAAGCCCACCGAGTCCGACGGCTGCGTTCCCCCGGTGACCGATGCATCAGACGCGTCCGACGCGTCCAACACGTCCGACGCGACCGACGCGGAGGCACCGGGCGGACCCGACCCGGTACGCGACCGCTGGCGGCCCGCGATGCGGCTCGCCCTGGCCGAGGCCGGGCGGGCCGCCGAGGGCGGTGACGTCCCGGTCGGCGCGGTCGTCCTGTCCCCGGACGGCACGACCGTACTGGCCACCGGGCACAACGAACGCGAGGCGACCGGCGACCCGACCGCCCACGCGGAGGTGCTGGCCGTCCGCCGGGCCGCCGCGCGGCTCGGCGAGTGGCGGCTGACCGGCTGCACCCTGGTCGTCACCCTCGAACCCTGCACGATGTGTGCGGGCGCACTCGTGCAGTCCCGGGTCGACCGGGTCGTCTACGGCGCCCGCGACGAGAAGGCCGGCGCCACCGGCTCCCTCTGGGACGTCGTACGCGACCGCCGTCTCAACCACCGCCCCGAAGTCGTCGAGGGCGTCCTCGCCGACGACTGCGCCCGGCTCCTCACCGAGTTCTTCCGCGCCCGTTGAGGCCCCGGCAATACCGATTTCAAAGCACGCCCCACCTTGTTGTAAGGTCTCTCTCGGTAGCGTGTCCGAGCGGCCGAAGGAGCTCGCCTCGAAAGCGAGTGTGGCGCAAGTCACCGAGGGTTCAAATCCCTCCGCTACCGCTGAAGAAGGGTCCCGTCGTCAGGCGGGGCCCTTCCTGCGTCTCCGGGCTCTGCCGTCTCTCCCTACGAACGCATGATCGGGTTACACTCGCGGCCGACAAAGAGGGACCGATAGGGCCCACGGGGCACAAGAGGCGGGGGAGGCCGCGGTGGCGGTGCAGGGGAAGAAGATCGCGCTGTACGTGCTCGTGGTCTTCGTGCTCTACGTGATCATCACGGACCCGGCCAAGGCCGCCGACTACGTCCAGATAGGGTTCGAGGGCGTCTCCAACGCGGCCCAGTCCATCGGCGACTTCTTCACCTGGATCGCCGACGGGGCCGAATAGCCCCGAAGCGGCCCCCTTCCTCCGCAGCACCTCGTACGACCTCCCCGGAGCACCCATGATCCGCCACCTGGTCCTCTTCAAGCTCAACGAGGGCGTCGAGCGCGACGACCCGCGGGTCGTGAAGGGTGTGGACGCCTTCCGCGCCCTCGAAGGCCGGATCCAGGGGATCCGCTTCTGGGAGCTGGGCTGGAACGTCAGCGACCGCCCCATCGCCTACGACTTCGCCATCAACTCCGCCTTCGACGACGCGGACGCGCTCCGCACGTACGTCGAGCACCCGGACCACCAGGCGGGCGTCACCCTGTGGCGCGAGTTCGCCAAGTGGATCATCGCCGACTACGAGTTCTGAGCCGCGCGAGGAGTCCTGAGCCGCGCGACCAGTACTGAACCGCGCGCGAGCAGTGCTCAGTACCGACGCGCCTCCGGGCCATACGGCCGTATCTTTCGCCCCGCACTCGAACAGTGCGGGGCTTTTTACACCCAATTGCCCTTCCCATCCTTAACTCTTGCTCAACACGGCTATATGCGGTGCTTGATCACAGTGCACATGTCTTGTGATGCTATGACCGCTTTTGACGGTTGAGTTGATGGATGAAGAGGTGGCGTTGACCGTGTCGGCCAGTACTGCGCCTCCCCAGGAAGAAGTCCCGGCTCCCGACCCCGCGTCGGCCCAGGTCACGGCCCAGGCCAGCGCCCCAGCCCCGGAGAAACGTCGCGGCGCCGACACCCGGGCCCTCACCCAGGTGCTGTTCGGTGAGCTGAAGCATCTGGCGCCCGGCACTCCGGAGCACAACCGCGTGCGGGGGGCGCTTATCGAGGCGAACCTCCCGCTCGTGCGCTACGCGGCCGCCCGCTTCCGCTCCCGCAACGAGCCCATGGAGGACGTGGTCCAGGTCGGGACCATCGGACTGATCAACGCCATCGACCGGTTCGACCCGGACCGGGGCGTGCAGTTCCCGACCTTCGCGATGCCGACCGTCATCGGCGAGATCAAGCGGTACTTCCGCGACAACGTCCGCACGGTCCACGTCCCGCGTCGGCTGCACGAGTTGTGGGTCCAGGTGAACAGCGCGACCGAGGACCTCACCACCGCCTTCGGGCGCACCCCCTCCACCGCCGAGATCGCCGAGCGGCTGCGCATCACTGAGGAGGAGGTCCTGTCCTGCATCGAGGCCGGCCGCTCGTACCACGCGACCTCCCTGGAGGCGGCCCAGGAGGGCGACGGGATGCCGGGGCTGCTCGACCGGCTCGGCTACGAGGACCCCGAGCTGGACGGCGTCGAACACCGTGACCTCGTACGGCATCTCCTCGTCCAGCTTCCCGAGCGCGAACAGCGGATCCTCCTGCTCCGCTACTACAGCAATCTGACGCAGTCGCAGATCAGCGCGGAGCTCGGGGTCTCCCAGATGCATGTGTCGCGGCTGCTGGCCCGGAGCTTCGCGCGGCTGCGGTCGGCCAACCGGATCGAGGCGTAGGCGCTCCGCTCGGGGGTGGGGCGCCTACTCGTCTGCCGGGTTTCCGTGGTTTCGCGGGTACGGGTTCGCGCGTGGCCGGTCGCGCAGTTCCCCGCGCCGCTTTGGGGCGCTGCCCCGGGGGCCCGGTGGGTGACCTTCGGTAACCGAGGCCCTCCGAAAGGTCCCGGATGGACCATGGGGCACGCGGGGCGCACGATGGCAGGCGGGGCGCACAGAATCGGCCAGCGGTGCGCGTGTGCAGGCCATGGGCGTGACCGAATGCGCTGTCGAGATGTCACCGGTGAGAGCGAATCGCTCATTGACGGTTTTTCCGACGGATCTGCGCTGAAAACCCATCAGACCATCTGTTTCCAGGGCCTATTCACCCTCTCCATGTCGACATGTCACTACATCGTGTTGCCGACGTGTGACATTCTCTCCCCAGCGCGTTTGCCGTGGCCTCGCCGCCGGTATTCAGGTGGAGGCTGCGTTCCTTACGACGGAGCGTCCGCCGCGACCGTCCGCGACCCAAAGGGGGTGGCATGTCCGCAGACCAGGGCAGCTCGAAGGTGCTCACGCTCGACAAGAGCGAGACCGCGCCCGACGCTATCCAGGCCCCTCAGGACCTTCAGGCGCTTGAGGGCCTTCCCGGTCCCCAGGCTCCGCCGGTGACTGACCTTCCGGCCTTGTCGGCCTCGGCGAACATCGACACCCGCACCCTGTCCCGCTCCCTGTTCCTGCGGCTGGCCGCACTCGACGAGAACAGCCCCGAGCGTGCCTATGTCCGGGACACCCTCATCGAGCTCAACCTCCCGCTGGTGCGTTACGCCGCCGCACGTTTCCGGTCGCGCAACGAGCCGATGGAGGACATCGTCCAGGTCGGAACGATCGGCCTGATCAAGGCGATCGACCGCTTCGACTGCGAACGGGGCGTGGAGTTCCCGACGTTCGCGATGCCGACGGTCGTGGGCGAGATCAAGCGGTTCTTCCGCGACACCTCGTGGTCGGTGCGGGTTCCGCGCCGGCTGCAGGAGCTGCGGCTGGCCCTCACCAAGGCCAGTGACGAGCTGTCCCAGAAGCTGGACCGCTCCCCGACGGTCACCGAACTCGCCGCGGTGCTGGGTGTGTCGGAGGAGGACGTCGTCGACGGCCTCGCCGTCGGCAACGCGTACACGGCGTCGTCGCTGGACTCGCCGGCCCCCGAGGACGACGGCGGCGAGGGCTCCCTCGCGGACCGCCTCGGCTACGAGGACACGGCGCTGGAGGGCGTGGAGTACCGGGAGTCGCTGAAGCCGCTGCTGGCCAAGCTGCCGCCGCGGGAGCGTCGGATCATCATGCTCCGGTTCTTCGCGAACATGACGCAGTCGCAGATCGGCGAAGAGGTCGGCATCTCCCAGATGCACGTCTCCCGCCTGCTCACCCGGACCCTGGCCCAGCTCCGCGAGGGCCTGATCTCGGACTGAGCCCAACCACCACGTTGACACGTGACCGCCGGGGTGCCCTTGCAGGGGGCGGCCCGGCGGTTGTCGTACGTGGGTGAGGGGTGCGTTTGGGTGGGTGGGTGCGGGTCCGGTGGGGGCTGGTCGCGCAGTTCCCCGCGCCCCTAAAAGATTCAGGCCCTGGCGGGCCTGAAGGACCACGGCTCGGGCGCACGAAGGACCACGCCCTGCGGGTCTGAAAGGCGACGGGCTGCGGCATGAAAGGCGACCGGCCTGCGGGCCGGAAGGCGGGCGGGGCTGCGGCATGAGAAGCGTGGGGCGCAGCCCCTGCTTTTCAGGGGCGCGGGGAACTGCGCGAGAAGCCCCACGCACCCGCGGCCGCCGATGAACCCGCACCCGGCAGACGGGTAGGCGCCCCTCCGCCGGGCAAGTGACTACGCCAGCGCGAGCCAGACCACCGCGGCCACAACAGCCACCGCCGCGATCACACCGACGATCACACCAACCCGCGGCTTGGAGGCGGCCTCAGCCGCAGCCCCCCGCCCCCCGGACGGCGTCTCGTCGACGAAGGCGCGGAACATCTGCGTGCTCCCCGCGGGGTCGTGGTTGCCCTGGGGGCCCTGGTTGTCAGCCATGCCCCGAGACCTTAGCGAATCGGGGAGGACGCGCCCAAGCGGGGTGGTCCGCCCACGACCACCCGAACGTTCTCCTTTGCCAAGACTTGAGCCGCGGACGCCCGATTTCATTTGCCTGTAGCAACCATCCACTCCTATGGTTGCCCTAAGCAACAACCACGGGAGGGACTCCATGGCCGGGCAAGCGCACTACGAGGAGCTGGTCCGTCAGCTCAGCGCCCTCGGGGCCGTGAAGCGGGAGCTCACCAGGATGCTGCCGCACGAGTGCCCCGGCGGATCGGCGGGAGTCCTGACCCTGCTGGGCCGGCACGGCGAGATGCGGATGAGCAGGCTCGCCGAACTGCTCGCGGTGGACATGTCCGTGACCAGCCGTCATGTCGCGCACGTCGCCGAGCGGGGCTGGATCGAACGCCTCCCCGACCCGCTGGACAAACGCTCCCGCATCCTGCGCCCGACCCCCGAGGGCCGGGCCGTGATCGCCGAACTGGACCGGCGCAGCAGCAGGCTGATGGCCGACCGGCTCAGCGACTGGTCCGACGACGAGGTCGGACAGCTCGCCCGGCTCCTGGGCCGGCTGCGCGACAGCTTCGACGCCACCGCGCCGCCCCGTACGGGAGCCGTACAGCAGCCTCGTACGGCCGTACAGCAGGTACCCGCGCCCACCAGGACGACCGGTACGCCCGCTTGAGAGGCCACCGCAGCAACCCGTACACCCGCAAAGAGCACACAGGAAAAGGAAGCCCCATGGCAACGACCACACCAGCCGGTGTGCGGGCTCACGCCAAGCACGGAGGAGGCACCGCCAAGAGTGCCCCCCACGGCGGTGGCGATCACGCCCCGATGACCCACCGGCAGATCATGGAAGCACTGACCGGGCTGCTGCTCGGCATGTTCGTGGCGATCCTGTCGTCCACGATCGTGTCGAACGCGCTGCCGGACATCATCAAGGACCTGGGCGGCGGGCAGAGCGCGTACACCTGGGTGGTGACGGCGTCGCTGCTGGCGATGACCGCGTCCACCCCGCTGTGGGGCAAGCTCGCCGACCTTTTCTCCAAGAAGCTGCTGATCCAGCTGGCCCTCGTGATCTTCGTGCTCGGGTCGGCCGCCGCCGGACTGTCCCAGCACGCCGGGATGCTCATCGGATTCCGCGCGGTCCAGGGCATCGGCATGGGCGGCCTCTCCTCGCTGGCCCAGATCATCCTCGCGGCGATGATCTCCCCGCGTGAGCGCGGCCGGTACAACGGCTACCTCGGCGCCACCTTCGCGACCGCCATGGTCGGCGGCCCGCTGGTCGGCGGTGTCATCACCGACACCAGCTGGCTGGGCTGGCGCTGGTGCTTCTACGTCGGCGTGCCCTTCGCGGTCATCGCCCTGATCGTGCTCCAGCGGACCCTGCACCTGCCGGTCGTCAGGCGCAAGGTCAAGGTCGACTGGGCGGGCGCGTTCCTCATCACCGCGGCGGTCTGCCTGCTGCTGGTCTGGGTGACCTTCGCCGGTGACAAGTACGACTGGGTGTCGTGGCAGACGTACGCCATGGTCGGCGGGACGGTCGCGCTGCTCGCGGTGTTCCTGCTCGTGGAGTCGAAGGCGAGCGAGCCGATCATGCCGCTGCGGCTGTTCCGCAACCGGACGATCGCGCTGGCGTCGCTGGCCTCGCTCTTCGTCGGTGTCGCGATGTTCGCGGGCACGATCTTCTTCAGCCAGTACTTCCAGCTGGCCCGCGACAGGTCGCCGACCATGTCCGGTGTGCTGACCATCCCGATGATCGCAGGTCTGTTCGTCTCGTCGACCGTCTCCGGGCAGGTCATCACCCGCACCGGCCGCTGGAAGGCCTGGCTGCTCGCCGGCGGTGTGCTGGTGACCTCGGGCCTCGCGCTGCTGGGCACCCTCCGGTACGACACCGCGTACTGGCACGTGGCGATCTTCATGGCGCTGCTCGGGCTCGGCGTCGGCATGATGATGCAGAACCTGGTGCTGTGCACCCAGAACCAGGTCGCCCCGAGCGACCTCGGCGCCGCCAGCTCGGTCGTCACCTTCTTCCGCTCCCTCGGCGGCGCGATCGGCGTCTCCGCGCTGGGCGCCGTCCTGAGCCACCGGATCTCGCACTACGCCGAGGAGGGCCTCGCCAAGATCGGTGTCTCCGGCTCCTCCACGGGCCACGGCGAGATCCCCGACCTGGACGCGCTGCCCACCCCGATCCGCACGGTCATCGAAAGCGCGTACGGCAACGGCATCGGAGACGTCTTCCTCTACGCCGCCCCCTTCGCCGCCCTCGCCCTCGTCTTCTCCCTCTTCATCAAGGAGGTCCCGCTGCGGACCACCGGAGCGCTCGCCCAGGCGGCGGACGTGCCGGAGACGCCGGAGGTGTCGCCCGCGCCCGCCATGGCCATGGCTTCGGTCGCTGCGGCCTCCGACGAGGACCGGGCTCCGGCCTCCGCCTCCGCCTCCGCCTTGGCCGCCGCGCCGGCATCGAGCAACGGTGGCGGGATTCCCGTACGGGGTCACGTCCGTGGCGCCGAGAACGCGCCCGTGCCCCGGGCCGCCGTCACCCTGATCTCGCTCGGCGGGCGACAGCTCGGCCGTTCGGTCGCCGGGGCCGACGGGGTCTACGCGGTGGACGCGCCCGCCGCCGGGTCGTACGTCCTGATCGCGGCCGCCGACGGGTTCCAGCCGCAGGCGTCCACCGTGGTCGTGGGCGGCGAGCCGGTCGCGTACGACATCCTGCTGAGCGGGACGAGCGGGCTGAGCGGTGTGGTGCGGGCCGCCGGGGACGGGCAGGGCGTGAAGGACGCCATGGTCGTGGTGACCGATGTGCGCGGCGATGTGCTGGCCAGTGGAGTCACCGGTGAACAGGGCGAGTTCGGCTTCGGCGAGCTGGTGCCGGGCGGGGTGACCGTCGCGGTGAACGCCGCCGGGTTCCGCCCGCGCGCGCTGCCCGTCGAGGTCGGCGGCACCGGGGTCACCCGGATCGAGATCGACCTGGCGGCCGGGGCCCGGCTCCAGGGGGTCGTACGGGCGCCGGGCGGGGCCTTGGCCGACGCCCGCGTGACCCTCGTCGACGCGGCGGGCAACGTGGTCGGCACGGCCACCACCGGTGCGGACGGGGCGTACGCCTTCACCGATCTGGACGGCGGCGAGTACACGGTCATCGCGACCGGTTACCCGCCCGTAGCCACGGCCCTGACGGTCGCCGGACCCGGCGTCGACGGCCACGACATCGAACTCGCCCACCCCGGCGAGTAGCCCCGCCGGTAGCCCGGCGAGTAGTCGGACCACCGGCCGGTGGAGCCACCCCCGCTCCACCGGCCGGTCGCATGCTGAGGAGTTGGACGGACATGGGACTGACCGCGAGGATCCGTACCCGGGACGGATGGGCCGTGTCGCACGCGGTCGTCACGGTGACCGACATGACCGGCACGCAGATCCTGCGGGCCGAGGCGGACGCCGAAGGGGGCGTGCACGAACCGGCGCCGCTCGCCCCCGGCGCCTACACGGTGATCGTCACGGCGGTCGGCTACGCGCCGTTCGCCGCGGGCGCGCTGGTGACGGCGAGCGGGCGGGCCGAGGTCGGCACGGTCACGCTCGCGCGGCTCGGCGGTGCGGAACTGCCGCCGCCCGGGCCCTGGACGGTCGACCCCGCCCACTCGTCCGTCGCCGCCATGGCCCAGCACCTCGGCATCTCCAGCGTCCACGGCCGGTTCACCGACTTCTCGGCCTCGATCGAGATCGCCCCGGCCCCGGACGAGGGGACCAAGTCCCGCGTGGAGGCGGTGATCCGGGCCGCCTCGATCGACACGGGCAACGCGACGCGGGACCAGCATCTGCGCTCCCCGGACTTCCTGGACGTCGAACGGCACCCGGAGATCACCTACGTCTCGACGGGCCTCACCCCCGCCGGCCCGGACCGCTGGACCGTCCACGGCGAGCTGGGCATGCGCGGGGTCGTACGCCCCGTCGACCTGGACCTCGCCTACCTCGGCACCGGCGCGGACCCCTGGGGCGGCACCCGCGCCGCGTTCCGGGCCACCACCGAACTCCGCCGCGAGGACTTCGCCATGAACTACAACCAGGTGGTGCAGGCGGGGATCGCGGCGATCGGGACGACGCTGAGGGTGGAGCTGGACGTGCAGGCGGCGCAGGGGCGGGGCGCGTAGTGCTCCCGCAAGGGGCGCGGGGCGCTCCCGCAAGGGGCGCGGGGCGCTCCCGCAAGGGGCGCGGGGCGCTCCCGCAAGGGGCGCGGAGCGCTCCCGCAAGGGGCGCGGGGCGCTCCCGCAAGGGGCGCGGGGCGGTATCGATGTGCGGCTCCGCCGCGTGGGCGCGATCAGCCACGACGCACCCGCACCCGCCCACGCACGGAACCCCCCGAGCTACTAGGCGCCCCTGCCCCTACGCTGGGCGCCATGGCAAGGAACATCGCGACCAACACCTCGGTCTCCCTCGAAGAGCTCCTCGACTTCGTACGCCCCCGGCACCGGGCACTCCTCCTCACCCGCCGCGCCGACGGCGGCCCCCAGGCCTCCCCCCTGACCTGCGGCGTCGACGACTCGGGCCGCATCGTCGTCTCCACGTACCCCGAGCGCGCCAAGACCCGTAACGCCAAGCGCGACGACCGCGTGAGCGTCGTCGTCCTCAGCGACGACTGGAACGGCCCCTGGGTCCAGATCGACGGCACGGCCGAGGTCATCGACTCCCCGGACTCGGTCGAGCCGCTGGTGGAGTACTTCCGCAACATCTCGGGCGAACACCCGGACTGGGACGAGTACCGGGCCGCCATGGTCAAGCAGGGCAAGTCGATCATCCGGATCACCCCGGTGAAGTGGGGCCCGGTCGCCACCGGCGGCTTCCCCGCGCACCTGGTGACCGGGGAGTAGCCGGCCCGGAACGATCAGCCCCGTTCCGCCATCACCTCGATGCCGGCGACGAGGGTCTCCAGGGCGTAGGTGAAGTCCCGTTCGCGCATCTCCTCGACGGTGTCGCCGCCGCGGGCCTCCATGAGGTCCGCGGAGTGCTGGATGACCTCGTGGGGTTCGGGGGAGTCGGACACGGCGCTCATGGCGTGCCGGAAGAACTCCTCCTGGGTCATGCCGGCGGTGGCGCAGCGCTGCACGAAGTGGCCCTCGATGGTGCCGAAGCCGTACACGAACTGGAAGACCGCCGCGATGGCCCCGGCCTGGCCGCGCGGGGGCAGCCCGGTGCGGCGGATCACGCGCTGCACGGCGAGCGAGAAGTCCAGCGCGTGCGGGCCGATGTTCAGGAAGGTGCCGGCGAGGGGTGACACCCAGGGGTGGCGGACCAGCACCGCCCGGTACTCCCCGGCCAGGGTGCGCAGTTGGTCCCGCCAGTCCTCGTCGGAGTCCGCTGGGGGCAGCCGCATCTCGTCGTACGCCTGGTCGAGCGCCAGTTCCAGCAGGTCGTCCTTGGTGTCCACGTACCAGTAGACCGACATCGCCGTCACGTTCAGCTCGGCCGCCAGCCGGCGCATCGAGAACCTGGCCAGCCCCTCCGCGTCCAGCAGCCGCACGGCCGTCCCGGTGATCCGCTCCCGGTCCAGCCCCGACGGCTGCCCACCCCGCCCGGCCCGTACCTTCCCCTCCAGCCAGACACTGGCCCGCGTGGGACCCTCGGCCCGACCGTCAGCCCTCACCATGAAGCACCTTCCGAGACGTGGCTCCTGCGTTCCTCCACTGGTGACGATGCTAGGCGTGCAGCGCGCCCGAAGGGGCGCGGGGAACTGCGCGATCAGCCACGACGCACCCGCAGTCGCGAGATCACAGAACCCCCCGAGCTATGAGGCGACCACCAACTCCGCGTCGGCCCTCTCCGCCCTGCGCAGCAGCCCCGCCGCCACCAACCCCCCGAGCAGCACAGCCACGGCCCCCACCAGCAGACTCGTCTGCAGCCCGGAGGCGAACGCGTCCACGATCCGCCCCCGCTCCGCTTCCGATCCCGCCGCCCCCAACGCCCCCGGCAGGGACACCGCCGCCACCGGAATCAGCGCCGCGAACCGGGAGTTGAGCACCGCCCCCAGCACGGCCACCCCCAGCCCGGTGCCGAACTCCGCGAGCGTGCCGTTGATCCCGGCCCCCACCCCCGCCTTGGCCGGCGGAATCGCGCTCATGATCGCGTGTGCCATCGCGGGGTTGGCGATCGCGCAGCCCACCCCGATCAGCATCAGCCCGAGCAGGGTCCCGGCATAACCGCCGGAGGCCATCGTGGCGATGGAGACCAGCCCGCCGGACATCAGCACCATGCCCAGCGCGATCGACACCGGCATCCCCAGCTTCGCCGTCCACTTCGCCGACAGCCCGGAGAAGTTGAGCGCGACGACGACCAGGGCGAGGGGCGCGGTCCGCAGTCCCGCCTCCAACGCGTCGTAGCCGAGGACGAATTGCAGGTGCTGGGTCAACAGGAACAGCGCGCCACCCATGCCGAAGGTGATGAGGACGGCTCCGGCGACGGCACCCGTGAACCGCCGGTCGCGGAAGAAGTGCGGGTCGAGCATGGGGTACGGGATCCGGCTCTCCCAGTAGGCGAAGGCCCCGAGGACGACCACGGCGACGGCGGCCGTGGCCAGTACCCGCCCGGACGTCCAGCCGTGCTCGGGGCCCGAGATGATCGCGTAGACGAGGGCGGTCATACCGATGGTCGACAGCAGCGCGCCCAGCAGATCCGGCCGGTCCCCCTGCGGGTTCTTCGACTCGGGGACGAGGGCGATCACGGCCACCACCCCCAGCGCGGCGACCGGCAGATTGATCAGGAAGATCGCGCCCCACCAGAAGTGGCCGAGCATGAAGCCGCCGAGGAGGGGACCGGCCGCGAAGCCGAGCGCGTTGACCGCGGCCCAGATGCCGATCGCCTTCGGCTGCTCCTCGGGCGCGAAGATCTGCATGGCGACGGCGAGGGTCGTGGTCAGCAGCAGCGCGCCGCCGACACCCATCCCGGCCCGCGCGGCGATCAACTGCCCGGTGGACTGGGCGAGTCCGGCCACCAGCGAGCCGATGCCGAACAGCACCAGACCCGCGATCAGCATCTTCTTGCGGCCATAGCGGTCGGCCGCGCTGCCCGCCGTGAGCAGCAGGCCCGACTGCACCAGCGAGTACGCGTTGATCATCCACTGGATGTCCGACGTGGCCGCCCCCAACTCCTCGGTGAGGGAGGGGATCGCCACGTTCAGCACGGTGTTGTCCAGCAGGACGGTGAGCTGCGCGAGACAGATAACGCCGAGGATCAGCCAGCGCTGCGGATGCCCCTGGGTGGAGGGGGCGGCGGGGGTCGACATGCTGTACACCGTAGAACATCTCCTATACGGCGTACAACGCACTTGTCGGCGACCTACGAAAGCCCTCGTCAGCGGCGGCCGAGAGGCGGCGGCGTACGAAAGGCGTCGGCGGCGGCGTACGAAAAGGGCGGTGGCCCAGGGGTTCATCCGCGCCCCGGGCCACCGCCCCGCCATCACCGCGCCCGGCGTTACTTCGCCTGCGTCAGGTCGTAGAACGTCGTGCCGTCGACCGTCACCGACTCGAAGTTCTCCTGGACCCAGGAGGTGATCTGCGAGGAGGTTCCGTCGCTGCTGCCGCCGCCGCCCATGCCGCCGCCGGAGCCGCTGGAGATGAAGTAGTGGATCTTGCCGTCCGCCGCGTACTCCTTGAACTCCGCGAGGGTCGGGGACGGGTCGGTGCCGTTGAAGCCGCCGATCGCCATGACCGGGTCGCCGGTGGAGAGCTGGTAGCTCGCCGCGTTCTGGGCGCCGATGGCGGCGGCGGCCCAGGTGTAGTCACTCGCGTTCTTCTCCAGCAGTTCCTTGGCCTCGTCGCTGACGGAGGTGCCGTTGATCAGGCCGCCCATGCCGCCACCGCCGCCACCCATGCGACCGCCGTCACCGTTCTGGGTCTGGCCGTTGCCGTTCTGCTGCCCCTGCTGGTTGTTCTGGTTGTTCTGGTTGTTCTGACCCTGCTGGCCGCCGAAGCCGCCGGTCGGGGGCTGGCCCATCTGACCGTTGCCCTGCTGGTTCTGGCCGTTGCCCTGCTGGTTGTTCTGGCCCGGCATACCGCCACCGCCGCCACCGGGACCGCCGCCCATGCCGCCACCGCCGCCCGGACCGCCGCCCCGGCCGCCCTGGACGGACGGGCCGGCCGTGACGATCGAGCCGGTGTGACCCTCGTCGAGGGTGGTGAGCGTGTACGCCGTCGGGCCGGCGAGGGCGGTGACGAAGCTCAGGCCCACGACCGCCAGGGCCAGCTCACGCCCCAGCTTGGCCACGAAGACCAGGCCGAGCGCGGCGACCAGACCGCCGACGAGCACGACCCACTTGAGCCAGGGCAGGTAGTCGGAGGAGCGGTTGAGGAGGACGTAACCCCAGACGGCCGTGGCGGTCATCGCGGCCGCCATGGTGATCGACGCCCAGAACTTGGTCCGCTGGTCCCAGAGCAGGGCCGCGCCCATGCCGATCAGCGGTGCGATGTAGGGGGCGAGGGCCACGGTGTAGTACTCGTGGAAGATGCCCTGCATGAAGCTGAAGACCACCATGGTGATCAGCAGTGAGCCGCCCCAGAGGAGGAAGGCCGCGCGGGTGGTGTCCGTGCGCCTGAGCTTCCGGGTGGCCCAGATCGCGGCGCCGAGCAGGATCAGCGCGGCCGGGATCAGCCAGGAGATCTGGCCGCCGATGGAGGAGCTGAACATCCGGTCCCAGCCGGTCTCGCCCCAGTTGCCGCCACCGCCGCCTCCCCCGCCGCCGACGCTGCCGGTCTCCTCGCCGTTGAGGCGGCCCAGACCGTTGTAGCCGAAGGTCAGTTCGAGGAAGGAGTTGTTCTGCGAGCCGCCGATGTACGGGCGGGAGGACGCGGGCCACAGCTCGACGATCGCGACCCACCAGCCGCCGGAGACGACCATCGCGAGCCCGGCGAGCAGCACCTGGCCGACCCGCTTCTTCACCGGGGCCGGTGCGAAGAGGACGTACACGAGCGCGAGGACCGGCAGGATCAGGAAGGCCTGGAGCGTCTTGACCAGGAAGGCGAGGCCGATGGCGACACCGGCCCAGACCAGCCACTTCGTCCGCGCCTTCTCCAGGGCGCGCTGGGTGCAGTAGACCGCGGCGGCCATCAGCAGCGCGAGGGCCGCGTCCGGGTTGTTGAAGCGGAACATCAGCGCGGCGACGGGCGTGAGCGCGAACACCGCCATGGAGATGAAGCCGGCCGTGGAGTTGAAGCGACGGCGTACGGCCGCCCAGAGCACCCCGGCGGTGGCGACGGCCATCAGGACCTGCGGGAACAGGATCGCGAAGGAGTTGAGGCCGAAGAGCCGCACCGACAGCGCCATCGGCCAGAGCGAGGCCGGGGGCTTGTCGACGGTGATGGCGTTGGCGGAGTCCAGCGACCCGAAGAAGAAGGCCTTCCAGGACTGGCTGCCCGCCTGCACGGCCGCCGAGTAGAAGGAGTTGGCGTAGCCGGAGGCCGTGAGGTTCCAGGTGTAGAGGCCGCCGATGAGGAGGAGGGTGAGGAGGAAGCCGGGGCGGATCCAGCGGTTGTCCTCCGGGCGGCCTCTCCACAGCCGCTTCGCGAAGGGCTGCCCGGGCTCACCCGATTCGGGGGCGGTGGGCTCGGCGGGCGCCTCCGGAACCACCGGTTCCTGGTGGGCTGTCGTCGCCGGCCCCCAGTCGGGCCCCGGGCCCGGACCCCCCGGTCGGCTCGTCGTCTCGAACTGCGTGGTCATCGTGCGTTCCTCGAATCCTGATCGTGCGGGGCCACCGGCCGCATCCGCATGGTCGCGTCCCCCCAGGTGCGGTCGTCCGCGGCTTCACCGGCGCGGAACGGGGTCGTGGTGGTCGTGCCGCTGGTCGTGCCGGTCGCGGTGTACCCGGGCTGGAACCGGTCCTGATGGCCGTACGGTCCCGGCTGCCCCGGCCGTACCGTCCCGGCGGTCGCGTGGACGGGCGAGGCGGGACGGTGCGAGGCGGGGCGGTACGGGTCCGGGTGGTGCGGGTCCGGGTGGTGCGGGTCCGGGTGGTGCGGGTCCGGGTGGTGCGAGGCGACGACGGTCGAACCCTCGGCGGAGGCGGGGAGGCCGTCACGCCTCTCCGGGAACACCCACGCCCGGAAGAGCAGGAACCGCAGCACCGTCGCCGCGAGGTTGGCGGCGATGAGCACCGCCAGTTCCGTGGAGTGCGCGGGGTCGGAGGTCGCCGCGTTCAGGGCGGCCAGCGAGCCGCTGGTGAGCGCCAGACCGATGCCGAACACCACCAGGCCCTGCGCCTGGTGCTTGACGACACCGCTCCGGCCGCGGACACCGAAGGTCAGACGCCGGTTGGCCGCCGTGTTGGCGACCGCCGAGACCAGCAGGGCGAGCGCGTTGGCGATCTGCGACCCCGAGAAGGTCCGGAAGCCGCTGTAGAGCAGCAGGTAGAAGAGGGTGGAGAGGGCGCCGACCACGCAGAAGCCGAGGAGCTGGCGGGCGAGGCCGCGCGGTACGTCCTGGATCTCGCGGTCGCGGGGGTCGTCCCCGAACGGCCGGGCGAGCCGGTCCAGCGCGAGGGACCCGGTGGCCAGCGCCTTCCCCACCCGCCAGACACCCTTGAGGTCGTCGGTGGCGGTCTTCACGATGTGCACGGTCGAGTTCGGGTCGTCGACCCAGTCCACCGGCACCTCATGAATCCTGAGCCCGGCGCGCTCGGCCAGCACCAGCATCTCGGTGTCGAAGAACCACCCGGTGTCCTCGACGAGCGTCAGCAGCACCTGGGCCACGTCCCGGCGTATCGCCTTGAACCCGCACTGCGCGTCCGAGAAGCGGGCCTGGAGCGAGCCGCGCAGGATCAGGTTGTACGCGCGGCTGATGAACTCCCGCTTGGTGCCGCGCACCACCCGCGAGGAGCGGGCGAGCCGGGAGCCGATCGCCAGGTCCGAGTGACCGGAGATCAGCGGGGCGACGAGCGGGAGCAGCGCGTTGAGGTCCGTCGACAGATCCACGTCCATGTAGGCGAGGACCGGCGCGTCGGACGCGGACCACACGGTCCTGAGGGCCCGCCCGCGCCCCTGCTGGTCGAGCCGGAACGACCTGACCTCGGGGAGCTCCGCCGCCAGCCGCGCGGCCACCTGCGGGGTGGTGTCCGTGGACGCGTTGTCCGCGATCGTGATGCGGAAGGCGTACGGGAACGTGCGCGCGAGGTGCTCGTGCAGTCTGAGGACGCACGGCTGGAGGTCCTTCTCCTCGTTGTAGACGGGGATCACTACGTCCAGGACAGGCGTACCGGCGTTTCCGGCCGGGAGGTGCTCCCGCGCCGGCAGGGTGCCGGGAGAAGAGTCGGTTCGCATGTGAACTACATTCGCGAGCCGCTCTGTTATGCCCGTGTGCTCACACTGTGGTGTGCCTGTGAGTCCGATTGCCAGTTTGTTGCGCCGGTCACCAGGTCGTTTCCGTCGAACTCCCCGTCCTGCTCACCGTCGTACCGCTCGTCGTCGAGCTGCCAGTTCGCGGCGTCGTCGTACAGCGGCACCTCCCGGCCGAGGGCCGGCAGATGCACGGTGAACACGGTCCTGCCGGGCACGCTGTCGACGGTCACGGCACCGCCGTGCGCGTCGGCCACGGCCTGCACGATGGCGAGGCCGAGCCCGGTCGACCCGGACACCCTCGACCGCGACGAGTCGCCCCGCGCGAACCGCTCGAACACGTGCGGCAGCAACTCCTCCGGGATGCCCTGCCCGTCGTCCTCGACATCGACGCACATCCACGGCCCACGCCGCTGGACGCGGGCGGTGACGGTGGTGCCGGGGGGCGTGTGCGTCCGCGCGTTCGCCAGCAGGTTGACGAGCACCTGCTGAAGCCGTGCCGCGTCGGCCGACACGAGCGCGGGCATGTCCGGCAGGTCGAGCCGCCAGTTGTGGCTGCGCCCGGCGACCCGCGCGTCGCTGACGGTGTCCACGACGAGGGGGATGAGGTCGGTCTGCTCGAACTGCAGCGGCCGCCCGGCGTCGAGCCGCGCCAGCAGCAGCAGATCCTCGACGAGCATGGTCATCCGCCCGGACTCGGACTCGATCCGCCCGAGCGCGTGCCGGGTGTCGGGCCCGATCTCCTCCCTGCCGCGCCGGGTCAGCTCGGCGTAGCCCCGGATGGACGCGAGGGGCGTCCGCAGCTCATGACTGGCGTCCGCGACGAACTGGCGTACGCGCGTCTCGCTCTCCTGCCGCGAGTGCAGGGCGCCGTGGATGTGGTCGAGCATCCTGTTGAGCGCCGCGCCCACCTGGCCGACCTCGGTGTGCGTATCGGTCTCGGACGCCGGCACCCGCTCGTTCAGGGTCACCTCGCCCGTGTGCAACGGCAGTTCGGAAACCCGCGTCGCGGTGGAGGCGACCTTGCGCAGGGGGCGCAGGGCGACACCGACGAGGACGGAGCCGGCGATGCCGGCGGCGATGAGACCGGCGCCGGTGACGCTGAGTTCCACGGCGATGAGGGTGCTGAGGGTGTTGTCGACGTCGGTAGTGGGCAGGGCGACGTAGTAGGCGCCGTTGTCACCGCTCCGGTACATCACGCGGTAGTCGCCGAGCCCCGTGATGGTCACGGTGTGGGCTCCCTCGTCCTTGGGGACGGTGTTCAGCTCGGCGAGCTGGTCCGCGCTCAGCGCGGCCGCCGTGGCGTCCTTGACGCCGTTGTCGGAGGTCGACTCCTTGCCGACCATGCCCTCGGTGGCGGTGTCGTTCTCGACCTTCGCCGCGATGGTGCCGATCATCGACTGCGGACCCCTGGTGACGAAGGTTCCCAGGTCCGGCGGACCGGTCTCCTTCTTGTTGGGGTCCCGCTCATCGTCGGGCTTGGGCTGCGTGGCGCCTGGAGGGGCGTTCTTGGGGCCGGCGCCCGCAGCACGCCCCACCACCTCGCTGACGGAGTCGTCGAGCTGTTCGTACAGATGCGAGCGCAGCGCCACGGTCGTCACCGTCCCGATGACGGCGCACACCACCGCGATCAACGCCACCGCGGAGACGACGAGCCGCGTACGCAGCGTGCGTGGCTGTCGTCCTCGCCCTCGCCGCAGCTTCGGCTGCCACTGCGTACGTGTCCGTCGTCGCCCGCTCATGACGCGGCGGGCTTGATCAGATAGCCGGCCCCACGCCGGGTGTGGATCATCGGCTCGCGCCCGGCGTCGATCTTCCGCCGCAGATACGAGATGTACAGCTCGACCACGTTGGCCTGGCCACCGAAGTCGTACGACCACACACGGTCGAGGATCTGCGCCTTGCTGAGCACCCGCCGCGGGTTGCGCATGAGGAACCGCAGCAGTTCGAACTCGGTGGCGGTGAGGTGGATGTTCGCCCCGCCGCGCGACACCTCGTGGCTGTCCTCGTCGAGCATGAGGTCACCGACGACGAGCACGGAGTCGGAGCGGCGGTCGGCGGCACCGGAGCGGCGGATGAGCCCGCGCAGCCGGGCGACGACCTCTTCGAGGCTGAACGGCTTGGTGACGTAGTCGTCGCCGCCGGCGGTGAGCCCGGCGATCCGGTCCTCGACCGCGTCCTTCGCGGTGAGGAAGAGCACCGGCACGTCCGGCAGCTCGCGCCGCAGCCGCCCGAGGACGGTCAGCCCGTCCATGTCGGGAAGCATCATGTCGAGGACGACGGCGTCGGGCCGGAAGTCCCGGGCGGTCTGGATGGCACCCGTGCCGTCCCCCGCACTCCGGATCTGCCATCCCTCATAGCGCAGGGCCATGGACAGCAGTTCGGTGATCGACAGCTCGTCGTCCACCACAAGCACTCGGACGGGGCTCCCGTCCGGCCTCAGCAGTTCGGTGCGCCCCTGGGGCGAGGTCGTGGTCATGCTGGACACCTTGTCGGGGCCCCCTGAGAACACCCTTTCTGGAACCTGTGATTTTTCTAAGAAACGCACAGGTACCTCTCAGGCAACCCCTGGGAAGAACCCCGACTTCTCGGACACCACCCCCGACGACCAGCACGTTTCTGATCGTTTCCACGGCATTCCCCAGGCATCCTCACCGCGGACCCACAGCTTCACGGCCACCGGCGCCACTGCCTCCGCACCCGCCCCTGACCCCGCCTTTATGCAAGCGCCGTCATGCTTCGCCGACCCCGGCCGCTGCCCGCTGCCCCCTCAGAACAGCCCGTCCTGCACGCTCCCGTCCCCTCTGCCCTTCAACTGCCGTACGGGCACGGTGAGGGCGTCATGGGCCCCGGCGCCGGCGGGAGCGGTCAGCTCCCACCCGGTCATGAGCCGCGTATCGAGGACGACGACCCCGCGCCCGGTGGCCAGATGCAGATCGGGCCCGGCGACGGCCAGGACCTCACCGCCCACGGCCCCACCCGCGACCAGCTCGCCCACCACACCGTCCGCGGCCGGCAGCCCGTCGAGCCCGAACACCCCGAAGTGATCGACGGCTTGGAACGGCACGGGCTCCAGCGACTCGGGCCACCCGGCGAGCCCCAGGGCCCGCCCGTGCAGCACCGCCAACTCCGCGACGCGCTCCTCGACGACGGCCGGAAGCCCGTCACGCACACCCCGCTTCTCGGCGTACGGAATCCGATCCGGCACCTTGAGCGCGGCCCGCAGCACCTCCTCGGCCCGCCGCGCGGCCATCAGCGGCCCCCGCCCGAGCCACCCGAAGGAGACCGCTCCCTGCTCCAGCAGCCGGGCCGATCCCCGCTCGACCGCCGTGATCCCGACCTTCACCATGCCGGGCCCGAACCACGCGAGGTAGACGTGGTACGGCCGCGGATCATCGGCGATCGTGTCGGCGGCCACGGAATGCGCCCGGTCGAGCCGCGCACACTCCTCGCACCGGGCGCCGGTACTGCGCCCCGGCACCTCCGCCCGCACCGGACACGGGTTCCCCCGAGCCCCGACGCACGTCCGCCGCCCCTCGCTCACGACCCCGAAAGCCACCGCCTTACCCCGCGGCAACGGACTCCCGCGTCCGCCCGCCCACCCCAGCAGCGGTCCGTCCGCACCCCACCGCAGCCCCGTACATCTCCACACGCGTGCCATCCCCCACGACATTAGAGGGCACCACTGACAACGCCTCCGACCAGCGAAGACGTTCTGCCCAGCCGGCTCAGGGGGGAGACGGCTCGGCGCGGGCCGGGGCTACGGGGCGCGGAGACCGACCCCGTACCGCCCGAGGCCCTACAGCTTGCTCATCTTGGTGTAGGGGCTCAAGATCCGCTGCCTCGCCGACCCGAAATCGACGAGCGCGGCGATCCCGTCCTCGATGCCGATCACCCGGCCGAGACCGTACATGTCGTGCGTGACCTGGTCGCCCACCGCGAAGTGCTTGGGAGGCGGGGCTACCGGGGCCTTGAAGGGACTGGTGGGCAAATAGCGCTTCGGTGCACCTGGCTTTGTCATTGCGACCAGTATGCGCCCACACCTGTCCCCCAGTCCGCCCCGTTCCAACCCCAGCCCGCCCCCGACCCCCTCCACCCACCCCCGCGGGGCCCCACGAACAGCACGAACAGCACGAACGCCGAAGGCCCCGGATCTCTCCGGGGCCTTCGGTCAATGTGCACTCGGCAGGATTCGAACCTGCAACCTTCTGATCCGTAGTCAGATGCTCTATCCGTTAAGCTACGAGTGCTTGTTCTGTTTTCTGCCGGTCCCGGTCCTTTCGGCCCGCTCGCGGCGACAGGAAGAACATTACATGACTGCCGTCGCCATGTGAAATCCGTTTGCCATACCCCTTGTGACCTGGGGATACAGCCGTCTGGGGCGCTATCGGGGCAGGGTGGGAACGACGAAGCCCCGGTCGGGTGGACCGGGGCTTCGGTGATCAAGCGCGGAGGCGGAGGGATTTGAACCCTCGATGGGATTGAAGTCCCAAACCGCATTAGCAGTGCGGCGCCATAGACCGGACTAGGCGACGCCTCCAGCACAACCTCCCGCGCGAGCGCGAGTGGTGCGTGCAGATGATGACACAGCCGAGTGGGCTGTCACCAATCGCCTCCCACGGTACTAGGCGGAGAGGCCGCAGGGCAAAGCCGTATGGCACGTCGGGAGTGGTGCGACGGGCCGGCGATGAGGGCGGAGGGGAGGGTCAGCGGGGAGGGGTGGAGACGGTGCGCGGCGGTGCCGCAACCGTGGGACGGGCGTGCCGTTAGTCAGGTCATGTTGCTGAGCCCTCCCGCCGCCCGCCCGCGGCCCTCCGACCACCCGCCCGCCGCGCACCCGCAGTCCTCCGACCGCACCCCAGCCGCGCACCCGCTCCCTCAGGCCGCTCCCTCCGGCCGCCCCGCCGCCCTGGGCCGGCTGTTCCTCGGTGCCGCCGCCTCGCTCGCCGCGGCCGCCGCCGGCACGCTCGCGCCGGTGGCGCCGGACGCGTACGCCGCCGAGGCGGTGTCGCGGGCCTCGCTGCCCATGCCCACGCCGGCCGCCGAGCCCGGGGACCGGCTGACCGTCACCGTGCGGGACGCCGGGGGCGGGGCGGACGGGACGTTCGAGCTGCGGTGCCATCCCCAAGGAGGCAGCCACCCGGACGCACGCGAGGCGTGTGGGCAGCTGGACCGGCGCACGACATGGGGGAAGGACCCGTTCGCGCCGGTCGGCTCCGGGACCATGTGCACGATGCAGTACGGCGGGCCGGCCACCGCGTACGTCACCGGGACCTGGGCCGGGCGTCGCGTCGACGCCCGCTTCGACCGCGGCAACGGCTGCGAGATCGCCCGCTGGGACGCACTGGTGCCCGTACTGCCGGACCTCCGCGCATAAGGAAGAAGGAAGGAAGAAGGAGGGACTCGCAAGGAACCACGAGGGAGCGAGGGAGCAAGGAACACGAGGGAGCAAGGGAAGGGAAACCAGCCACCCGGCGGGCGGCGCGGACAGCCTCCTCGACAGTCGCGCACAGTCCGTACATATGTGCCGCCGACAAAGCCGTCCGGCAAAACACACGGTCACGGCATCCCCGTCCGCACAGTCACGCCATCTCCGTATGTTCGGTGTGCGACCTCCCTCTCATCCGGCGTCGCGAGCGCAACCTCTGCCCGTAGACTCCCTCGCGTGACACGTGGTGGGTCGGTTGGCAAGATGGCCATGGGCCCAGCGGTCGGCAAGGTGCGGTAACAGGGAGGAAGCGTCTCGTGAGCAGCAGGCCATCCCGAGGCGCTGCTCGCCTCGCAGCCATACTGGACGCGCTGCCCGATGCGTTGGTGCTGGTCAACGCCAATGGGACCGTCGTCAACGCCAACACGATCGCCCTGGAGGCCTTCGAGACCCCCGGGACCGCGTTGGTCGGGCGCGGGTTGCTGGACCTGCTGCCCGAGTTCGACTCGCGGCTCATCCCGGGCTCCATGCGACGCCCCGACACCATGGACCCGACGGGGCGGACCAAGCCGACCCGGATGACCGCCCGCCGGACCGACGGCAGCGAGTTCCCGGTCGAGGTCACAAGCGCGAATCTGGAGAACGGGCAGCAGGCGTACGACGGTTACGGCTACGCCAATGACGAGCTGCTCATGCTGGTCGTACGGGATCTTTCGGGCACCGTCGACACCGAGGCCGAACTCGCGCGTTCGCAACGGCAGACCGAGATGATCCTGCGGGCCGCGTCCGAGGGCGTGGTCGGGACCGACACGGACGGGCGGATCGTCCTCGTCAATCCGGCCGCCGCCCAGATACTGGGTTATCGGGCCAGTGACCTCGGCGGACGCGAGCTGCACACCCTCGTGCTGCACTCCCGCGAGGACGGCGCCCCCTTCCCGTACGGCGAGTCGCCGCTCGCGGACACGCTGCGGTCCGGGCGCAAGCACCGGGTGCGCGGGCAGGTGCTGTGGTCGAAGAACGGCGAGAAGGTGTCGGTCGATCTGACGACCGCGCCGGTGCGTGACGGGGACCAGCTCGTCGGCGCGGTGATGACGTTCACCGACCGGCGGCCGTACGACAAGCTCGCCGAGGAGAAGGACGCCGAGGCCGAGACGCACGCGGAGGAGCTGGAGCGGCTCGCCAAGGAGCACGCCGAGGAACTCGCGGGCGTACGCGAGGAGCACGCCGCCGAGCTGGCCGAGCTGAGCGAGCAGCACGCCGAGGAACTCGCCGCCGGGGACGAGCGGTACGCGGCGCTCGGGGAGCGCGAGAAGGACCGGTACGAGGCGCTGGCCGCGCGGCACGAGCAGTTGCTCGCCGTGCTGGGCACCTCGCTGCGCGGCCCGCTCGACCAGCTCCGCGGTGAGCTGGGCACGCTCGCGGCCGATGACGCCGGGCAGTTGTGGCCCGAGGCCAACCAGGTGCTGCACCATCTGACCGCCGGGTACTCGCGGATCACGACGCTCATCGACAACGTGCTCGGCTATCAGCGGATCGACGCGGGCGAGGACGTCCTCGTGCGTACGGCCGTCATGCTCGACGCGGTCGTGGCGGCCGGTGTCGACGGCGCCGTGGAGCTGGTCGGGCCGGGCCGGGTGCAGTTCGCCGTGCACGCGCCGCCCATCGAGGCCGAGGTGGACCAGGCCCGGCTCGCGACCGCGCTGGCGCATCTCGTCGCGGATGTCGCCGGTGTCGACGCGACGGGCAACGCGCCCATGTCCACCGGCGGCTACATGGACAACACCGTCGTGGTGGCCGCCGCGCAGCGCGGCGAGGTCGTCCGGATCGAGGTGCGCGGGCCGTACGCCGGGGGAGACCCGGTGCACCAGCCGATCGTCCAGGGGATCGTGCGGGCGCACGGCGGTGTGCTCCAGACGGTCGAGGTGCCGGGGATGAGCGGCAGCGCGTATGTGCTGGAGGTGCCGCTGGGTGGCGGTGCCGGTGCCGTGCCCGCCGCCGCGGTGCCCGCCGTGGTGGCCGACTCGGGGGCCGTGGCCACCGGTGCCGAGGTCGCCCTGCCCGAACAGCCCGCCGGTGGTGGCGGGCGCAGGCGTGCGCGGCGGTCTTCGGTGGACGCGTTCCTGGAGAGCGAGGACGCTCCCGAGAGCCGCGAGGGCGAGGCCCCTGTCGCCCCGACCGGGCGGCGCAGGCGCAGGGCCGAGGACGCGGTCGGTGCCGGTGACAGTTCCGTGGCCGCGCAGGGTGCCGAGGCCGAGGGCGCCGGGGGTACCGGACGGCGGCGTGGGCCGGGTGCCTCGGGCGATGCCGCTGTTGAGTCCGTGGCCACCGAGGGCGCGGTCGTCACGGCGGCCGAGCACGCGGCGGGTGCCGCCGCCGTCGCCAACGGACTGGGCGGGACGGTGCCGCCGGGGGGTGTGCCCGCGCCCAGCGGTCGGCGCGCGCGCCGGGAGCCCGCCGCACAGAACGCACTGCCTCCGGCGCTGCCCGCGGGGCCGAGCCCCGCCGTGCCCGAGGCGACGGCCGCCGACTCCGGGTCCGGCTCCGGGTCCGGCTCCGGTTCCGCTGAGACCTCCGGCGCCCAGCAGCCCACCGGGCGCCGTCGACGTGCTCTCGGGAGCGGGGAGGATTCCGCCCCCGCGCCCGAGCCGGGTGCGCGGCCCGTCTTCGCACTGCCGCCGGCCGAGGCCGACCGGGGGCCCGAGTACGCGCAGGCGGCCGGCCTCGGTCCGGTCCCCCTGCCCGCGGGCCCGGGTGCGCCCGGCGCGCCCATGCCGATGCCGCTGCCCGCCGGAACCGCCATGCCCGCCATGCCCGCCGCGCCCGTGCAGGGCGGGGAGGGGTACGAAGCTGAAGGCGGCCAGGGTGGAGCCGGTGCGGGCGGGGGCGTCGTCCCTGCCGCTGAAGCGCACCCGGCACCCGCCGGGCAGCCGGTACCCGCCGGGCAGCCGGCGCCCGCCGCAGGAGCCGTGCAGGCCGGGGGAGTTGTGCCCGTCGGCGGGCCGGTTCCCGCCGCCGGGATCGGGCCGCAGGTCGCCGGGGCCGGGCAGCAGATGCCCCAGGGTGTCACCGGCCCGGGTGCGGGTCAGGCGGTCGGCGCGGGGCAGGGCCCTGATGCCGGTCAGGCCGCCGGTGCCGGTCAGGCGCCCAGCGTGAACCAGGGCCAGACGCCCGGCATGGGTCAAGTGCCCGCCGCGGGCCAGATGCCGGGTGCCCCGGCCGCTGGTGTCGACGACGGCCGCCATGACGCCGCGCCGCACAACCCGGCCGGCGACCACACGCCTCCACAGCCGCACCCGGTGCCCACCCCGACGGGCCGCCGCAGGGCGGTACGGCAGCCCGCTCCGCAGCAGGGCGACGGCGTCGCCACGATGGCGCCCGCGCAAGGGGTGCCCGCCCAGGGCGCTCCCGCGCAGGGGATTCCCCCCCAGGGCGGACCCGCGCAGCCGGTGCCCGCGCAGGGCGCTGCGGTGGCCGCCGCGCAACCCGCCGTGTCCGCCCAGGGTGTCCCGGGCGCCCCTCATGCCGTAGCCGTCCCGGCAGCGGTCGCCGCCCAGTCCGGTGCTCCGCAGGGGGTTCCGGTGGGCGCCGCACAGGTCGCTGCCGCCCAGGCCGCCCCCGGACAGCCCGGCGCCGGACACCCCCTCGCCGCGCAGGGCACCGTCCCGCCGCAAGGGGCCCCCGGTGGACAGCAGCCGGTGCCCGCGCAGGCCGGAGCCGTCGGGCAGTCCGTCGTCGTACCAGGAGTTCAGGCCGTACCAGGGGTTCAGGCCGTGCAGGGCGCGCACCAGCCCCTCGCCGCTCAGCCCCTCGCCGCTCAGGCCCAGGCCGCGACCCCCGGCGCACCGCAGCCGCAGCCCCAGTCCTGGCCCGACCCCCGCCACGAGACCTCCGGCGCCGGTATCCCCGTAGCCGCTCCGCAGGCGCCGCTGCCCCCGCAGTCGACCCCCTCCTCGGGCACCCCGCTGCCGCCGGAGGTCGCCGTACAGCAGCAGCCGCGCGCCGCGCAGCCGCTGCCCGCCGAAGCCGCGGCCCCTGCCCAGGCGAAGGCGAAGGCCCGCCCCCAGGCTCAGGCGACCCCGCCGGCCCCCGCACCCGCTCCGCTGGACCCCAACTCCACCCACGGCCGGGCGATCAGCGTGCGGACGCTCGGCCAGGGCGTCCCGTTCTCCCGCCAAAGCGGCCCCCAGGCGCAGGCGCAGACGCAGGGACAGGCAGCGGCGGGCACCCAGGCGCAGCCCCAGACCGGGGCCACGCCCGCCCCGAACCAGCCCGGTGGTTCCGGCAGGCGCCGCAAGCTGGGGACGCCGCCCCAGCCGACCGGCGACCGCCCCGAGACCGCCGCGCGCCCCCACCCGCAGTCCACCCTGACCAACGGCGCCGGTATGCGTATCGCCACCGGCCAGACCCCGCCCCCGGCCCAGCCGACGGCCCAGCCGCAGCAGCCGGCCGCGCAGGTGTCGCAGCCCTCGCTCGCCGGGCAGGTCCCGCTTCCGCCGCAGCCGTCCCTCGCCGGACAGTCCCGGCTGACGGGCCGTACGGAGGGTGCCGGGCGGTCGTACGCCATAGGGGCGCCCGACGAGAACGCGGACGAAGGCCCGGAGCCGCTCGACGGTCCCGGTGGCGCCGTGGAGGTCCCCGACCGGCCGCATCCGCAGCCGATGGACGACGAGTTGCCGCCGGAGCCGCTGGACAACCCGCGCCGGCTGCTGGTGTGGCCCGCGCCGGACGCGACGACCCACCAGGCGCTGAGCGACCGCGGCTACCGGCCCGTCATCGTGAACTCCCGCGAGGACGTGGACGCCCAGATCGCCGCCTACCCGGCCGCCCTGTTCGTCGACCCGCTGACCGGCCCCATCACCCGCACGGCACTGCAGTCGCTGCGCCAGGCCGCCGTGGCCGCCGAGGTCCCCGTCCTCGTGACGGCGGGACTCGGCCAGGCGACGCGCGAGGCGGCGTACGGCGCGGACCCGGCGATCCTGCTGAAGGCGCTCGCGCCGCGTGACTCCGAGCAGCACCCGCCGCGCGTCCTGCTCATCGAGGAGCACGCGGAGATCGCGCTCGCCCTGACCGCGACGCTGGAACGGCGTGGCATGCAGGTCGCCCGGGCCGCGTCCGACGCGGACGCCGTGACGCTGGCCGCGCAGATGCGGCCCAACCTCGTGGTGATGGACCTGCTTCAGGTGCACCGCCGCCAGGCCGGAATCATCGACTGGCTGCGGACGAACGGCCAGTTGAACCGCACCCCGCTCGTCGTCTACACCGCCGCCGTCGACCAGTCCGAACTCCCGCGCCTGGCCTCGGGGGAGACGGTCCTCTTCCTCGCGGAACGCTCGACGAGCACCGAGGTGCAGACCCGGATCGTGGACCTGTTGGCACGAGTCGGTACGAACTGAGCCCGGATACGGCAGCGGTGGGGGGGGGGGGGGGTGTCGATCAACCCCCACCCGCCCCACGCCCACCAACTAGTGGGACGGCGTCG
>NZ_JBEOYO010000020.1:0-113273 GCF_040297125.1 Streptomyces sp. NPDC001868 | reverse complement strand
GCCGACATGAGCGACCCCGCCCCACGCTCCTTTCAAGCCACACCGTGGCCGAAGCCCCACGAGCCCCGAAAGGGCCTCTTTTCCACGTGAAACACCGCCCCGACCGACGTACCTACAAGTATGGGTACAGGTACGGGCCCTAGATCTGCGTCACGTCCAACGCACCCTCCGCGTACTGCCTGCGCAGCACCTTCTTGTCGAACTTGCCCACGCTCGTCTTCGGCACCGACTCGATGATCGTCCAGCGCTCGGGCAGCTGCCACTTGGCGATGCGGCCCTCTTCGGAGAGGAAGGAACGGAGGGTGGCGAAGTCGGCGGTGGACCCCTCCTTCAACACGACCGTGGCGAGGGGGCGTTCGCCCCACTTCTCGTCCGGTACGGCGACGACGGCGGCCTCGGCGACGTCCGGGTGGGCCATGAGGGCGTTCTCCAGCTCGACGGAGGAGATCCACTCGCCGCCGGACTTGATGACGTCCTTGGCGCGGTCGGTGAGGGTGAGGAAGCCGTCGGGGCTGATCGTGCCGACGTCGCCCGTCTTCAGCCAGCCGTCCTCGCTGAACTTGTCGTCGGGGCGGACTGGTTCGGAGCCCTGGCCGCCGTAGTACGCGCCCGCGATCCAGGGGCCGCGGACCTCCAGTTCACCGGCGGACTCGCCGTCCCAGGGGAGGCGTTCGCCGCCGGGGCCGGAGAGGCGGGCCTCGACGGAGGCGGGGAAGCGGCCCTGGGTGAGGCGGTAGGCGAGCTCCTCCTCCGAGCCGGCCTCGACATGGGCCGGCGGCCGGGCGATGGTGCCGAGCGGGGAGGTCTCCGTCATGCCCCAGGCGTGGCAGACACGCATCCCGAGCTGGTCGAAGGCCTGCATGAGGGCCGGCGGGCAGGCGGAGCCGCCGATGGTGACCTGGTTGAGCGAGCCGACCTCGCGCGGGCGGGCGGTCAGCTCCGCGAGCAGGCCCTGCCAGATGGTGGGCACCGCGGCGGCGTGCGACGGCTTCAGCGTCTCGATCATCTCGGCGAGCGGGCCGGGCTGCAGGAACCGGTCCGGCATCAGCATGTTGACGCCGGTCATGAAGGTCGCGTGCGGCAGACCCCAGGCGTTGACATGGAACTGCGGGACGACGACGAGCGAGAGGTCCGCGTCCGTCAGGCCCATGGACTGGGCCATGTTGACCTGCATGGAGTGCAGATAGATCGAGCGGTGGGAGTAGACGACGCCCTTGGGGTCGCCGGTGGTGCCGGAGGTGTAACACATGGCCGCGGCGGAGCGTTCGTCCAGCTCGGGCCAGTCGTACGTGGTCGGCTTGCCGGCGATCAGGTCCTCGTACTCGTGCACCTGGACGCTCGCTCCGGCGAGCAGCGACCGGTCGCCGGGCCCGGCGACGACGACGTGCTCCACCGGCTTGAGGTGCGGCAGGAGCGGTGCGAGGAGGGGCAGCAGCGAACCGTTGGCGATGATCACGCGGTCGGCGGCGTGGTTGACGATCCAGGCGAGCTGCTCGGGGGGCAGCCGCAGATTGAGGGTGTGGAGGACGGCGCCCATGGAGGGGATCGCGAAGTACGCCTCCACATGCTCCGAGTTGTTCCACATGAGAGTCGCGACGCGTTCGTCGCCGTCGACTCCGAGGTCCTCGCGCAGGGCGTGGGCCAGCTGCGCGGTACGGGCGCCGATCTCGGCGAAGGAGCGGCGTTCGGGCTCGCCCTCTCCGGTCCAGGTGATCACCTGCGACGTCCCGTGGATGACCTGTCCGTGGGTCAGGATCCTGGAGATCAACAGCGGTACGTCCTGCATGGTGCTCAGCACGGCGTCCTCCCGGGGCGGCTCTGCCTACGCGGTGGTAACAGTTGTGCTGATTCTGCGCACATACCGCTCGGTATGTCACTAGAAGGCGGGATGATCGATCAGAGCGGTCACCCGACGGGCCGGATGTGCGAAGCCACGGCAGGGCATCGACGGAACAACATCAGGACAACGGGCGGGCCGGCGCACGGGTTCCCGTGCGGGCTGCCGCTCGGGCTACCGCACGGGTTCCAGCTCGGGGTCCTCGCGCAGCTTGCCCAGCGCGCGCGACACCGCCGACTTCACCGTGCCGACCGAGACCCCGAGGACCTCGGCCGTCTGGACCTCGCTCAGATCCTCGTAGTACCTGAGGACGACCATGGCCCGCTGCCGCGCCGGCAGCTTCATGATCGCCCGCCACATCGCGTCGTGCAGCGCCTGCTGCTCGGCCGGATCGGCGGCCTGCACCCCCTCGGGCTCCGGCAGCTCGTCGCAGGCGAACTCGTCCACCTTGCGCTTGCGCCACTGGGAGGTCCGGGTGTTCAGCAGCGCCCGGCGGACATAGCCGTCGAGGGCCCGGTGGTCCTCGATGCGCTCCCAGGCGACATATGTCTTGGCCAGCGCGGTCTGCAGCAGGTCCTCGGCGTCGCACGGGTTCGCGGTGAGCGACCGGGCGGTCCGCAGCAGCACCGGCTGGCGGGCCTTCACGTACGCCGAGAACGACGGGTACGACAGGTTCGTCAGGCCCCCGAGGGCCGGCCGGGTCGAGGCCGAACGGCCCGCGGTCGAACGGGCCGAGGTCGACAGGGTCCGCGTCACGGGTGCAGCGGCCTTCGAAGCGCTGGTGCAGACGGGTGTGGTCATGGCTCCACGCTAGGAGCGGGCCCCGCCCGGCGGATCGGCCGCAGGTCCCGAAGGCGAATCCCCCTCAGGTTGTAGGAGTGGGGCAGACCTCACCTACTGGAGGTGGATGAACAGCCCCCAGGTACTGAGGGTGTACCCCTGAGAAGCACCTGCCCCGGTCGTACGGCACCGGTCCCACCGACCCCCAGGGTGCCCGAAAGCTCCCCCGCCCGGCACATCCGCCCCACTCACCCGTCCGTCCCCAGCACCAACCCCGAGGTCGGCACCCCGGTACCCGCGGTGACCAGCACCCGTTCCGCGCCGGGGACCTGGTTCACGGAGGTGCCCCGCAGCTGCCGTACCGCCTCCGCGATGCCGTTCATCCCGTGCAGATACGCCTCGCCGAGCTGCCCGCCATGGGTGTTGAGCGGCAGCCGCTCCTCCGCGACGAAGTCCGCCGCCTCCCCCGGCCCGCAGAACCCGAACTCCTCCAGCTGCATCAGCACGAACGGCGTGAAGTGGTCGTACAGGATGCCCACGTCGATGTCGTCGGGGCCGAGCCCCGAGGTGCGCCGGAGCTGGCGGGCGACGACGCCCATCTCCGGCAGCCCGGTGAGATCGCTGTCGTAGAAGCCGGTCATCTGCTGCTGCGCCCGGCCCGCGCCCTGGGCGGCGGCCACGACCACGGCCGGCGGCCTCGGCAGATCCCGGGCCCGCTCCACGGAGGTCACGACGAGCGCCTGCCCGCCGTCCGTCTCCTGGCAGCAGTCCAGCAGCCGCAGCGGTTCGACGATCCAGCGCGAGGCCGCGTGCTCGTCGAGGGTGATGGGGCGGCCGTGGAAGTACGCCGCCGGGTTCGTCGCCGCGTACTTCCGGTCGACCACGGCGACGTGCCCGAACGCCTCGGGGGTCAGCCCGTACGCGTACAGATAGCGCTGGGCCGCCATCGCCACCCAGGACGCGGGCGTGAGCAGCCCGAACGGCAGGGTCCAGCCGAGCGCCACGCCCTCCGCCGACGGCTCCCGGTGGCGTACGCCGGAACCGAACCGTCGCCCCGAGCGCTCGTTGAACGCGCGGTAGCAGACCACGACCTCAGCCACGCCCGTCGCGACCGCGAGCGCCGCCTGCTGCACGGTCGCGCACGCGGCGCCGCCGCCGTAGTGGACGCGGGAGAAGAAGGACAGCTCACCGATGCCGGCCGCCTGCGCGACCGTGATCTCCGGGCTGGTGTCCATCGTGAACGTCACCATCCCGTCCACGTCCGCCGGCGCAAGCCCCGCGTCGTCGAGCGCCGCCCGCACCGCCTGCACGGCCAGCCGCAGCTCACTGCGCCCCGAGTCCTTGGAGAAATCGGTCGCGCCGATCCCGACGATCGCGGCCTGCCCGCCGAGCCGGTCCCTGGTCCGTACGCTCACTCCGCCTCCCCCAGGGTCACGGTCACCGTGCCGGTGACATGTCTGCCGATACCGTTCTCGCCGATGACCCTGACCGTGGCCGTACGTCCGTCGACCGCCTCGACCGTGCCGGTCAACACCATCGTGTCGCCCGGGTAGTTGGGCGCGCCCAACCGGATCGCCACCTTCCGCACGACGGCGGCCGGGCCGAAATGATCGGTGACATACCGTCCCACCAGCCCGTTCGTCGTCAGGATGTTCATGAAGACGTCCGGCGACCCGCGCCGCCGCGCCAGCTCCGGATCGTGGTGCACGTCCTGGTAGTCGCGCGAGGCGATCGCCCCCGCGACGACGAGCGTGCGGGTGATCTCGATCTCCAGCGACGGCAACGCCTGCCCGGCCACGCCCCTCACGCCGACCCCACCTCAACTTCCGCTTCCGTCTCGGTCTCGGTCTCGGTCTCGGTCTCCGTCTCCGTCTCCGTCTCCGTCTCCGTCTCCGTCTCCGTCTCCGACACACGGAAGACCGGAAGCACCAACTCCGCGTCATGACGCTCGAATTCGAGCCGTACGGCCATCCCGATCCGCACCTTGTCGTACGGCACCCCGACGACACCGCTGACCATCCGCACCCCTTCCGCCAGCTCGATCAGCCCGACGGCGTACGGCGGATCGAAGGCCGGGAAGGGCGGGTGATGCATGACGACGTACGAGTACACGACCCCCTCGCCGCACGCCTCGACCGTGTCCCACTCGGGCGAACCGCACGCGTTGCAGCCCGGCAGCCAGGGGAGGCGGAGCGTGGCGCAGTCGGCGCAGCGCTGGATGAGGAGCCGGTGCCGCGAGACGCCTTCCCAGAAGCCGGCGTTGTCGCGGTTGACGACGGGGCGGGGGCGGCGGGCCGGCTCCTGGGACGGCGGCTCCCTCGGCACGTCGGTCGGCGTGTACTTGAGGATCCGGAAGCGATGGGTGCCCACGAGTTCGTCGCCCACGCGCACATCCATCCGGGTCGTGACGAAGTACCCGGTGCCCAGCCTGGTGGTCTTCCTCTCCGACACCGACTCGATGACCGAGTCGAACACGATCTCGTCCCCCGGCCGCAGCGCCCGCAGATACTCCTGCTCGCAGTCGGTGGCGACGACGGAGGTGTACCCCGCGCCGTCGAGCAGCGCGAGGAGTTCGTCGTACGCCGCCGAGCGGTTCTCGTGCCCGCTCAGCCCGCCCATCGTCCAGACCTGGAGCATGGTGGGCGGGGCGACGGCGTCCGGTCCGGTGTACGCGGGGCTGGTGTCCCCCAGGGCCTCGCACCAGTGCCGGATCATGGGCGAGTTGACGGGATCCTTGCCACGGCCGCCGAGGACGGCCGCGCGCCCCTCGTAGACCTTGAGCCGTACGGACAGGTCCTCGACCGCCATACGCCGCCCCCTCCAAAACTTCTGACTGTCCGTCAGATTGAAGGAACTACCGCCGGAACTGTCAAGGTCGCCGAGCAGCCCACGGCAGCACCCTCTTGATCACGAAAACGCCTGTGCGGCGGTGCCGAAGCACCGCCGCACAGGCGTGTCACACCCCACAAACATGTCCCACACGTCCTACGTCCGAGGGTCGGGCCCTTCAGGACCGGGGCGACCTCATCCATGCACCCCGGCCTCCGACCCGCCCCCGACCGGCTTACCAGAGGTTGGTGAAGCTGACGACGGCGTTGTCCTGGTCGATGGCCGTGAAGCCGGAGCCGTTGACCTGGGCCGTGTTGTTCTGGTTCGAGGCGCCCGAGCCGTTCGCCTGCTGCTGCGAGGTCGACGAGTTGCCGTTGTTGTCGTGACCGACACCGCTGCCGACGATGTTCGCCACGCCGGCGTTCGATCCGTTGTCCGCGAAGGAGCCGTTGTCGGCCGTCGCCACACCGGTGAACAGGGCGGCGGCGAGCGGGAGCGCCGAGACGGCGGCGAGAACGCGGGCGGTACGGATGCTTGCCATGTGCATTTCCTCCAGGAACTTCACACAAGTACGGGTTGCCCCGGGGCAGTTGGCCAACCGCCTCGGTGCGGGTCTTCGACGTCGCGAATCAAGAGTTGCCCACCGAATCCCCGGCGAACCACCCCGGAAGCTCCCATTCCCTCTGAAGCGTGATGACAAGTCGATAAACCCCCTTGGATCAAGGAACTCCCAGCTCAGCCGCGATGAGCCCGACGAGCGACAGCAAGATCAAGTGGGACAAGGGGCGAAGCGTTCCGGCAGATTTCCGGCCAACCCGCGAACAGACCCCCGAAGGCCGAAAGCACACCCCGAACCCTCTTCCCTTTATCGAACACGTGTACGAACATGGATGCATGGCCACCATTGACCGGCAGGCCGGCACCCTGGCTCTGGCCCACGCCCTCTCCGCCGCCGAACGCGGGCTGGCGGTGATCCCCCTGTCCCGCGCGAAACTCCCGGCCCTGCGCTCCCCTCACCGCGACAACCCGCCACCGTCCCCCTGCCACGGCGAGTGCGGCCGCTTCGGCCACGGCGTCCACGACGCCTCCACCGACCCCCACCGCGTCCGCGAACTCTTCGCCGCCGCCCCCTGGGCCACCGGCTACGGCATCGCCTGCGGCCGCCGGCCCCACCATCTGATCGGCGTCGACCTCGACACCAAATCCGGTACGGACTCCTCGGCGGCCCTCCGCGAACTGGCCCTGCGCCACCTGTTCACGATCCCCGAGACGGTCGTCGTACTGACCCCCAGCGGCGGACGCCACCTCTGGCTCACCGGCCCGCCCGACGTCGTCGTCCCCAACTCCGCGAGCCGGCTCGCCCCCGGCATCGACATCCGCGGCGCCGGCGGCTACCTCGTCGGCCCCGGCTCCCGCACCGACCACGGCGTCTACGGCACGGCCCCCGGCACCTCCCACCTCCCCCCGGCCCCCTGCCCACCGGCCCTGCTCCGCCTCCTGCTGCCACCGGCACGCACGGGCCTGGGCCCCTCGTCCCCGTCCGGCGGCGGCCCGGGCCACGGCCACGGCCTGGTCCACTTCGTCCTGACCGCCCAGGAGGGCCAACGCAACACCCGCCTCTTCTGGGCAGCCTGCCGCGCCTACGAGAACGACCTCGGCCCCGACCTCACCAACGCCCTGGTCGAGGCCGCCGTACACACGGGCCTCACGGAACGGGAGGCCCGCTCGACGGTGGCCTCGGCGGCGCGGATGTCGGGGCGGGGGGTGTGAGGCGGGGAGGTGCGAGGCGGAGGGAGGCAGGGGCCCACCTCACGGACGACCGGCGCCCACCGTTCGTGGGCACCGTTCGTGGGCACCGGTCGCGGACACCGGTCGCGGACACCGGTCGCGGACACCGGTCGCGGACACCGGTCGCGGGAAGAACTTCGGAAGAGCTGAGGCGGCTACGGCCGACGAGGACGAGAACGAGTGGGACCCACGGCCCCCGCCGACCACACCATCACCCACGTCACCACCCCACACCGCTACCGGGGCGGGTCCTCACGGCCGGTGTCGGTGGGCCTTGTCTGCTCCGAGCCCATCTGCCGCCTGAGCCTCTCCTGCCCCGAGTCCACCTGACCGCTGTACTTCCCCTGCGTCCGCTCGTCGACGTAGTCGCCGCCCTTGTCGACACCCTGCCCGGCCTGGTGCTCATGGCCCTTCAGCATCTGCTTGAGCTTGTCCATCACAGACATAACGGCTCCTTCCGCCGTGTACACCATCCCCACCAGAATCCGCGCCCGTCCCCCGGCCCGCATCTCGTGGCCCCACCGCCAACAGCACGGCCCCTGACCGTCATACCTGGTCAGGGGCCGTTTCACAGTGCGGTGGGTGTGATGTGATGAGTTGGGCATCCGCGCCAGAAGCAGCCATCCAAGAAGACAGCGACCTTCGCCCTGACGAATACCAGATCTGCGGTCCTGCGTTCCTCCGGCAAGGCGCGGACCGAGACGCGGTAGCGGAGGCCTAGGCCGTGAACGGCCGCCTCAGTGCCAGCTCCGGTCGCGCGTCACGGCTTCGGTTGCCTCTCATGCTCGCTTGAGGCCGCTCAACAGTGGCCAACGACGACCACCAGGCGCACGACCCCATCGCCCCTGACCAGCAAAGACCCAGCTCACCCACTTGCGATAGCCGTCGACTATGGCGACTGGTACATGGGCAGTCTGAACGACGACGGCAGCGTCATCGGCTGGGGCGCCTACGGCGACCTCTACAAGGCACTTCGCGGCCTCTCACCCGCCGACGCCTTTCCGGCTGGACGGCAACGCCCACCGTGGCCTGTTGCCAGGCTTATGTGTGGGCGAGTTCCTGCAGCAGCGCGTCAAGGAACTCCGGGTCACCGTCCTCGTGGAGACCAATCCGTGCGCAGGTCATGCCGGCGGCGTGCAGGCGGTCGCGGGTGGTGGCGTGTCCGGGGTGAAGGCGTTGAAGGTGTTGTGCGTGCGGAATGGCTTCCTCGGTGCGGTCGAGGAGCGCGGCGAGCTGACGGGTGGTGAGGTGGGTGTGCCCGGTGGTGGCGAGGGCGCGTTGCACGGCTCGGTCGTAGGCGTTCATGGGCGTCTACCGTAGCTGCGAGCGGTCCGATCCGGGCGACAAGGAGAGCGGTGCCTAGAGCCTCACTCTCAGCTACTCGTCACTTCGCCGCAGCTTCGGGAGTACAGGGCCGTCTCAGTTTCCGTCTCATTCAGCGCCGTTCATGGCCGTTCAGACGAGACCCGAAGCCGTCCCAGCGCCGACGTCCAGCCGCGCATGAACCCAGGTGAACGCCCCTGCACACAGCCCTCCGCCCCACCACCACAGTTGGAAAGCGTGCGTCCGCCCACGCGGGAAGGGGGTGCGCGGTCGGCGCTGGCAGGTCATCTCATGGCCATCGACGCAGCCCGGCCGTCGGTTAGGTCTCGGACGAGTCTCCGAGCCGCCCCCAGACAGGCCGGGGATGAAACCCTTTCCTTCAGAGCTGGAACCCCCGGAAGCCGACCGCGCGCTTGAGACCATAACCGCAGGCACTGACAACAGACCTGACGATGATCGACCGTTGGGTGTAGCCAGTTGGCCCCGCACCACAACCGCACCAGATCGAGCGGGGAACAGCGGGGACTGACGGGGAACACAGGTTCCGCGACCGAAGTCGGAGCACAGCCGTCTGTCCAGGTCAGCGCTCAAGCGGACCCCACGTGACCGCAGCTTCCCAAGCTGGTGGTCCGGCAGCTCAGTACGGCCTCGGAATCTTATGCTCGCTCAACGCTGCCTCGTACCGCGCCAGCAGAGCATCCAGGTTCGCCAGAAGAAGGCCGGCGGAGTCGCGAGCCTCATACACGTCGCCTCGCTCGCATGCCTCCACCACCTCGGCCACGTCGCTTCGGAGGATGTGAAGAGAGTCGCCCTGCACCAGGACCCCGGGGAACCGTCGACCGGGCAAGCGAACCACGGCGCCGTTGCCGCCATCTGTGAACAGCTCGGCCTCAATACGCTCCATCGGGCCATCCAACCTGACATCAACAGCTGACATCAACGGCGGTGCACGCAGACAGACTTGAGCGACCGAAGGCACAGTGCGCACTTGAGCATCAATGCTCCAGGGCGACCGACGGATCGAACTCCTGAAGCGGTGGCTTCCTGGCAACCAACGGCAGTGGCCAGCTAGTGCAGGCCACGAGTGCACCGCCGTCCTCGGTGAGGAAGAGCAGGGTGAACCGTGTCCGATTCTCAGGATCGATCAGCGCTGTGCGCACAGGCCGACCATATTCCCTGATGAGCTGCACTGCTCGCTCCAGGCCAGGAGGTTCGAATCCGCGCATCCGCATGCGCTGAAGTCGGCGACTGAAGACTCCGGCATGCGCACCAGTGGGTTGTACCCGCTCCTCCACCGAGTAGGGGGCGCCGCTGCGGAGGGCGGCAAGAGCTGTCACGGACGCCTCGTCATCACCGATCAACAGCGATTCCAGCACATGCCGTTCCATGGTCACCCCGTTTGGATCGTGCGGTACAGCAGCCAGGTACCGCAACCCTAGTAAGCGCCCCCGCACGGTAGTGCCCCTCCAGGCCCGCCCAGCGGCGGCCGGTATGACTCCCGCTGACCGATCGCGCTAGAGCTACGGATCAGGAGGTGCTCGTGCCCCATCCGTGCCCGATCCAGCGGGAAGCCACGGGGAACCACGGTGCTGAGCGGGAACCGCGCACGACGACGGCCCCTGACCAATTGCCTGGTCAGGGGCCGTTTCATCTGGCGGTGGGTGTGGGATTTGAACCCACGGTGACTCGCGCCACGACGGTTTTCAAGACCGGCCGGATCTGCCCGGACCAATGCGGCTTGACCTGCGCAAGCGTCCTCTCACTGGGAGCCGCCTACGCCTGGTTGGCCAGAGGTTGGCCGCGCTGCCACTGGGTGGGTGCGCCTCGATCCCCCGTCGGCGGTCATCCCTAGCTGTGGCACGACCGCTTCGTCCCGAAGCAACTTCGGTAGGGGTACTACCTTGGGAGGGCGGCGCCCCAGAGGATCTGCCTACTGACAAGCCCCCGAAGGATGGGGAGATCCACCCCCTTCGGCATGGTTGCCACCCAGCTCCGCCGCACCGCGTCTGCGGCAAGCTCTTCGTGGCCCAGGTGCCGCACGTACTCGTTCATCGCTAGATCGTGTCGCCCTGGATCGTGCCCTCCTTGTGTGCGGTTCGCCGGACACAACATCTGTGGTCGGGCAAGATCGACCCAGATGTACCTTGGTGACCCGCCGAGGACACGTCGCAGAGTGGACAGGGCGAATCGGAGGGGCCGTGCAACATCGGAGCGTGGCGTCGGAAACTTTCGAACAAGATGCCGCAGCACTCACACAGACAGCTAATCGCCTGCTTTCAATTATCCGGGCGCGCCAAGAGATTTCACCGATTCCGCGCACGATCGTCACTCGTTGGGAATCTGTTGACGATGAAGCCATCCGGACGGCAATCAGGAGCCGGAAGGTAAAGGGGCGCGACCAGGTACAATTGCTCTTCTTTCACGCCGATCGCCTAGCGAATAACGCTGCACAATTCCGCGATCCACAAAAGTTGATCGAGTCCATAACTCAACTGTGCTTTGCGTGCTTCTACGTCGCCAGGAGTCGCACATACGCCACACCGGAGGTCAGACGCGCCGCTTTGGAGCTAGCAGATAAGTGCAGCGCAGGCATCAAAATTCCTCGCTTTGTCCGGGTCGAGATACGGGCAAGCCTGGAAAATACCAAAGCAGACTTGGCGGATTGGCTCAGATTCCTTGGTCCTGGCTTCGACTCGATCAAGATTGACGGAATTCTCAAAGAAGCGAAGACGATGGGAACCAGAAAGGATCTATTCGTACTTCCGGATCTGCCGCCACTGGAGGCTACCGAGTCGGCTGCGGACCTCCTGGCCGCCGCAGCCAGCGAGCAGCAGGACCAAGCCGATCGTCTAAGTCTTCGCATCGCTTACGATCGCTCCGATAGCGAAGTTCGGATCAGATCAGTTGAGCTTTTTGGCATCAGAGGCGCCCCCGGCTCTTTGAAAATTCCCTTCCTGCTAAAGAAAGAGCCCGTTTCTTCCCTGATCTTCGGCGAGAATGGAACCGGTAAATCGACCATCGCGGATGCGATCGAGTTCGCCCTTCAAGGCAGGATTGGCCGCTCGACTCTGTACGATTCACCCGTGTCGCCAGCTTTGCGCTCTTTCTCTAGAGACTCCGGCAATTGGTCCCTGGTAGAGCTTTCGGACGGCACTAAGGTTCGACGGGAAGTCGTCACCGATGCCGGCGGCACTATTGCGGCTGAACCACTGACAGTAAGGCCGGGATTTCGCCTTGCCCCTATCACCATTCAGAGGTCTGATCTCCTCCGCTTCCTAGATACAGGAGCGCTCAGTCGAGGCACGATTCTACTGGACTACTTCCCAGCAAGTTCCGAGACTCTGGCGATTCGTCCGGACGAAGCCGCACATCGTCTCGAAGCGACCTTGACGGAACTGCGTATCAAGCGAACTGCCTACGCCGAACGCCTTGCACTGCTCCTAGGTGTCCGCCCCGCCGATGTAGATAGCCGAGAAGGATTCAGCAAAGTAATTAAGGAAAAGGTCTATAAGGAACAGTCACCGTACAGCTTCCAGCAAAATAAAGGCTGGGAAGCGATGGATCCGGAGCTTGGCCGCACGATCAGGAACCTATCCCAGGTTCACTCGGATATGCGGAGCATCAAGAAGCAGATCGCGGCAAAGGATAACCTACTCAACCCTGCTCTGCATCGAGACCAAGTTGACCTAGTAAAGGTAGCCTTGAAGGGGGTTGCCGATGAGGTAACTCATGCCTTTAGAGCGATATGTCGAGAGCACTCTGTTGAACGGATCGATATCTTGTTCGGCAGGTCTGGCCCACTGTCGCTCGACATCCGCGTGGGGCTAAGCGATGGACGAAGCTGTTTCCCGCAGCAGATCTTTTCGGAGGCATACAGGGATCTCTTGGCCCTCCTCTTTTTCACCTCCGTCGCGAAAAAGGCAGCCGAACACGGACAGGCGCGAGTCCTCATTCTAGATGACGTCCTCCAGAGCGTAGACGCTGGCGTGCGACAGGATCTCGTCAACCATCTATTGAGCAACTTCCAGGACTGGCAGCTGATTTTCACTGTCCACGATCGGCTCTGGATGGAGCGGTTGCGGTCTCTGTTCAGCGCACATGAACACAGGTTCGTTGAGCACCAGATCAGATCCTGGGATGTCGCGGAGGGGCCAATACTTCAGCAGCCGGGTGTGGATGTCTTGTCAAAAGACCTTACATTCATGCTAGATCACGGTGAACCGGAGGGAATTGTTGGTCGTGCTGGGCCTTTGCTGGAATACCTGTGCAGGGAGCTTTGCGCGCGGTTCAGCCTCATGGTCCCGTACAAGAGAGATGGTCGACACATGCTCGCCGACCTTTGGTCCGCTACGCAGTCCTCATTGCGCGATACACGCCTTGAGCCGGAACTCAGAAATCTAGCGGCAGATCGGGCTTTGCGAAACTTGGCGGCACACGCTGATCCAAAGGTGCTTGAATTGAGCATGAATGAGGCTCGACATTTCGGCAGAGCGGTTCTGGATCTTTACTCGGCAATTCGTTGCCCTGACTGTCGGAGGTGGGTCAATGAGGGCAAGGAATGTGGATCTCAAAGGTGCACATCTAATATCAAACTCTAGTCAAAACCGCGCGAACCGCTGGGCCGACCCTATGTAGCAGAATGCCTTGAGTCGACCAACTTCCTCGACCATCGCTCACCACTGCTCCCATCCCGTCCGCCCCAACGGACCCACAGTCGGCAACGGCGCCCCCCTCCATCCAGGTGCCGACCAATCCCCCGCCGGAGGCATTGTTCCGACAGTGCCCGCGATATTCGTGATCGACTCATGGCCACCGGCCCTACCCACACGTGGGCGTGCCTCGGCGCAGCGCGGGCGGAGCGGGCCGAAGGCAGGAGCGGCGCCCGGAGCGGAGCCGGGAAGCGCGCGGCGGAGCGGCAGCCGGGGCTTGAACGAGGTAAGGAAGTTCCTAGCGCAGTGCAGCGCCCGCCCTGCCGACGGCAGAGCGGGCACACTCGCTTTCGAGGTCTGCTCCCACCTGCGGAAACAGCGTCCGGGGGTGTCCAACCCCGTTCATTTCCGTACTCGCGCCCGGCACGTGAACGGCTACGAACGGCATCGGACGGGGGTGAATGAGACGGAAACTGAGACGGAGCGAGACGGCGCCCCTCGCTACCGACCTGCGGTTATCACCACTGACAGAAGGCAACGGAAGCGTCGTCACCTGACTTGTAGCGCGGCCACCGCCGCCCCGTCGGGTCCGTGGCCTCAACCTTCCGGACGGTATCGATCAGCTCTCGCGGGCCCCCGGTCCGGAGGGTCGTGAAGACTTCGGGCCACGTCGCCATGGCGTACTCGGTGACTAGTCGTGACGCGCCATCGGACAGGACCGCTGCGGCGCGCACGTCCTCGGTGGGGGTGCTGCCCACAAGCGCGTGCTCGGCTGCTTCCGGACCGGCCGCCGCCACCCAATAGCCGGCGGACGTGTTGCGGATCTGCCGTTGCGCCGTCACGAATCGGCGCAGTGCCTCTTTGTGGTCTGCCGTATGGGTCTCGTACTGCTCGACTTCGGTCCGCAGCTCGGGAAGCACGTCGTCCACGCGAAGGTCAGTGATCACGGTGAAGCCCTGGCGCCCTTCGAGAACGACCGGGGAGTCCGCCAAGACCAGGTGATCGAGAAACCCCTCCCGTTGCCGGAGGATCGCGACCGTTGCCGAGGGCGTACCGGGGTTGCCCAAGTCGCATTCGGGATGCAGCGCCGCCACCCGTTCGAGCGCACCCGCCAAGCCTGCCGTGAGCGAAGCACTCGGCTCTGCCAGCGCGGCGACAAGCTGACTGCCGAGGTGGGCCACGAACCACGGGACACCGTGGCGGCATCCCGTGTCCAGGCCCGCCGTGCTGAGTCCGTCCAGCATCACGGCGAGAGTCGGCGTAGCGGCCACCCAATCTTCGTTGGGACCGGCTCCACCGGGTTGGGTGTCAATGGCGACGCGCATGCTCAGCCCTCGTGTCGGTACAGCGGGGTGACGCGTCGACTCTCCAGCACTTCGAGCGTCTGCGGGTCGTAACGGCACGAAATAAGAGTGGAGAAGCGCCGCGTGCGGACCTCTCGGTAAAGCTCTGCCAGGTTGTTTTCGAGGAAGTGAACGACTCCGCTCGCTCCGATGGCGTGGATGCCCGCGATATAGAGGAACGTCCCCTTGCCGTCCAGACGGGGGAGTCGTCCCAGGTAACCAACGTCGCCGTCAGACCCGTCTTCGTCTGCGGGCGACCGGTACTCCTTCCCTGCGACCTGGTCCACCAAGTGCCATGCGGTGTCCTTCGCAAACCGAAGGCTGTCGTCTCCTTCGAGTACCTGCGCCACGATCGGGGAGCGTCGGGGGCCACAGATGACGACGTGGTTGTCCCGGTTGAGGTTGACGATCCCGGTCGGTGGGATCACCTCGTACTGCGCGTCGAGTTTCATGCCGATCACCAGCTTGCGCAGGTGCTCGAAGTTGTTGAGGTCTTCGCGGGTGATCACTTCGCTGGGGTTCTGGTCGGGCCCCTTGCCTGCCTCATACATGCCGGCGACCGACACGGTGACCATGTCCGTGCCGAAGAACGCCCTCTCTGGTGGAGGACCGGCGGACGCAAGCTGACCCACCCGCCCCCGGCTGACGCCTAGGCGAGTCGCGATTTCGGCTTGGGTCATGCCGGCCGCCTGCGCCTCTTCGATCGCCTCGCGCCGGATCCGAGACAGCTCATTCACCCGGCTCTGGTACCGCGCCATCAGGTCGATTGCGGCTTTGGCTCGGTCGACCGGGTCCGAGATCCCCGAGACCCGCTCCATGTCGTCGTGCACAACTCTCCAATCGTCGCCTAGGGGGGCTATCAGACTCTATCGCGAGAGGGGGTTGCACGCAGCGTCGGGTTTGCCTACCGTACCTATCAAGCGAGACGGCAACCCCCCCTAAGCAAGCTGGGGAGGTCCGCCGTGACTGCTTCACCTGCATTGACGGTGCCCGGAGGAAAGCCCGCAGGGGTGAGTACGAAGTGAGTGCCAAGGGATTGAGAACTGCATAGGTGGGCCCCGTCTCCCCGAGTCGAAAAGACGGCCGCGCGGCTACGACCGCGCATGTCCGCAGCGCCCGAATGGCGCTTGCGGCCGGTTGCCTCCCCCGCCCGTCCGACCGCGCTTGACGTGCTGGTCGTACGGGCGGGGGTGTGGGGAGCCGGATGTTCCGACTTCAAACGGCGTGCGGCCCCGGTGCTGGAACACCGGGGCCGCTGTTCGGGCCGTTCCACCCTCTAAGGAGACACGACCCATGAAGCACATCGGTGCTGTTCAGGCGGTTGTTACCGCCGCCGACGACTTCGACCGCGAGCCGACGTTCGCGGAACTGGACGCCCTCGTGGTCGAGGCGCCGTTGATCGAGGCGGATGTCGAGTTGCTGGACGTGCAGATCAGCCTGCTGGACCGGACGCCGACCGAGGTGGACCACCAGCGGATCCGCCGGGCGCGCCGGAAGGTTCTGGCCGCGCGTCGGACGCTGGCGAACCGGGGCGGTGCCGTCGCGTCGGTGGTGGCCTGATGGCGGCCGCGTTCACGGCGCAGATGTCCATGCGTGAGGGCAGGTGGCGCCTGTACGTGGTGCTGATGAACACCACCGAGCGGTGGCCGGAGTACCGGTTCGGCGCGGCGGTGCCGACGTTCACGGACCGCGTGAACGCGCTCAGCGTCCTCGGGTTCGAGCCGCTGCCGGGCGCCGCATGGGAGTGGACCGAGGACACCGAGACCCACGCCGACCCCGCTTCCCCGGTCGTTCTGATCGCTGCGATCGGGGTGCGTTCATGGACGGGGGCGGTCGCGTGAACGCCGTTCAGATCCGTTCAGCCGAGCGCGCGCTGTCGGTCGGTACGTGGCTGATCGTGGCCGGGGCGATGCTGTACTCGATCCTCACCGTCACCCCGCTGGCCGCCGCCCACACCCCCGACCAGTGGGACTGGACGGCCCCGATCCTCCCGCTCGTGGTGGACGCGGCGGTCGTGATTGTGGTCCGGCTCGATGCGGTGCTGGCCCGGCTCGGCGGGCATGGCGGTAAGTGGCCGGTGGTGCTGCGGTGGATGACTGGCTGCATGACGCTCGCCCTGAACGTCGCCGACTCCGCGCTGAAGAACGACCTGGTGGGCGTGGCCGTGCACGCGGTCGCCCCGCTGCTGCTGATCGTCACCGCTGAGACCGGCCTCGCCTACCGGCGGGCCATCACCGCCGCCGTCACCGAGCTGGAAGCCCAGCAGCGCACGGAGCGCGAAGCCCGTGAGCGGGCGGTGGACGAACGGCGCGAAGCCGCCGTGCGGTGGGCCCGTGAGGAACGCGAGCATGCCGCCGCGATGGCCCGTGAACAGCGTGAGCACGAAGCCCGGTTGGCCCGTGAACAGACCGAGCGGGAGGAGCGGGCCCGCCGCGAGGAACGCGAGCGCGCCGAAGCCCGTGAGGCTGCCGAGCGCGAGGCTCGTGAACACGCTGAACGCGAGCGTGAACAGCAGCGGGCCGCCCGTGAACGCCGTGAACGCGAGGAAGCCGAACGCCGCGACCGCGAGCAGGTGGAGCGTGATCGTCGTGAACGCGCCGCGCGTGCCGAGCAGGCGGAGCGTGAACGCCGTGAACACGCTGAGCGCGAGGAGCGGGCCGAACGTGAACGCGCCGCGCTGCTGGCCCTCGGACCGGCCACGGAGAAGTTCGCCGAGGACCGGGCCCGCCGGCTCGTGAAGGCAGCGTTCGACACCGGGCTGCCGGTGCGGGCCGCTGCCGAACTGTGCGGCTGGTCGGTCGGCTGGGTCTCCACCCGCTACGCCGAACTGCGCGACCCCGGCACCGGCGGCGCTGAACTGTCGATCGCGACCGGCTGATGGCCTCCATACCGGTCTACGTCTGGCGGCTCGCCCCGGACGGACTGGCCACCCGCCGACAGCTCCGCGCCAAGGGGCTGCGGCCCGGTGGTCAGGACGTGGTCGCGCAGATCGAACGCCCGCGTCGTCGCCGTCCGCCGCTGGTCGCGTACCTCTACCGCGTCGACGACGCGAAGCCCGTGCGGTCGATGACGCCGGCGAAGTGGGCGGCGCTCGGCAAGGCCAACGCCGCCCGCCGCACCTGCCCCAAGTGCCGCACCGACGCCGGCTACGTCATCCCCGCCTCGCTCGGCATGTGCGTGCCGTGCGCGTACCCCGACGACGAACAGTGCGCCGCCTGAACATCGCAGCTCAGCAGGCCCGGCCGCACGCCTCCTACAGCCCCGGCCGGGCCCTACTCCAGTAAGGAGTGCTCTCAGCATGACGGAACTCAGCACCGAGCCGGTAGCCGTTCAGCCGGTACCGGCCAGTCCGCCTCCGCCGCCCGACGCCCCGCCCACCGTGGCGCCAGCGGTGAAGGAGGTGGAGCACACGCCCGGCGGCTGGCCGATCGTCCCGCTCGCGCTGTCCGGGGCGAACAGCACCGTGGGCACCGTCGCCGCCGCCTCCCTGGTGGGCGGCCCGGTCGCCGCCATGGTTGCCGCGACCGGCATGGTCGTGCTCGGCACGCTCGCCGCCGCCCGCTCCCGCAAACCCAACCCCCGCCGCGACGCTCGCCGGGCCGCCGCCCGCGCTGCCGGGCGGTCCGCTGCCCGCAGTGCAGGTCTGCGTACCGGCGGCACGCGCGGCGCGGGGAGCCGGTCGGCTGCTGGCCGTGCCGGTGGCTCCGTCGGCCGGTCGGGCAAGGCGCCCGGCCAGCACCGCCGCGCCACCGGCTCCGCCGCTGGTCACGCCAGCACCGCGACCAGCGGGAAGACCCGCAGCAAGACCGGTCACAGCCCGGCCAAGCGCGCGGCCGGCGGCGCGGGGAAGGCAGCGGGTAAAGCCGGGCAGGTCAAGGCCATGCGCGCCGCGCAGAAGGCTGCGACCCCCGCCCGCGCCGGACAGCGGACACAGACCACCGCAGCGCGGCGCGCGGTCGCCGACGCCCGCCGCAACGCCAAGGCCGCCGCCGGCAAAGCCCAGTTGGGCAAGCGGGCCGGGCTGGCCGGACGCCTTACGGGCGGCGCCGCTCGTAAGGCGCGGGCGGCGCGGGACGCGGCCATCGCCAAGTCCCGTGCCCAGCGGGACGCCAAGACCGGCGCCACCGTCGCCGGGCAGCGCGCCACGGTCCGTAAGGCTCCGGCCCGCAAGGCCGCCCGCCGCGCGCTGCGCCGGTCGGCGGCCCGCTTCCAGGGCCGCCGCCTGCTCGCCGCGCTGCTCGCCCTCCCCGTCGGCCTGCTCGGACTGATCACCACCCCCATCGGCCGCAAGTTCGATATCCCGTGGCTGATGCACCCCGGCCGCCGCCTCTACTGGGGCATCGTCCGCGCCGCTGCCGAGCAGCGCGCCGAGCGGGACGAAGCCACCCGCCAGCAGCAGCGCGAGCAGGAAGCCGCCGCCGACGCGGACGCCGCCACGGACGGCACCGGCGGAATCGCCGACAGCGTCCAGCGGCCGGCCGCGAACGTTCCCACCCCCGCAACATCCCAGGTCAGTGAAGGAGAGAACGTGTCTGGTTTCCGGTTCGAAGAGGCGGCTGAGGAGATGGAGCAGGCTGCCAACGCCTACGACCCCGAGAACGCCATGGAGATCCTGGCCATGGTCGAGGGACTGCCCGCCGCGCTCACGTCGGTGGCGAACGTGATGAAGATCCTCGCCGAGCGCTCCGACTCGGAGTTCCCGCTGGAGAAGGAAGTCGCGGACGGCTTCAACGACATCTTCGGCGCCGTCATGAGCGCCGTGGCCGTGGCGGAGGACATGGGGCCGCTGTTCCGGCAGGCCCACGAGCAGGACATCGCCCGTCACGAGGACCCCCGCAACGGACCCGAGGCCGAGAAGGGCTGGAACGTCTGAGATGAGCAGCACCGCCACCGCCAAGAAGAACGTCGCGAGCAGTGGTCCGGTGCTGGACTGGGCGGCCGGTCACGGACCCGTGACCGGCGCCCTGTCCGCCACCACCGGAGCCTTCGCCGTCGCCACCACCGGCGCCGCCACCGCCATGCCCCCCGGCTGGGCGCTCGCCGTCGGCGCCGCCGGCGCCCTGGGACACACCGTCGCCGGTCTGCGCGTGCGCAACGCCGGCCGCACCCTCGCCACCCGCGCCGCCTCCTGGCTCGTCGGCGCCGGATGGACCACCTGGGCCATGACCCACGGCCCCCTCACCTGGGCCGCCCTCGGATCACTGGCCACCATCGGCGTCGGGATCGGGGCCGCCGCCCGCTCCGCCGCCCTGTACGAAGAGGCGCGGGAAGAGGAAGCGATCGCCGTCGAACAGCGGCAGATCATGACCGAGTTGTCCGCCGAGCGGCGGGCGATCGCCGCCGAATGGATCGAGCGGATCCAGCGGATCTGCCACATCAGCGTGCGGGTGCTCGGGGTGGAGAAGTGGGAAACCGGCGCCGGGTACTCCCTCGACCTCGAACCCCAGGGCGGCATCACCTACGACCGCATCGCCCAGCACTCCGTGGCCCTGTCCGCCGACGCCAAGCTGCCGCACGGCTGCACCGCAACCGCGGGGCCCGGCATCCACCAGGGCCGCACCATCCTGGACGTCACCACCGTCAACGTCCTCAAGGACGACTGCCCCTACCCCGACGACTACGGGCCGCTCTCGGTCCTCACCGGGTTGCCGTGGGGCGTGCGGACCAACGGCGAAACGGTGTCCGCCTACCTGCGCGAGCAGTGCGCGCTGGTCGTCGGCCCGACCGGATCGGGCAAGACCAACATGGTCCACACGATCCTCGCCGGGTTCGCCCGCGCCGAGGACGTCCTCACCTGGGTCATCGACCTCAACGCCGGCTCCGCCGGTCTGCCCTGGGTGCTGCCCGCGCTGAAGGGGGAGATCGAGGGCGAGGACGGCAAGCCGGTGCGGCCCGGCATCGACTGGCTCGCCGGCACCCACGAGGAAGCCCTCACCATGCTCGACGCCGCGCTCGCGGTCGGGCTGCACCGCAAGAAGGCGTACCAGGACGTGCTGGCCAAGGCGAACACCGATCTCCTCCCGGTCAGCGCGAAGATCCCGCAGATTCTGCTGGTCATCGACGAGGGTGCCGAGATCCTGGTGAGCACCGACCGGCAGATGAAGGAACTGGCGAAGAAGATCCTGGAAGTCATCCGGATGCTCCGCGCCATGGGCGTGCGCACCGTCCTGACCGCCCTCGGCGCCACCGGCAGCGTGCTGGGCAACCTGATGATCCGCCGCGAGGGCAAGGTACGCGTCGCACTCACCGGTGGTGAGACCGAGGGCATGGACCTGGGCAAACTCTTCCCCGGCCGGCGCGGTCTGCGGGTGGAGCAGGCACCGTACAAGGGTGCCGGTTTCATGGGCACCCCAGAGTCCCCGGCCGCGCTGTTCAAGGCGTGGCGGATCCTGCCCAACCAGATCCGGGAGATCACCGCCGCCACCTCCGACCGGCACCCCCGCCTCGACGAGATCTCCGCCAAGGCCGCCGGGCCCGACTACGCCCGCCGCTGGGACACCAGCCGCACCGCATGGATGCTCGACCACACCCCCGACGACGACAGCACGGACACCGGTGCGTCCGCGTCGGGGTCGGGGCTGCGGTTGTCCGCGCTCGGGAGCCGGGAGGCGGAGCGGGTCTCGCCGGAAGACGAGATGCTGCGCCGCTTCCGCGCCGAGATCGACGCCCAGTTCGCCACCACCCCCGACCCGAACACCCCCACCACCGAGGAACCCCCGGCACCCGGGGGCGGGTTGAATCTGTCGGCGTTGCGGGGCGAGCAGGACAGCCCCGCGCAACAGGCCGCGCTCGCGCTGCTGCTCGCCGCCGGCACCGAGGGCACCGGGGCGTCCGCGATCGCCCGCGCCCTCGCCGACGAGTACGGCACCACCCGTCAGACGGTCGTCGGCTGGCTCAAGGACTGGAGCAGGGACGGCACCGCCGTCCGCGTCGGAGAGGGCACCAAAGCCCGCTACGTCCACCGCCACCACACCCCCGGCAACTGATCACTTGTCGCTTGTCGGCCCACCCCCGGCACACACCGCTCACACGGCCTCCAGGGGGCTGGAAACGGCTTGTGACCTGGGAGGCGACAAGCGACAAGACAAGACAAGCGACAAGCCAGACGACAAGCCGCACGACAAGGAAGACGACAAGCGAACACCCCAAGCACTCCCACCCGCACGGGCCCGCGCCACCTACTGGCGCGGGCCCGCAGCACACCCGAGGGGAGCACCGATGAACCACCGCACCACGCCCGGCCAGATGGCCCCGCACATCCCCGCCGACGACTGGAACCGCGCACAGGCCACCGGACAGCCGGTCGTCATCGTCGTCAACGACACCCCGGCCGGCACCCCGTGGCGGCGCCTGCTCATCCCCTTCGCCATCGCCGGCGCCGCCGCGATCGGAGGCTGGGGACTGGTCGTCGCCGTCTGCACGGTGCTGGACGCCGCCGCCCACACCGCCACCGTCATCGCCGGGGCCGCCGGGCCCATCGGAATCGGCGGCATCACCCTCAAGCTCGCCCGCTCCAAGAACACCTAGCTACGCCAAGGGCGGCCCCCACTCACGCCAATGAACGCGGGGCCGCCCTTGCCAACCAGTCACCCATCAAGGAACTGGAGACCAACCAGCATGACTCAACCCACCGACATCCGGCGAGAGCGGCCCCGGCCGCGCCTGCTGGATCTGTTCTGCAAGCAGGGCGGCGCCGGCAAGGGCTACGCCGACGCCGGGTTCGACGTGACCGGCGTCGACACCGAGCCCCAGCCCCGCTACCCCCACCGGTTCGTGCAGGCGGACGCGCTCGCGTTCGTCCGCGAACACGGGGCCGGCTTCGACTTCATCCACGCCTCACCGCCGTGCCAGTTCTACAGCGACACCCAGCGCCTGACCGGCAACGCCCACCCCGACCTGATCGCCCCCACCCGCGCCGCGCTGGAGGCCACGGGGCGGCCGTACGTGATCGAGAACGTACGGGGCGCGGTCCCGCACCTGCACGCCCCGGTACTGCTGTGCGGGGGCATGTTCGCCCTGGAGACCTACCGGCACCGCTACTTCGAAACCGGGCGGTGGACGCTCACCGCGCCACGGCACCCGCAGCACACGGCGCCGGTCGCCAAGATGGGGCGCCCGATCCCGCCCGGCCACTTCGGGCAGTTCGTCGGCAACTTCTCCGGCGTCGACCACGCCCGCCGCGTCATGGGCGTGGACTGGATGAACCGCGACGGCATCCGCGAGTGCATCCCACCCGCCTACACCCAGCACATCGGCCGCACCGCGCTCACCCAGCTCTCCCCCGCGCTGGGGGTGGCCGCATGAGCGAGCACCTGCTGAACGCCGCCCTGACCGCCGCCGAGCGCGGCTGGCACGTCTTCCCCCTGCGCCCCCACACCAAGCGCCCCGCCCTTCACGGGGAGGCTTCGTGCCCCGGCACCGGCCCGTGTGCGGCCGGCCACCGGAAGTGGGAGCAGCGCGCCACCACCGACCCCGGCCTGATCCGGGCCACGTGGTCGCGGGCCCCGTACAACGTCGGCATCGCCACCGGCCCGTCCGGGCTGGTCGTCGTCGACCTCGACAAGCCCAAGGGCAGTTCGGACGCGCCTGACGGCGCGACGACCTTCGCGGCGCTCTGCGAGCGCACCGGCCACCCCGTCCCCGCCACCCGCCGGACGCGGACCGCGAGCGGCGGGGAGCACCTGTACTTCGCGGCCCCGGCGGGGGTGAGGCTGGGCAACACGGCCGGCACCCTCGCCCCGCTGGTCGACACCCGCGCGTGGGGCGGCTACGTCGTCGCCGTCGGCAGCACCACCCCCACCGGCCCGTACGAGCACGTTGGCGGCCCCGAGGTCGCTGAACTCCCCGTGTGGCTGCTGGAGTTGCTGCAACCGGCCCCCGCGCGCCCCATCACGCCGCTCCGGCTCCCCGCAGTCAGCGGCAACCGGGCGGCGCTGGCCGCGCTGGAAGCCGAGTGCGCCATCGTCGTAGGGGCGCCGGACCATCAGCGCAACATCACGCTCAACCGGTGCGCCTTCAAGGTCGGGCGCTTCGTCGCGTGGGGCGACCTCCCCCGGCACGTGGTGGAGGAGGCCTTCCAAGCGGCGGGGGAGGCGAGCGGACTCACGGATGCCGAGTGCCGCGCCACCATCCGCAGCGCCCTGAACAGCTCCCTGCGCAAAGCCCGCGCCCGGGATGCGGCATGAGTGCCCCCTCCCGCCTCCCCTTGGAAGGCCAACAGGGCACCCCCGCCGGACCGCTCGCCGCCGGACCGACCGCACCGCAGACGACTGTGGGCGAGCCGAAAGGCGCCGCCCGCAAGGGTGCCCCTGCTGCTGTTCGCCCTGACCCGCAGACGGTCACCATCACCGGAATCCAACCGGGTCTTCAGGTACGCCTCAACCCGCCCGTCGCCGACTGGCTGTGTGCCTGTGGCCACCACGAACGCGCCCGTGGACGCGCCGCCGTCATCGAGCTGACCACCCGCGTACGAGTCGGCCACTGCCCCCACCGCGCCACCAACGTTCAGGAAGGAAGGGCCGCCGCATGACCGACCCGACCCCCACCACGCCCGCCATCGACGGGGCCGCGCTGCTCGACGAGGTGGAAGCCTTCCACCGCCGGTTCAACATCTTCCCCACCGAAGCCGCCTACGTTGCCGTCGCGCTCTGGGACGCGCACGCCCACCTGATCGACTGTTTCGAGACCACGCCCCGGATCGCGTTTCTGTCCCCGGAGCCGGGATCGGGCAAGTCCCGCGCGCTGGAGATCGTGGAACTCCTCACCCCGCGCCCGGTCGCCACGGTGTCCGCATCCGCCAACGCCCTCTACCGGCTGGTCGACTCTGCCGAAGGACTGCCCACCGTGCTGTTCGACGAGGTGGACACCATCTTCGGCCCGAAGGCCGGCGCCGATGAGGCCCTGCGCGGATTCCTGAACGCCGGATACCGGCGCATCGGCGGCGCTCTGCGCTGCGTCGGAGACGGCTCCAACCAGAACGCGCAAATCTTCGGTTCCTACTGCGCGGTCGCCATGGCCGGACTCGGCTCCTTGCCCGACACCGTGCTGACCCGCTCGGTCATCGTCCGTATGCGCAAGCGCGCCCCGAACGAGAAGATCGAGCCCTACCGCCAGCGCATCCACGAGAAGCAGGGACACGCCCTGCGCAAGCGGCTCGCCAAGTGGGCCGACACTGTCCGTGACCAGGTCGCCAACGCCTGGCCCGAGATGCCCGAAGGCGTCACCGACCGGCCCGCCGACGTGTGGGAGCCCCTGCTCGCCGTCGCGGACGCGGCAGGCGGCGACTGGCCCAAGCGGGCCCGCGCCGCATGCCTGGAGCTGATCAGGACAGCCCACGACAACGACGAATCCTCGCTCGGGGTCCGTCTGCTGACCGACCTGCGCGACAAGGTGTTCTGCGGCATCGACCGGATGCCGACCGCAGCCATCATCGAATGCCTGCTCCGCATGGACGAAAGCCCGTGGGGCGACCTCGACGACAAGCCGATCAACGCCCGCAGCCTCGCCCGGATGCTCGGTCAGTACGTCACCCCCGCCCTCAGGCCGATCAAGCCGCGCGGTATCCGCACGCCGTCCGGCTTCCCCAAGGGCTACTACGCGGAAGACCTCACGGACGCCTGGAACCGGTACTGCTCTCCGTCCCCCGGAGAATCCGCCACGTCCGCCACGTCCGCCACGCCGCAGGTCAACGGGGGTGAATCCGTGGCGGATACCGCCACGGCCATCCGCCACACGCCTGCGGAAACCGCCACACAGCCCACCCTCGCCGGATAGTCCACCAGCACCTTCGAAGCCGCCACACCTGCCGGGTGTGGCGGCACCCATCCGCCACACAACCGCTCTCCGCCACACGATCAAGGCTCTGACCTGCGATGTGGCGGCGTGGCGGACGTGGCGGAGTCCCAGAGGGAAGAAGACAAGAGGAGTTACCGCCTTGGCCAGCACCGAGAAGCTCAAGCTCCGCGAAGTCCTCGAAGAGATCGAGATGAGCCGCGCCGCGTTCTACCGGATGCGCGCCCGTGGCAAGGCCCCCAAGCTCATCAAACTCCCCAACGGGCAGCTCCGCTGCCGACGTAGCGACCTCGACGCGTGGTGGGCGAAGCACGAAATGAGCGCCTGAACCAGCCCGCCCCGGAGGGCCTCGCTGAGCAGCGGGGCCCTCCTCCATGAGGGAGATCAATGCACAGCTACGACGTGCGCCTCTGGAGCGTTCGCAAGCGCCCCAGCAAGGCCGCCCCGTTCCAACTGCGCTGGCAGGTCGACGGGACGGAGTTCCAAGAGAAGTTCACGACCAAGACACTCGCGGACGCCCGCCGGGCGGAGCTGCTGACGGCAACGCGCAAGGGTGAGCCGTTCGACACCGAGACGGGGCTTCCCGTCTCGGAGGTACGCGAGCGGAACCGTACGAGTTGGTACGCCCACGCCCGTGCACACGCTGCCCGGAAGTGGCCGACTGCGGCAGCGAAGCACCGGGCGAGCATCGCGGAAAGCCTCACCATCGCCACCATGGCCCTGTGTCCGACGGGCAGGGGGCGCCCAGAAGACGACCTCTTGCGCCGCGCCCTCTACCAATGGGGCTTCAACGCCGGGCGTCACGACCAAGAGCCGCCGGAAGCGGAAGCCAAAGCACTGGTCTGGGTGGAGCGCAACGCGCCTGCCGTCGTCGACCTCGACAGCGCCAAGCGCGTGCGTACGGTGCTGGAGCACCTGGCCAAGCGGCAGGACGGGAAGTCGGCGGCGGCCAACACGTTCCGGCGCCGTCGCGCGGTGCTGAGCAACTGCCTGCGCCTGGCCGTTGAACACGAGTTGTTGCCCGGAAATCCCTTGCTCCGCGTGCACTGGGAGACGCCCAAAGCAGTGGAGGAACTGGACGTACGCAGCGTCGCTACGCCCGCACAGGCACGCGCGCTGCTGGACGCGGTCCGCGCGCAAGGGCCGCGCGGTGCTCACCTGGTCGCGTTCTTCGCGTGCATCTACTACGCGGCGATGCGCCCGGAAGAGGTGTCCATGCTGAGCGCCGACCAGTGCGACCTCCCCACGGAAGGGTGGGGGCGGCTCATGCTCGCCGGCGCCCGGCCGCAGGTGGGGTCCGCTTGGACGGACAACGGCAAGCCGTACGAGGAACGGCAGTTGAAGCACCGGGCCCGCCGCGCGGTCCGGCCCGTGCCCATCCCGCCGGTTCTGGTCGCCATACTGCGGGCCCACATCGACGCGTTCGGAACCACGTCTGAGGGGCAGCTTTTCAGCGCCGTACGGGGTGGTCCGATCCGCTCGCAGGAGTACAGCGCCGCGTGGAAGGAAGCCCGCCGGAAGGTGCTCACGCCCGCGCAGGTCGCCTCTCCGCTGGCCGCGATCCCGTACGACCTGCGGCACGCGTGCGTGTCGTTCTGGCTCCGCTCCGGGGTGAGCCTCGCCGAGACCGCCCGGCGCGCGGGACAGAGCGTCGCCGTTCTTCAGCGCTACTACGCCAAGGTGCTGGACGGCGAGGAAGCGAAGATGAACGCCCTGATCGAGCAGGGGTTGGCGGAGCACGAGGGCGAGGCCGAGAGGCCCTGATTCCTGGCCGCAGGTTGGCCGCACGCGCTGGTCAGGAGTGGGATACCGCCGAATCAGGGTGAGACAGGGTGCATGCGGAAGGGGCGCCGCTCCGGAGAGTGGCACCCCTTCTGACCTGCATAGCGTCTGACCTGTGCGGTGGGTGTGGGATTTGAACCCACGGTGACATCGCTGCCACGACGGTTTTCAAGACCGTTCCCTTAGGCCACTCGGGCAACCCACCCAGCGCGATCACCGGGGTGGTCGCGCGGGGACAAGACTAGCCGGTCAGTGGGGGACGGCGTGGGCCGGATGTGGGGGCGGGGTCCCGGGGGGGGGGACCCGGGGGAAAGGTCAGCTGTCGCCCTCGCGTTCGCCGAGGGTGACGTCCGCCGTCTGGGTCTTGCCGTCGCGGGTGAAGGTGAGGGTGACCTTGTCGCCGGGGAGGTGGGTCCAGATCTCGCCGATGAGGGTGGGGCCGCTGTCGATGACGTGGTCGTCGAGCTTGGTGATGACGTCACCGGGCTTGAGGCCGGCCTTGTCGGCGGGGCCGCCCGAGGTGATGGAGTCCGCGCCGCCCTCGCCCGAGTCCGTGATCTTCGCTCCGCCCGTGCCCTCCTCCAGGGAGACCGAGGCGCCGATCACCGGGTAGACCGGCTTGCCCGTCCTGATCAGCTGCTGGGCCACGTTCTTGGCCTGGTTGATCGGGATGGCGAAGCCGAGGCCGATGGAGCCCGCCTGGCCGGAGCCGAAGCTGCCGTTGCTGGCGGACTGGATGGCCGAGTTGATGCCGATGACATTGCCGCGGGCGTCGAGGAGCGGGCCGCCGGAGTTGCCCGGGTTGATCGACGCGTCGGTCTGCAGGGCGCTCATGTAGGAGGCCTTGCTGCTCGTGGAGCCGTCGCTGGAGGCCACCGGGCGGTTCTTGGCGCTGATGATGCCCGTCGTGACCGTGTTGGAGAGGCCGAAGGGCGCGCCGATCGCGATCGTCGAGTCGCCGACCGCGACCTTGTCGGAGTCGCCGAGTGTGAGCGGCTGGAGGTTCGAGGGGGCGTTCTTCAGCTTGATGACCGCCACGTCGTAGCCCTGCGCGTGGCCGACGACCTCGGCGTCGTACTTCTTGCCGTCCGGGAAGGTGGCCGACACCTTGCCGCCGTCGACGGCCTCCGCCACCACGTGGTTGTTGGTGACGATGTGGCCTTCCTTGTCGAACACGAAGCCGGTGCCCGTGCCGCCCTCGCCGTCGTTGCCGGACGCCTCGATGGTGACCGTGCTCGGCAGCGCGGAGGAGGCAACGGCGGCGACCGTGCCGGCCGCGCGCTTGACGTCGCCGCCGTTCTGGGAGGCCGAAACGGTCGTGGAACCCGTGGAGTTGTCGTTGCGGTCGGCCAGCGTGTAGCCGATGCCGCCGCCGACTCCGCCCGCGACCAGCGCGGCCACGAGGATCGCGGCGATCAGACCGCCCCGCTTGCCGCCCGCCGGCTTGGGGGCCGGCTGCTGCGTCTGCTGCCACGAGGAGCCCCAGCCGCCGTCACCGGGGCCTCCGGGACCACCGGCGCCACCGACTCCTCCGGCCGCGCCCACATCTCCGTACGCGCCGCCGCCGTGGTCCGCGTACGAGGGGACGGCGGGCGCTGCCGGAGGCGGCCAGGCCGCGTCGGGCGCGGAGGCCCCGGCGCCACCGGGTGCCTGGCCGTACCCCCCGGGCGCCTGGCCCATGCCGTATCCCTGCCCCTGGCCGGCGGCCGCCGCGTAACCGGGCGCACCTGCGGACACCAACTCCGGCTGCGGGTGGTGCGCCACCGGCTGGTGGGCCGTCGGCTGCTCCGCCTGCGGCACCGTCGGTTGTACGGCGGTCGCGCCCGGCTCGGGGGCCGTCGGCGGGATGGGCGGGAGCTGGGTCGTCGGCGCGTTGTCGGCGGTGGCTCCGGCCGGGGTCGCCGGGGCGGTGCTCTCCGCCGGTGCCGCGCTCGGCTCGTGCGCCGGGGCCGGCGCGGAGTCAGCGGGAGTTTCCACCGGCACGGGAGGTGCGGACGGGGCCGGGGGTACCGGGGTGCCCTCGTTCTCGGTGCTCACAGCTTTTCTCCTCGATCCACGGCTTCACCTTGTCGGCGTCGACTGTTCTTGGTCGCACAGCGCACTGTGCGCGAGTTTTGTATGAGGTCAGCTTTTCCCACGAGCCGTCAGGGCACCATAAGCGGTGCCTGTGGGTCCGGGACCATCCTTTATATAGGATCTATCGGACTAATAGCGCTTACCGTGCGTACGAACCCGGTCGTCCACGGCCACCGCCCCCACGCGTACCCCGTCACGGTGGCACCATGACGCGGTGACCCACGCACGACAGCTCCCGATTCAGGTCGTCGCCCACCGCGGGGCCTCCGAGGCGGCCCCCGAGCACACCCTGGCCGCGTACAAGAAGGCGATCGAGGACGGTGCCGACGCCCTCGAATGCGATGTCCGGCTGACGGCGGACGGCCACCTCGTCTGTGTCCACGACCGCCGCGTCAACCGTACGTCGAACGGCCGGGGCGCGGTCTCCGCCCTGGAGCTCGCCGACTTGGCCGCCCTGGACTTCGGCTCCTGGCACAACGGCGACGAGGCCCCCGACTGGGAGGTCACCCCCGAGGACCGGGCCGACACCTCCGTCCTCACCCTTGAACGCCTGCTCGAACTCGTGGCCGATGCCGGGCGTCGCGTGGAGCTGGCCATCGAGACCAAGCACCCCACGCGCTGGGCGGGCCAGGTCGAGGAGCGGCTGCTGGTCCTGCTGAAGCGGTTCGGCCTGGACGCCCCCGAGCCGGCCGCCGAGTCGCCGGTACGGATCATGAGCTTCTCGGCGCGTTCGCTGCACCGCGTCCGAGCCGCGTCCCCGACGCTGCCGACGGTCTATCTGATGCAGTTCGTCTCGCCCCGGCTGCGCGACGGGCGGCTGCCGAGCGGTGTCCACATCGCGGGCCCCTCGATCCGGATCGTGCGCAACCACCCCGCGTACATCGAACGCCTGCGGAACGCCGGCCACCAGGTGCATGTGTGGACCGTGAACGAGCCCCAGGACGTCGATCTCTGCGTCGATTTGGGCATCGACGCCATCATCACCAACCGCCCGCGCGCGGTCCTCCACCAACTCGGCCGCTGACGCCCGCCTCCGAGCCCCCGGAACGCACGGTCTCCGACAACTTCGAACACACCGATTCCGACAGCTTCCACCATGGCGTGGACGACGGCTTCGAACACATCCCTGTTCACACCTGCGACGGCCCCGCTCACGCCCGCGACGACCCCGTCGGCCTCCGTCAGCGCCTCCGCGCGGCGCTTGACGGAGGTAAGAATTCCGCCAAGACGGCCGGACCACACCCGAGGACAAGTCGGTACATCGGGGGCGAAATTCAGCCAGCCGACTACGGGGAGTGCACCGGCGCGTTCGATCCGTATTCGACTGCGATGAGTGCGTCAGAGCACGTGTGCCGGCCGGTTTCCAGTCCAGTCCAATGGGGCATTCACACCGTGGCGTGGGGCGAAGGAGGTCTCGGGGGTGGCGTTGGTGGTGGCACAGGAGGTGCCCACGTCGTCGAGCATGGCCGTACCCCATGGCCCTGCGGGCGTGGGGGAAGCGAGGCACCGGATGCGCGATCAGTTGCGCGACGGTGGTGTGGCGGAATCGGTCATCGACGACGCCCTACTGATCCTTTCCGAACTACTCAGCAATGCCTGCAAACACGGCAGGCCGCTGGACGACGCGCTGGCCGGTGACGGCGACGTGCGCTGCGCCTGGCGCATGGACCCCTCCGGGCGGCTCACGGTCGAGGTGACGGACGGCGGTGGTCCGACCCGCCCGGTTCCGTCCACGCCCTCGGTCACCGCACACGGCGGCCGCGGGCTGAACATCGTCACAGCACTGGCCGACGACTGGGGTGTCCGTGACGACGCCCGCGGCGAGGTCACGGTGTGGGTCGTCGTCCAGGACGACGTCTACCGCGCCCACCGCCGGGACGACTTCGCCACCCGCGTGGTCGCCCCCTCGGTCTCCGCCCTCCCCGACCTGGACTTCGCGGACGCGTTCGAGGACATGGACTGACCCGCCATCGCCCCGCCACCGACCCGGCACTGACTGCCGGGCAGGTGCGGGGCGGGCACAACCTGGCTTGAACCACCGGTTCCGGGACGACTCGGTGCGTTGTCCACAGGGTCCCGTCGGTCGTCGTACGAGCGGCTAGGCTCGCGCCAGTACGAGACGAGCCGTGATCGGGAGACACCCACGATGGCCAAGAAGCGACCCCACACGAAGGCCAAGCGCCCGCAGGGCACCGGCGGAGTCGGCGCAGCGGGCGCCGATGGGCAGGTTCCGGTTGTCGGCGCGCGCGAGCAATGCCCCTGCGGCAGCGGCCGCCGGTACAAGGCCTGTCATGGCCGGGCCGCCGCCCACGCGGTGACCGAGCTGGTGCAGCGCCCCTTCGAGGGGCTGCCGGGCGAGGGCGACTGGATCGCCCTGCGCGAGCTGGTGCCCGCCGCCACCGTCGAGCTGAAGCTGAAGGACGCGCTCCCCGAGGGCGTCCCGTCGGTGACGCTCGCCACCGTCCTGCCCATGGCGTGGCCCGCGCTGCGCCGCGACGACGGCTCGGTGCTGCTCGGCCTGCAGAACGACACGGCGTCCGGCGACATCAGCCGCGACCTCGCCGACACCCTCCAGCGCGCCCTGGTCGCCGAGCCGGGCACTCCGGTTCAGGGCCGGCGTGCCCCGGCCGACGGTCCGCGGCTGCAGGACCTGCTCGACCCCGAAGGTGAGTTCGAGCCAGTTGTGCACACGGGCTTCGAGTTCTGGGTCCCGGACACGGAGAGCACGACCCCGGAGGTGACCGCCTCCCTGGAGCGCGCCAACTCCGCGGCGATCCCGACGGTGAAGCTCGCGGGCGTCGACGCGGCGTACTGGTGCGAGACCCCCGAGAAGAACCATTTGCGATGGGTCATGCCGCACGCCGAGGAGCGGCTTCTGGACGCTCTCGCGCGGCTGCACGCGGCGGGGCGCTCCAGCCTCGGCGAGGGCACCCGCCTGGTCGGCTCTTTCCGTGCTCACGGCCTGACCGTCCCGGTCTGGGACCTCCCGAGCGGTGTCGGCGCGGACGACGTCGAGAAGCCGGCGGCCGAGTTCGCCGAGCGGCTCGCCACCGCCCTGGCCGACGAGTCCCCGCTCACCCCGGACGAGCGGCGGGCGCGCGGTGGCCTCACCAACCGGCAGGTCACGCTCAGCTGACGGACGGCGCGGCGCGGACGGGGCGGTCAACCGACCGAGTGCGTGCGAAGTGTGGTGACTCCTGTCACAACTCCCCTACGTGACAGGCAAATTCGTGTCCGAATAGCCAAGACCGAATTTGCGAAGCGCCGATCTCTTGTTACGGTTCCATTAGCCCGGTTGCTGGTGCATCCCCCGTCGCCAGCAACCGGGTCTTCTCATGCCCGGGATCGGAGCGGCTCCGCTGTACGGAACCCCGATCGGCGTCAACACCCTTACGAGCGGCCTGAGTTGCTCCCTGAGCGCAGCAACAGCGGCCCACCGCCGTCGGGTGCCGCGAACTCCGCGACGGCCGTGTACGCCCCCCTCACGCCCCGCGTACGCCCCCTGGGGGTCTCACACATCCCGGGCTCGTCGTGCGCGCCCACGGCGCAGTGCATCCGTACGGTGTGCCCGCCGGGCGCCATCATGCTGAGGACCGAACTGAGCTCCCGCCCGGTGGCGTTGCGGTAGTAGGTGCGGGCCCAGGTCTGGTCGCCCTGCGTGAGGACACACGTCTGCGCCTCGATGCCGTCGGGGGAGGTGAGGTCCGGGCCGCAGCGGGCGGCGGTGGCGAGTCCGAGGCCGAGCAGCGGACGCGAGGAGCGGGCGGCGTCGGCGCCGCCCGGCGTCTCTCCGTCCGGCTCGCCCGCCCCGCCCGCCTTCGGATCGGCGTGCCCGGACGACCCGTCGGCGTTCGCACCGGATCCGTCCGGCCGCCCGGCGGGCCCGCCGCCGAGTCCGGCGGCTTCACCGGCGCGGTCGACGGCACGGTCGGGTTCGGAGGTGAGGGCGCGCTCGGAGGCGGGGACGTCGCCGAGGGGGCCCGCGGAGGCGGCGAGGGGCAGGCCCAGTGCGACCGCGACCGCGACGGTCAGTCCCGCGAGACGGAGCCGACGTGGATCCGGCCCGCCGCGCGCCGACTTGGGTGCGCTACGGCTCCGGGGCGGGGGAGCGCTGTGACGGCCGCGCGACGGGGCCCCGTGGCCCCCGGGAAGACGCTGCATGTGCGGAAGATAACGACCGACCGGGGGCGACCGGTCCCGCGCGCGCCGGGCGGGCTCAGAACTCGGGCGCGCTCACACCCGTACGAGTGAGGGCGTCGACGACCGCGTCCACGACCGCCTCGACATCGGGCACCCACGGCGCGGCCGAACCGGGCAGCGGTGCGCGCTCCCAGCGGATCTGGCCGTGACCGGTCTCGGAGGGGGGCAGGGCCAGGTATCCGCCCTCGCTGTGGAAGCGGAGCGAGCCGGGGACGAAGTCCTTGGCGTAGAGCAGTTCGCCCAACTGCTCCATGGAGTACGGCGCGACGAGGATCGCCCAGCGGTGCGGGGCCGCGACCACGGGGCCGAGGCGCATACCGGAGCGGTCGAGCGCGGCGAGGGCACGGGAGGCGGCCAGGGCCGGCAGGCTCACCGCGCAGGGGGCGCTGCCGCCGGTGGCCAGCACGATCGGGGCGGTCGGCCGGTTGGTCCACCACCAGCGGACCATGCGCTCGTCCGTGGTGGCGGCGAGCAGCGGCGGGTCGAAGGGGTGAGCGCCGGGCACCACGCACTCCGGGTCCGGGCATCCGCAGCGGGCACGCCCCTGCGGGTCCGGCGCCACCCCCGGGAGTACGGGCCACTGCCATTCCGTCGCGAACGTCAGGGCCTGCTCAAGAAGCTCGGGCCTCCCGCCGTTGCGCTTGGACAGGAGCCTGCGTCGCTTTCCGGGGATCTCGCGCATGAGCGCTCGTCCTTTCCGTTGCACGCATGGCAACACCGTGGGGTCACATCACAACATGTGTCGTTCACTGCACTGTGCGTACCTGCTGGCGCATCACACCCCTGTCGCGGACAAGGGGAACCCCTGCGGGCCGAGCTCGGTTACGTCCGCGTCCATCGCTTGCGTCGACTTGCGTCTGTCAAAAGCATGGGCATGGCGTAGGGGTGGCGGCGCCTGGCGTTTTGCTGTTCCGCATTTGCTCGCCGCCTCCGCCACGGGAGGATGGGGCTCGGTCGTCGGTGGATAGGACGCCCGGTTCCGTCGCCAGGTTCCGGGTGGCCCTCGCCACCCCTGGTCTTCACCGAGTACGTACCCATCACGACCGCTGTGACGCTCTGTTGAACAAGGCCAGTCGACCTCAATACACCGTTCACCACAACACTTTTAAGCCAACTTTGCTTTTTCCAAAGGACTGGACAAGAAGTTGACAGGTGTCCAACAGTGCCTCACGGACACCAGATATCCCAGCAGGACAATGCTGGACATCCCCTCACGAGTGCGTGTACATGTGGAGAGACTGCTAGCGGCGCAGAATGACATGGGGGTTTGCGATGCTTTTGAGCAATACGCACCGGTCGGAAAGCCGGACACCATGAACGCCCCTCACCCTCCGAAAGTGGCTGGAATCGATTCAACGGTTCCCTCCCCCGCACACACTGTCGCGCCCGCGCCCACCGCCCCGGGCTCCCCATCGGCCCCTCCCGCCCCGGGACCGGGCACCGCTCCCGGGGCCGTTCTGCAGGACAGACTCGCGGGCTGGGTCTCGGACCTCACGACGCTGCACGAACTCACCGAACGCCTGGCCCGCACGGACTCACTCGACAGCGCCCTCAAGGAAACCCTGCACGCCGGAGCCGCCCTCGTCGGCGCCCGCCGCGGTCTCGTCGTCCTGGAACCGGGCGACGGACTCGGCCCGGACACCACCATCGGCCTCGGTCTCGGCCGCGCCGATCTCGGACACATCGAGACCGTGCCGCGCAGCTCCCTGCCGTACGGCCGCATCCTCGACGGGCTGCCGGGCGGCGACGGCGAGATCGCCCAGCCCGACCTGTTCGCCGAGGACGGGCTCGACCCCCGCCACCGCGAGGTCGCCGCCCGGCTCGGCTACGCGGCGAGCTACGCGCTCCCCCTGACCGCCGAGGGAGCCGGCCGGCTCGGCGCCGCCGTCTGGCTGTACGACGAGCCTGCGGAGCCGGTCGAGCGGCAGCGCCACCTCGTCGGGCTCTACTCGCGGTACGCCGCCGAGCATCTGGCCCGGCTGATCGAGGTCGAGCGCACCCGTGCGTCCATGGCGACCATCGCCGAGGAACTGCTCCCCTCCCGGCTGCCCCGCGTCGCCGGTGTCCAGCTCGCCGCCCGGCACCGCACGGGACCGCGCGGCGGCGGCGACTGGTACGACGCGCTGCCGCTGCCGGACGCCGCGCTCGGCCTCGCGGTCGGCTCGGTCACCGGGTCGGGGCCCAGCGCGATCGCCGCGATGGGGCGGCTGCGGGCCTCGCTGCGGGCGTACGCCGTGATGGAGGGCGAGGACCCCGTCGCCGTCCTCTCCGACCTCGAACTGCTGCTGCGCCTGACCGAGCCCGCCCGCTCCGCCACCGCGCTCTTCGCCTACGTCGAGCCCGCGCTGCGCAAGATCACGCTGGCCGGGGCCGGACACAGCCCACCGCTGGTGATCGGCGAGCGGCGCACCGAGTTCGTGGAGACGTCCCTGTCGGCGCCGCTCGGCATGCTGGCCTGCTGGGAGGCGCCCAGCGTCGAGCTGACCGCCGCACCAGGAGAAACCGTCCTGCTCTACACCGACGGCCTCCTTCAGCGCACCGGCGAGCCCGTCGACCGCGCCTTCGCCCGCCTCCACGCGGCCGCCGCCGGCGTCCCCCGGGCCCTGCGCACCGACCCCGGTGCCCTCGCCGACCGCATCCTGCGCACCGTCCTCCCGGACCACCTCGACGAGGCCGACGGCACGGAGGACGTGGTGTTGCTGGCGGCGCGGTTCGAGTAGGGCGGACTGTTCTTTGGGGGGTGGGGCCGCCGGGGTCGGGTGGGCGGCCGGGGTATCGCCTCGGCGCGCTGGGAGCCGTGTGTTGCGGGCGGGCGGGGGTGGGTCGCTCTGCCGAGGGGCGACGGCTCTGTGGCCTGCGGTCTTCCAGGGCGGCCCTTGGTTTCGCGTGCCTGGTGAGATCGCCTCTGCGGGCCGGGCGTGCTGGGCCTGTGCGCGGTGGGCGTGCGCGCCTCGTGGCTGCTTGCCGTGAGGGGGTGGTGACCCGTCGTGAGAGGTGCTTCGGGGCCCCTGGGTCTCCTTCGGTACGACCGTACGATGGACGAGGTCCAGTGCCGTACCTAGGAGGATGACCGTGGCGGACGAGCTCGAACCGGCGACCCCGGAGACCGAGGCCGAAGCCGAGGCCGAGGCCGAGGAGCCGATCAAGCAGCGGAAGAACGGCCTGTACCCGGGCGTCTCCGACGAGCTGGCCGAGAACATGAAGTCGGGCTGGGCCGACACCGAGCTGCACGGCCTGGAGCCGATCGCCCAGGCCGCCGAGACCGCCGCCCGCCGCGCCGCGCTCTCCGCGCGCTTCCCGGGCGACCGCCTGGTGATCCCCTCGGGCAACCTGAAGACCCGCTCGAACGACACCGAGTACCCCTTCCGGGCGTCGGTCGAGTACGCCTACCTCACCGGTAACCAGACCGAGGACGGCGTCCTGGTCCTGGAGCCGACCGGCGCCGAGGGCCACGAGGCGACCATCTATCTGCTGCCGCGCTCCGACCGGGAGAACGGCGAGTTCTGGCTCTCCGGCCAGGGCGAGCTGTGGGTCGGCCGCCGCCACTCGCTGACCGAGTCGGCGAAGCTGTACGGCATCCCCGCCGCCGACGTGCGCGAGCTCGCCGACAAGCTGCGCGAGGCCACCGGCCCCGTGCGGGTCGTCCGCGGGTACGACGCCGGCATCGAGGCGGCGCTCAACGACAAGGTCACCGCCGAGCGCGACGACGAGCTGCGGGTCTTCCTCTCCGAGGCCCGGCTGGTCAAGGACGAGTTCGAGATCGGCGAGCTGCAGAAGGCGGTCGACTCGACCGTGCGCGGCTTCGAGGACGTCGTACGTGTGCTGGACAAGGCCGAGGCGACGTCCGAGCGCTATATCGAGGGCACGTTCTTCCTGCGCGCCCGGGTCGAGGGCAACGATGTCGGCTACGGCTCCATCTGCGCCGCCGGTCCGCACGCCACCACGCTGCACTGGGTCCGCAACGACGGTCCGGTCCGCTCCGGCGACCTGCTCCTGCTGGACGCGGGCGTCGAGACGCACACGTACTACACGGCCGACGTCACGCGCACCCTGCCGATCGACGGCACGTTCAGCGAGATCCAGAAGAAGATCTACGACGCCGTGTACGACGCCCAGGAGGCCGGCATCGCCGCCGTGCGGCCGGGCGGCAAGTACCGCGACTTCCACGACGCCGCGCAGCATGTCCTGGCCGAACGGCTGGTCGAGTGGGGGCTCGTCGAGGGCCCCGTGGAGCGGGTCCTGGAGCTGGGGCTGCAGCGTCGGTGGACGCTGCACGGCACCGGGCACATGCTCGGCATGGACGTCCACGACTGCGCCGCCGCGCGCGTCGAGTCGTACGTCGACGGGACGTTGGAGCCGGGGATGGTGCTGACGGTCGAGCCCGGGCTGTACTTCCAGGCCGACGACCTCACCGTGCCCGAGGAGTACCGGGGCATCGGGGTCCGCATCGAGGACGACATCCTGGTGACGGACGACGGCAACCGGAACCTGAGCGCGGGGTTGCCTCGCCGGGCCGATGAGGTCGAGGCGTGGATGGCTGCGGTGAAGGGGGCGCGGGGGTAGGGCGGTACCGGTACGTGGTCGGGTGCGGGTGAGTGGGGGCTGGTCGCGCAGTTCCCCGCGCCCCTAAAAGCTTCAGGCCCCTGCGGGCCTGAAAGCCCACCACCCCGCGCGTCTGTAAGACCACGGCCCCGCGAGCCTGAAAGACCACGGCTCGCGAGCCTGAAGCGACGGGGCTGCGGCCTGAAAAGCATGGGGCGCAGTCCCTGCTTTTCAGGGGCGCGGGGAACTGCGCGAGAAGCCCCACCGGGCCCGCACCCGCCGACACACCCGAACCCCCGAGCTATGAGGCGCCCCGCACCAGCGACGCAACAGGCAAGGAATCCACGAACAAGGCCCCCGCAAGCAACGACCCGCTCCCCCGGGGACTCCACCCCCTCTCCTGCAGCTCCATGTCGAACGCGGTCAGAGCCGCACGCCCGGCCTCGCTCATGACACCCCCCGCGTCGATCACACCCCGCGCCCCCGCCTGCACATGCCGCAGCCCATGGGGCCCGGCGGTGTAGAGCAACTCGGTGTCCTGGAGTGTCGACATGACCGTGAGGAGCGCGTCGAGGCGGGCGTCCGGCTCGGGCGTACCGGCGGTGCGGGCCTTGGCCAGGACGTCCAACGCCCGGCGTACGTGCGGGAATCCGGCACGCGCCTCCCCCCGGGCCCCGGCCGCCCCGTACTTGGCGGACACGGACGACCCCCGGGAGGGCAGCCGCGGCGCACGCCGATCGGGATGCGCGGCGATCTTCTTTGCGATGGCGGCGAGTTCACGCCCCCGGGCACCGGGCTCCATGGCCGCCGCGGCGACCAGAAGGCCCAACACCCAGGTGGCGCCGCGATGCCCGCCCCCGGCAAGCCGCACGGAGTGTTCGGTGCAGCGCCCGATCGCACCGAGTTCGGCACGGAGTTCGGGGGTCGCGGCACCGTTGCGGCGGGCGCAGGCCGCCATCGCCGCGAGGCCGGGCACCAGTGCCTTCGCCGACCAGCGCAGGGCACGGTGGTCCTGCCGGGTGACCCGGGCGCCGAGGTCGCGCGGATCGGGCAGACCGGGCTTGGGCGTCATCTCCAACTGCCGGGTCAGCGCCGCCACCGCGGCCCACGCCAGCGTCTCGTCCTCGCGGCTGCTCATGGGCGCACCCTACGAGGCCGACGCGGAGCCGGTGGCGCTGTCGGTCGGGGCGTCCGCCGGGGGCTCGCCCGACGGGGGCGTACCGCCCTCGCCGCCACCGCCGGCGCCCGTGTTCTCGGCGTCGGGGTCGATGCCCAGGGTGAGGGAGCCCTTGTAGCCGCGCGCCGGGTCGGTCTTCTTCACGGCCTTGAGGGTGAGCAGACCGCTGGAGGCGCCGCCACCGTCGTAGACCATGTCGTTGTCGAGGGTGGTGTAGCTGCCGCTGTGCCGGGAGTACGGCTCCAGGGTGAAGATCTCCTGGGCGATCTCGTCGTCGAAGAAGAACTGGCCGGTGTAGTTGACCTTGCCGCCCTCGTAGGTGCCGTCCTCCTTCGCGCCGCCGGTGTGCACCTTCACATGGATGTGGCAGGTGCGCGGGGTGTACCAACCGGGGAAGACGGTCTCGAACTTGACGACCCCGTTGGCGTTCGCGATCTGGTAGCCGCGGAGGTAGGTGGCGTCGTCGGCGGTCGAGCCGTCCTCGCTCTCGGCGGGCGCCGAACCGCCGGGGTTGGCGGTGGTGTAGCCGGAGTAGTAGCCCCAGGCATCGCAGTGCCAGATCTCCACGGCCGCGCCGGGGACCGGGGTGCAGCCGTCGGTGGCGTCCACGACCGTGAGGCGCAGCGTCAGCGGAACACCGCTCTTGCCTTCGGTGATGTCCTTCCGGACCAGGGCGCCGTCCAGGTAGTACGGGCCCTCGGTGACGCTGGACATCAGCGTCATGCACGCGTCACCGGTACTCGTCGCGGACGCCGTCGCCGTCGCCTCGGTGCCGCTCGTCGTGTCGTCGGCGAACGCCGACTGGTACCCGGCGACCGCCAGTCCGCCGGCCGCCACCGTCCCTCCGGTCACCGCGAGGGCGCGACGCCGCGTGATGGTTCTGCTGGTGTGGATTCCCGTCATGACAGCGAAGTTAGGGACGCGGTCCGTCAGGGGGCTGAGGTGTGGCTGTGAGGGGGCTGAGAGTGCGGAGAAGGCCGGCACCCCCGTCGCCGTCACGGAACGTGACGAAACCGGGGTGCCTTCCCCGAGTGGCCGAACCCGGATGAACCCCGGATTGAACCCGGGTCGCATCCGGTTCGTGGAAGGCTTTCAGGGGCGTCGAAGTACGCGCGGGCGCACACCTCGGCGCCTGGGTGTACGGCTCGCGACCGGTTCGCTCCGTACGTCTTCACTAGGCCCAACTACGCTGATCGCAGTACGAGTTGACAGTACATCGACTCAATTTGGGTAACTCTTTGGTAAAAGTCTCCCGCGCCGCGGCGACTGCCTGGATCGTCGTGAATCACGAGGTTGACCAAGGTCCAGCGCGGTGGCCTCGACTTTGACGCCGACAGGAGATGGGGGACTCACCCGTCAGCGTGACGTGAGTCACGTTTATTGCCAGGATCTTCGGAGGGGCGTGGCGTTGAAGCCGTGTCCTGGGGGCTATGGTCTGCGAAATCAGTGGCTCGACTGGGGCCGGATGCCCCGTATGTTCTGTCGCCACTGCAGCAGTTTCCCCACAGGCCTCAGACTCGGCTCGGATCGCGGCCTCAGCCGATCACTGTTAGTACATCCCTAAGGTCTAAACCACTGTCTGCGCCCTCGGCCCAGATGGTTGAAAGATTGATGAGGTCCGAATGAACGCATCCCTCGACGTCGCGGCCGAAGAGCCGGGAAAGCCGACCGCTGTCGGCCCGGAGCGGGTTTCCCTGGTGCGTCTGGCTGCACAGAGTAACGGTGCGCTGTCGCCCGCGTTGACTCGTGCCGTCTCGAACGGCGTCGAGCGGCGGGGACCGGGCAGGGTCGCGGTCGCGGCCTTCCAGAGCTCGGTCTGATCTCATCGATCCCATCGATCGGGAACCGACAGCACCCTCATGACACCCATGGGCCGACCACCCCACCCCTTACGCCAATTCGTGCTCAAAATGCACAGCCGCTGCGATCTGGCATGCGATCACTGCTACGTGTTCGAACACGCGGACCAAAGTTGGCAAGGTCGGCCCATCGTGACGTCGGACGACGTCCTCCGGGACACTGCGGAACGTATCGCCGAACACGCGCGCACCCACGGCCTGGACACCGTCCACGTGGTGCTCCACGGCGGCGAACCGCTCCTGGCAGGCCGGACCCGGCTGCGCAGGGCGGCCGAGGAACTCACCCGGGCCCTCAACGGCGTGTGCGCCCTGGACCTGCGGATCCACACGAACGCCGTCACGCTCGACGAACGGTTCCTGGACCTGTTCGACGAGTTCGACATCAAGGTCGGCGTCTCACTGGACGGCGACAAGGCCGCCAACGACCTGCACCGCCGCTACGCCAACGGGCGCAGCAGCCACGACCGGGTCCTCAGAGGCATCGCCCTGCTCGGCCGACCCCGCTACCGCCACCTCTTCGCGGGCATCCTCTGCACCATCGACGTACGCAACGACCCGGTCGCCGTCTATGACGCGCTCGCCGCGCTCGCCCCGCCCCGCGTCGACTTCCTCCTCCCGCACGCCACCTGGGACGAGCCGCCGCTGCGCCCGGCCGACGACACCGACGGCACGGCCTACGCGCGCTGGCTGCTGGCGGTCCACGACCGCTGGACCGCGGACGGCCGCCCCATGGACGTACGCATTTTCGACTCCATCCTGCGGACCCTGCGCGGCGACAGCAGCCTGACCGAGTCGCTGGGGCTGGCCCCGGCGGACCTCGCCGTGATCGAGACCGACGGCACGTTCGAGCAGGCCGACTCGCTGAAGACCGCCTTCGACGGCGCGCCCGTCACCGGGATGGACGTACGGAACAACACGCTCGACGAGGTGGCCGCGCATCCCGGCCTCGTGGCCCGACAGCAGGGGCTCGACGGGCTGGCCGAGGAGTGCCGTGCCTGTCCGGTCGTGCGCTCCTGCGGCGGCGGGCTCTACGCCCACCGGTACAGATCCGGCAGCGGGTTCATGAATCCGTCCGCGTACTGCTCCGACCTGCTGCGTCTCATCACCGACATCCGGGACCGTCATATGGCCGACCAGTCCGTCCAGCCCGCGCTCGCCGACCACCACCTCGACGAACTGGCCGCCGGCCTCGGTTCCACGGACACGACGGAACTGCTGGCTCATCACCAACTGGCGCTGGGGCGCGAACTGCTGGGCCTCGCCTGGCAGGAGACGGCGCACACCGCGCGGGGCGAGGCCGCCTGGGCGACGCTGACCGTCCTCGACAGCGAGGCACCCGAGTCGGTGGACCGGGTCCTGGCCCATCCCTATGTGCGGTCCTGGGCCCTGCGGTCCCTCGCGGGCGACCCGGAGGCGGCCGAGACCGCCATGCGCGGGGTCGCGGAGATCGCCGCCGCCGCCGCGCTGCGCGCCGGGCGCACGGAGACCGTCGTCGTCCCGGTCCACGGCGGGCTGCTGCGGCTGCCCACGCTCGGGGCGCTGACGCTGGCGGCCGACGCCGAGGAGGCCGAGGTGCGCACGGACGCCGACGGCTTCACCGTCCACGCGGGCGACCGGACGTACACGATCGCCTGGAAGGGCGCCGTGGACCCCGCCTGGCAGCTCAGCCGGCAGGTCGAACTGGACGGCTGGGCCGTCGCCGTGGAGGACACCGACCCCTGGCGGGACTGCCACGGGCATCCGGTACACCCCCGGCTCACCGAGAGCGAGGCCCAGGCCTGGCGGTCGGACCTGGCCGCCGCGTGGGCCTGGATCCGCCGCGAACTGCCGCAGTACGCGCCGGGAATCGCCGCCGGGCTGCGCGTGGTCACCCCGCTGCGGCCCTCGCCCGAGGGCCACGACATCAGCTCCGCGGCCCGGGACGCCTTCGGCGCGGTGGCCATCGCGAGGCCGGCCACGCCGGAGACCCTGGCGCTGCTGCTCGTCCATGAGTTCCAGCACGTCAAGCTGGGTGCGGTACTCGATCTCACGGACCTCTACGACCCCTCCTGCGAACGTCTGTTCTACGCTCCCTGGCGCCCCGACCCACGTCCCCTGGAGGGGCTGCTGCAGGGCACGTACGCCCATATCGCGGTGATCGACTTCTGGCACGCCCGGCTGCGCACCACCACCGGGGACGAGGCCCGCGCCGCCGAGGTCCAGTTCTCCCGCTGGCGCGACCAGACCGCCGAGGCCGTGGAGACCCTGGCGGCCTCCGGCGCGCTCACGGCGGCCGGGGAGCGGTTCGTCGCCGAGATGCGGAAGACCGTCCAGGGGCTGATGGCCGCCCGGGTCGGCACCGAGGCCCTGCGGACAGCTCGGCGGGTCGCCGAGGAACACCGGGGCGCCTGGGAGGCAGCGGCGCGTTAGAGCCCTTTCCCCGCCCCGGGACGGGCGCGGCGTGCGCCCGGCACTCGCGCCGGGCTGAACCGGCGTCAAGTCGGGTGTGTTCGTCCTGTTCCGAACAGGACTTGTGGCTTCCTACACTAGGGGCCCAGTCACGGAGCGTCGGGGGGCATACGTGCAAGGAGCCAGTCTGGGCAGAGGGGGGAGCAGTCCGTACTTCTTCCTCAGCTACGCGCACACGCCGAACCACGATTCGAGCGGTGCCGACCCCATCGTGTGGGTGAAGAAGCTCTTCGACGGACTGTGCGAGCACATCATGGAACTGACCGACCTGCCCAAGGGGGCCAAGGTCGGTTTTCTGGACCAGGGGATACAGGTCGGCACCCGGTGGACCGACGAGCTGTCGGTGAACCTCGCGCGCTGCAAGGTGTTCGTCCCGCTGTACTCACCCCGCTACTTCCGCAGCGAGCAGTGCGGCCGGGAGTGGTGGGCCTTCTCCCAGCGGCAGGTCAACCACCGGGCGCGCGGCGGCGTCGCACGGGACAGCGCGATCATCCCCGCGTTATGGGTGCCGGTGGAACCGGCCCAGATGCCCCAGGTGGCGAGGGACCTGCAGTTCAACCACGCCACCTTCGGACAGGACTACGCGGACGAGGGCCTGTACGGACTGACCAAACTGCGCTACCTCCGCGACGAGTACGAGCGTGCCGTCTACCGGCTGGCCAAGCAGATCGTGCGGGTGGCCAACGACGCCGCGCTGGACGAGGGCAAGTTCTCCAAGGACTACGAGTCGCTGCCGGCCGCGTTCGGATCCGCCGAGCACCCGCCGGAGTTCGACATCTCGGTGCTCGCCTGCACCCGTTCGGACCTGCCGCAGGGCCGTAAGCCGGACTACTACGGGGACCGGCCGCACGACTGGAACCCGTACCACCCGGAGTCCACCCTGCCGCTCGGCGACCACGCGGCCGACCTGGTGCGCACCATGGACTACAAGGTGAACGTCGGGGCCCTCGACGACAACTCCCGCATGCTCCGCCAGGAGAAGCCCAAGGCTCCCGGGCTGATGCTGCTCGACCGGTGGGCGCTGGAGACCACCAAGAACAAGGACCTCATGGGCAAGTTGTGCGAGGAACAGCGCCCTTGGGTCAGCGTCATGATCCCGCGGCACCGCAACGACATCGTGCCCGCCGAGAAGGAACAGCAGCTCGAAGAGCTCACGTACCGGACGCTGGTCCCGCGGCTGGCGGACGGCGCCGGGCACTGCGCGGCCAACGGCAGCGTCCATGACCTGGACGCCTTCGGCAACGAGCTGCAACGGGCGGTCGCCTCGGCCGTCTTCTACTACTGGGAACACGTCGAGACCTATCCACCGGAGGGACCACCGGTCAAGCCCCCACGGCTGAAGGGGCCCGACCTGGGCTAGGTCCGACCTGGGCCAGTGGGATCCGGGTCACGGACCCCGGCAGCACCACCTGCACGACCACCGAAAGGCGCGCGACGAGCGAGGCCGAAAGAGGCCGACAGGGCGGAAGGCAGAAACATGGCGCAAAGCCGCAACGGCACCGTGATCACGTTCTACTCGTACAAGGGCGGTACCGGACGGACCATGGCACTCGCCAACGTGGCGTGGATCCTGGCCGCGAACGGCCATCGTGTGCTGGCCGTCGACTGGGACCTGGAGGCACCGGGCCTCCACAAGTTCTTCCACCCTTTTCTGGACGCCCAGTTACTGCGGGGCACGCCCGGGTTGATCAACCTCATAGACGAGTACCGGCGGGAGGCCCTGCGCAATCTGCCCGACCGGGCGGCGGACTGGCACCGCAGCTACGCACGGGTCCGGCCGCACGCGCTCTCCCTCGACTGGGCCTTCCCCGACGGCGGCAGCCTGGACTTCCTGTCCGCCGGCAAGCGCCACCGCGACTACCCCATCGTCGGCAACATGGACTGGGACCGCTTCTACGCCAGTTACGGCGGCGGCCAGTTCTTCGACGCGATGCGCGCCGACATGCAGCGCTACTACGACTTCACCCTGATCGACAGCCGGACCGGTCTCAGCGACCTCGCGGACATCTGCACCGTGCAGATGCCCAACACCCTGGTCGTCTGCTACACCCTCAGCGAGCAGAGCATCGAGGGTGCCGCCTCCGTCGCCCAGGACATCAAGGAGCTCCACGGCGACAAGGGCATCCGCATCCTGCCCGTCGCCATGCGCATCGACCTCGGTGAGAAGGACAAGCTCGACGCCGGACGCGCTCGCGCCAAGGAACGTTTCTCCGGACTGCCGGCCGGCCTGAATCCCGAACAGCTGGCCGACTACTGGGCATCGACGGAGATCCTCTACCAGCCGTACTACGCCTATGAGGAGATCCTCGCGGCGTTCGGCGACCCGCCGAAGTCGGCCAACTCCATGCTGAGCGCCTGTGAGCGGCTCACCTCGGTCATCACCGAGGAGCGGGTGACCAAGCTGCCGCCGATCAGCGAGGCGAAGCGGGCCCAGTACAAGAGCGCGTACACCCGGCAGCGGCCGACGCCGCCGTCGCAGCTCACGCTCTACTACGTGTCCGAGGACCGGATGTGGGTGGACTGGCTCGAATCCGTGCTGCGCGGGGTGGGTTTCGAGGTGACGCCCAAGAACGTCCAGTCGATGCCGACGGCCGAGATCGGCGCCGAGGCCATGCCCGGCGGGGCGCACCGGGTGCTCGCCGTGCTCTCGCCGAGCTTCGTCGACTCCCGCCGGGCGCGGGCCGCGTGGGAGGCCGCCGTGCACTCCGGCGGCTCGGAGAAGCGGCAGCAGCCGGTGTCGATCCGCATCGACGACGTGCAGCTGAGCCTTCCGTTCGCGGCCCGGGGAGTCATCGACCTCAAGGGCCTGAACGAGGCCCAGGCGTACACCACGCTGCTGAACGGGCTGGACCGCCCGGAGGCCGTCTCCACCGTGACGCCGAGCTCCCGAGGCCTGCGGTTCCCCATACTCGGCCGGCGGATCTCCAACGTCCCGGCCCGCTACCGCTGGTTCACCGGCCGCTCCACGATCCTGGACCGGCTGCGCCAGCAGCTGACCACCAACCGCCCCGGACAGCGCGTGCCCCAGGTCCTGCACGGCCTCGGCGGCGTGGGCAAGACGCATCTCGCCCGGGAGTACGCCCACCGGTTCATGGCGGACTACGACCTGGTGTGGTGGGTCGACGCCGAGCAGCCGGAGCTGGTGCCGCCCAAGCTGGCCGCGCTCGCCCAGCACCTCGGGCTCGGCGTCGGCGAGGACGTCAAGGAGGCGGCCGAGTCGGTCATCCAGGCCCTCAGAAACGGTGAGCCGTTCAACCGCTGGCTGTTGATCTTCGACAACGTCGAGGACCTGGACAAGGTGCTGCACAGCTTCCCGGAATACACCGGGCCCATCCCCGACGACGTCTACGGCCACATCATCGCCACCACCCGCACCCGGCCCGCGCTGCCCAAGGTCCAGCCGCTGGAGGTGGAGGTCTTCACCCGCGAGGAGAGCGTGGAGCACCTGTGCCGCCGGGTGCCCGGGCTGAGCGAGGAGGACGGCGGGCTGGTCGCGGACGCGGTGGGCGACCTGCCGCTCGCCATCGAGGTGGCGGCCGCCTGGCTGGAGGCGACGGCCACCCCCGTCGACGTCTACATCGAACAGCTGCGCGAGCAGTCCACCCAGGTGCTCTCCGTCAAGGAGGCCGTGGAGGCCGTGGACTACCCCCGGTCCGTCGGGGCGACCTGGAACATCTCCATCAACCGGCTCCGCGACGAGTCCCCGGCCGCCGCCCGCCTCCTCGAACTGTGCGCCTTCTTCGCCGCCGAGCCCATCTCCATGGCCCTCATCGGCAGCGACGCGATGATCAGGGCCCTGCTGCCGTACGACCGCGATCTGCGCGCCCGTTACATGCTCGGCCGGGTCACCCAGGCCCTGAACCGCTTCGCCCTGGCCAAGGTCGACTCGACCGACAACTCCATCCAGGTGCACCGCCTGGTCCAGGCCGCCGTGCGCGACAGCATGGACGAGCAGAAGTTCGAGGACACCATCCACGAGGTGCACCGCATCCTGGCCGCCGCCCGGCCGCCCGAGGAAGCCCTCGACGACCCCGCCCAGTGGCCCGGCTACGAGGTGATCTGGCCGCATCTGACGCCCTCGAACATCCGCAACTGCTCGGAGGAGGACCCGCGGCAGCTGATGGTCTACCGCGTCCGCTATCTGTGGAAGCGCGGCGACCTGCACGCCGCCCGCACCCTGAGCACCCAGCTCAACGAGTTCTGGTCGGGCGAGTTCCCGGACGCCACCGACGAGCAGATCCTCAACCTCCGCTTCGAACTGGCGAACGTGCTGCGCTCGCAGGGCCAGTACCAGGACGCCCTGGACCTGGACGAGAAGACCCTCGCCGACCAGCGGCAACTCCTCGGCGAGGGCCACCCGAGCATCCTGATCACCTCCGGCAGTTTCGCCGCCGACCTACGGGCGGTGGGCCGCTTCAAGGAGGCCCTGGAGCTCGACCAGCGGATCTACCGGGGCTTCCGCGAGATCTTCGGCGAGGACCACCCGCGCAGCCTCACGGCCGCCAACAACCTGGCCATCGACTACCGGCTCGCCGGCCAGAGCGAGGACGCCCGCCGCCTCGACGAGGACACGGTCCGCCGGCGTACCGCGCTGCTCGGACCCCGGCACCCGTACACCCTGACGACCAAGGGGCACCACGCCCGCGACCTGCGCGAACTGGGCGACTACAAGAGCTCGGTGGAGATCCTCCGCGAGGTGCGCGAGGGCTTCAAGAAGGTCCTCAACCCGAACGTGCCCGAGGTGCTGCGCGTCGACAAGAGCCTCGCGGTCTCCCTGCGCAAGGGCGGCCACACCGCGGAGGCGCTGCGGATCAGCCAGGAGACCTGGGACACCTACGCCCTCTACCACGACCGCTACGGCAGCACGATCCCCGAGGCGCTGGCCTGCGGCCTCAACCTCGCCGCGGACTACTTCGCCACGGATCCGGAGCACGGCGCGGGGCGGGCGGTCGAGCTGGTCGACGAGGTGCTGGAGGGGTACAAGAACATCTTCGGCCCCGAGCACCCGTTCGTCATGTACTGCCTCAACAACCTCTCCATCTACCGCCGGGCCCTCGGCGAGGCGGAGCGGGCCGCCGAACTCAGCGAGCAGGCCCGCGACGCCCTCGCGGAGGACCTCGGGGACGACCACCCCGCCGTCCTGTCCGCCGGTCTGAATCTCGCCAACGCCTACGGCGACCTGGGCCTCTACGACCGGGCCGAGCAGTGGGAGCGGGTGGCCATCGACGGCCTGCGCGCCCGCTTCGGGGCGGATCACCCGGACGTGCTGGTCAGCACCGGGAACCTGGCCGTGACCCTGAGGAGTATGCGGCGCACGGACGAGGCCGAGCGGCTCCAGCAGCACGCGGAGACCAAGCTGTCACTGCTGCTGGGCGACGCCCATCCGGTCACCGAGTCCGTACGCGCCGGGCGCCGGGTCGGCCGCGACCTGGAGCCGCAGCAGACGTGAGGCGTCGGTAGGGGCGGGATCGGGTACGGGACGAGGGTTTCGTGCGGGTACGGGACGTGCGGGACCGGGGTCTGCCTTCGGGACGAGGCCTTGGTACGGGGCCGGGGCCTGCCTTCGGGGCAGGCCCCGGTTGCCGGATCCGCGTTGCCGACCCCTGGCTTCCGACCCCTGGTTGCCAATCCTTAGTTGACGGCCCAGCTCAGGACGCGGGTCAGCACGCGCAGGGAGCCGAAGTGGGCGGCGCCCCGTTCGACCTCGACCTCCGCGTCCGGGATGTTCCGGCCCAGCCAGCGGGTGTGCTCCACGGGGGCGAAGATGTCGTCCGCGCCGTGCCAGAGCTTCACGGGCGTGCTGATCCGGCGCAGGTCGAAGCCCCAGCCCGTGCTGAACGCCATCACGTCGTCCACCCAGCCGTCGGCGGAACTGCGCAGCCCCTCCGCGAAGTTGCGCTCCAGCATGTCCTGGATCCCGGCGTCCGCGACGATCCACCGGTCGGACTCGGGGAGCCCGCCGGCCATCTCGGCGACCGACGCGGCCGGGTCGGCGAGGATCGACCGGGAGCGGCGTCCGAGGGTCGCGGTCACCCGCTTGCGGCCGATGGCGGCGTTGACGTACTCGCGCACGTTCGACTCGGTCATGCCCTGGAACCAGTCGAGCCCGGACGCGTCCCGGGGGGCCAGGCTGACCAGCGCGCCGACCCGCGTCGTACGCTCCGGCAGCAGCGCGGCGCAGGCCAGCGCGTGCGGGGCGCCCCCCGAGCGGCCGACCACGGCGAACCGGCTGATGCCCAGGGCGTCCGCGATGTGCCGCACATCGACGGCCGCGGCGCTCACCGTACGGCCCGGCAGCCGGTCCGAGTCGCCGTACCCCGGCCGGTCGAAGGTGATCAGACGGATCCGCATGCGGTACAGCAACTGCTCACGCGGCGCGGGGCCGAGCCGGCTGCCGGGGGTGCCGTGCAGCAGGAACACGGGCCGGCCGTCCGGATCCCCGCTCTGCTCGACCGACAGCCGCCGACCGTCCGAGGTATGCACCGTTCGCTGCATCGCCATCCCCTGTCGTCCCGTCCCGCCCCTGTTTCCCGCCGATCCCCGCCTCCGCCGACCGTCAACCGCCGCGACGGACTCGGGCTTCGAGCCGTGTTCGGCTTCGGTGGGAAGTACCGGGGGAGACCACGGACCGGGGTGGTGTGCGACGGCGCGACCCCGGCGCGGGGCGGGCCGTCGTCGTCGCGGTACGGAACGCCGTCGCCGCCGTCGTCCTACGACGCGACACGGTCGCCGTGCGGCCCCAGGACGCGGGCGTGGACGTACAGCGGGACGCCTTACGGCACGGCGGCGTGTTACGGCATGCCGTCGTCGTACGTCGTGGACATACGCACTGCCGGATCACGAGCCGTGGGACCACGCGCCGTGAAGCGAGGCGGCATGAAACCACGCGCCGTGAAGCCACGCGGCGTAGAGCCGGGCGGCGTGGAATCGCACCCCGCCGAGTCTGAGTCGCACAGGCCATGACGGCCGTGTTTCGTGACATTCCGTCGGCCGTCGGCTCGATCCCCCTCACCGGCGGATGCCCGTGCTGGTCGCCAACTCCCCCATCCGGCCAGTATGCAGCCGGACGGCCACCCGGCCCAGAGCGCGTACGAGAGCGGGCGCGGGGCAGGGGGCGGATCCGGACGGGTCCGGGTGGGCCTGGATGTGCCTGGGTGGGTCCGGGTGGGCCCGGGTGCCGGCTACACCGCGACCAGGGGTGCGTCCTCGCGCCACTTGAGGATCTTGTCGAAGCTGACGATCGCGCCGCCTCGGCCCGGTTTGTTGCCGATGTGGACGTGGTCGGCGAGTTCACGGATGAGGCAGAGGCCGCGGCCGTTCTCGTCGTCGGTGTGGGCGGGGCGGACCGGGTGGCGGTGCGGGAAGCCGGGGCCGGAGTCGGCGACCTCGATACGGCATTTCTCGCCGTCGAGGTAGGCGGTGACCCGGTACGCCTCGGAGGTGCCGCCCGACGCGAACGCGCCGCCGTGCTCGACGGCGTTGGCACAGGCCTCGCTGAGGGCGATGGAGAGGTCGAACGAGACGTCCGGGTCGACGCCCGCCGTCTCCATCGTGCCGATCAGCAACCGCCGCGCGAGCGGCACGCTCGCAGCCTCACGCCGCAAATGGAGTGACCACCAGATGCTCATGCTCCAGCCTCCTGGCCGCGGCTCGACATACCGTTACGTATTGCCGCCGAGGGCACCGCGCAATCGCCCCGAAGCAGTCTCTCCGCCCATACGGCGGATGCGCCCCCCGCACATTCGGTGTATGCGGACCGAACCCTTCCGAATCACCCACAACTTTCACCACTCACCCCCATCCCCTTCCAGGACACAGCCCCAGGGAAAACCACACGGTCCTCAGGAACACGGGGAACTCCGGGCTTCTCAGGGGGCGCGGGGGGGGGCAGCGGGCTTCTCAGGGGGCGCGGCGAGCAGCGCGCCCTTCACGTGCGGGGGGGGGCAGCGCGCCCTTCAGGGGCGCGGGGAACTGCGCGACAAGCCACCGACGACCCGCACCCGCCAACCCACCCCCCAACCCCACCCCCATCCGCGCCGCACGGGCAACCAGCAAGCTTCCAGGCCACAGCGCCCCCACGCATGTCAGGGGCGCGGGGAACTGCGCGACAAGCCACCCACAACCCGCACCCGCCAACCCACCCCCCACCCCCACCCCCATCCGCGCCCAACCCCCACCTGAACACCGCCCCCCATCCCCCCGTACCTCCCGTCATGAACCCGCCGAACCCAGCGGAGCGCCCCGGTGCGATGATGAGCCCGCCATGACTGCCCACCCCCACCGGCCGGCCACCCCGCGCCGGGCCCGCACCGGAGCCGGCCTCCGGCTCCTGCGGGCCGCGATGTTCGCCGCGCTCTGCGTCGTGCTGGCCGGCGCCGGCCACGCGCTCGCCTCGTGCGCGACGATCCCGCTGTGGAGCCTGGGCGTCGGGTTCGCCGCCACCTTCGCCGTCGCGGCCGCGCTGGCCGGACGGGAGCGCACGCTGCCCGGCATCGCGGCGACCCTGGCGGTGGGCCAGACCGCACTGCACATCCTGTTCGGCCTGGGCCAGCACGGCACGACGGCCACGTCGCGCACCACGGAGGCCATGGACGCGGCGCTCGTCGAGCGCGCCGCCCGCCTCGTGTGCGGCACGACCGCGGCGGCCCTGAGCCCCGCGCAGGCCCAGCGGATCCTCATCGACGCCGGGGTCGGCGGCACCCACGCCGCGCACGACCCGGCGGACGCCATGACGACCGCGGCGGGCTCCTCCGCCGCCCTCCTGCCCTCCCTGCCCATGATCCTCGGGCATGTCCTCGCGGCCGTGGCCGCCGGCTGGATGCTCCGCCACGGCGACCTGGCCCTGCTGCGCCTGGCCCGGCTGTCGGCCCACGAACCGCTCGTACGGTCCCTGAGCGGGGCGCTCGCGCTGGCGCGGGTCCTGCGCTCCGGGCTCCCGAGCACGCCGGAGGCCGTTGCACACGCCCCGCACGCCGTGTACGCGGCGCCCGCGGCCCTGCGGACGACCGCACTCCAGCACACGCTCGTCCGCCGCGGCCCACCGACCGCCGCCCCCGCCCTCACCCTCGCCGCCTGACACGACGCGCGCTCACTCCACACCTGGGAGGGGAGGCCGTCGACACGGCGCGAGACACGCGCGCATCCGCCTCCGCTCCCGGCTCGCGGCCCTGGGCTCCCGCTCTCGGCTCCCGGCCCCGGCTGCCGGTTCGCGGCGCGCGCTGTCCCTCTCCCTGATCTTCTTCCTCACTCACTGTGGAGTGTCACCAGTCATGAAGGCTTCTCGTATCGCCGCCGTCGGCGCCCTCGCCGGTTCGGCCGTCCTCCTCCTGTCCGGCCCCGCGTTCGCGCACGTCAGCGTCGCGGCGGAGGGCTCGGCGGCCAAGGGCGGGTACGCGACCGTCAACTTCAAGGTCCCCAACGAGCGCGACGACGCCACGACCACCAAGCTCGAGGTCAACTTCCCGACCGACCACCCGCTGGCCTCGGCCCAGCCGGAGGCCGTCCCCGGCTGGAAGATCGTCGTCACCAAGGCCAAGCTCGACAAGCCGGTCGAACTGCACGGCGAGCAGATCGACGAGGCCGTCTCCAAGATCACCTGGACGGCCAGCGGCGCCGGTATCGAGAAGGGCTTCTTCCAGAAGTTCCCGGTCTCCATCGGCCAGCTCCCCGAGGACACCGACGAGCTGGTCTTCAAGGCCATCCAGACGTACTCCAACAAGGACGTCGTCCGCTGGATCGAGGTGCCGAAGGAGGGCGCGGAGGAGCCCGAGAACCCGGCCCCCGTGCTCGCGCTGTCGGCCGCCACCGAGGGCCACCACGGCTCGGGCGCCTCCACCGCCTCCGACGAGTCGAAGGACGCCGAGAAGGCCGAGGCCGCGTCGAACGAGACGACCGCCGCGCCCGCCGACACCAGCGACACCACCGCCCGCGTCCTCGGCATCGTCGGCATCGTCGTCGGCGCCGCGGGCGTGGCGTACGGCGTCCTGGCCGGCCGCCGGCGCACGAACGCCTGATCCTCCGGCTTCTCGGCCCCTCTCCCTCGGCGCGCACGCGGCCCCGTACAGAATTCCGTACGGCACTCCTCGCACAGGGCTGTCCGCGACGGCGTACGCCCCCGTGCGCGCCGGGGCTCGAACATCTGGGACATTTCTCTATGCGCACGAACACGAAGCAGAAGACGAAGAAGACGTTCGCGGCCGGCGCCCTGCTGGTCGCAGCCGTCCTCGCCCTCTCCGCCTGCGGCACGGGCGACGACGCCACCACGTCGGTCGCCGAGGTCTCCGACACCGGCCCGCGCAAGGCCGCCACGGTTCTCGACCAGCCCTTCACCAAGCCGGACCTGGTCCTCACCGACACGAACGGCAAGGCGTACGACCTCCGCAAGGAGACCGAGGGCAAGCCGACGCTGATCTACTTCGGCTACACCAACTGCCCCGACGTCTGCCCGCTGACCATGAACAACCTCGCGGTCGCGAAGAAGGAGGTGGCGAAGAAGCTGTCCAAGTCCGAGCTGGCGAACCTCCGGCTCGTCTTCGTCACCACCGACCCGGAGCGGGACACCCCGGCGGAGCTCGGCAAGTGGCTCAAGGGCATCGACTCCGAGATCGTCGGCCTGACCGGCGACTTCGACAAGATCCAGGCCAGCGCCCTCAAGCTCGGCATCTCCATCAACCCGCCGACCAAGGACGAGAACGGCAAGACCGTCTCCGAGCACGGCACCCAGGTCATCGCGTTCTCACCGAAGACCGACGGGGGCTATGTGCTGTACGACGAGGACGCCACCGTGCAGGACTACGAGAAGGACCTGCCGAAGCTGGTCAAGGGCGAGAACCCGTGAGCCGACCCGCCGGACTCGCCACACTCACCGGCCCCGTCCTGATCACCGCCGCCGCGCTCGTCCTGACCGCGTGCGGATCCTCCGACTCCCCGTCCGCCGACTCCTCTTCCGCCGCGAAGCTGTCCGTGAAGTCCGCCTACATGCCACAGCCCGTCACGGACTCCCTGGCCGCCGGCTACCTCGTCATCGAGAACGACGGCGGCACGGCGGACGAGCTGACCTCCGTCACCAGTGACATCGCCCAGGACGTCACCGTCCACGAGACGGCCGGGCAGTCGATGCGGGAGGTCAAAGCCCTCGAGGTCCCCGCCGACGGCGAACTCGTGCTCAAGAGCGGCGGAAACCACCTGATGTTCGAGAACCTGAAGCGCGAGCCGAAGGAAGGCGAGACGGTGTCCCTGCGGTTGAACTTCACCAAGTCCGAGGCCATCACGGTCGAGATGCCCGTGAAGTCGGCGACGTACCAGCCGACCAACGGGCACTGAGGGAGGTAGCACCCTTGAGCCGGTTGAGGCCGTCGCTGAGGCCGTTGTTGTTGCTGTTGCTCGCCACCGTCGGAGCGCTGCTCGCCGGAGCCGTGCCCGTCTCCGCGCACGCCGCGCTGACCGGCAGCGACCCTCAGCAGGGGTCGGTGGTCCAGGAGGCACCGGACCAGGTGTCGCTCACCTTCTCCGAGAAGGTCGCGATGTCCGACGGCTCGGTGCGCGTGTACGACCCCAAGGGCAAGGAGGCCGACACCGGCGACGTCACCGACCTGGGCGGCAACAGCTACGCGGTCGGGCTGCACTCGGGCCTGCCCGACGGCACCTTCACCGTCACCTACCAGGTCGTCTCGGCGGACAGCCACCCCGTCTCCGGCGCCTACACCTTCTCCGTGGGGGCGCCCTCCAAGACGACGGTCGCGGTACCCGAGCAGGAGGCCGGGGGCGGGGTCGTCGGCGGCCTCTACGGGTTCGCGCGCTACCTGTCGTACGCCGGTTTCATCCTGCTGGTCGGCGGCGCGGCCTTCGTGCTGTTCTGCTGGCAGCGCGGTGCCGGAGTACGGCCCGTGCAGCGGCTCGTGGTCTCCGGCTGGCTCGCGCTGACCACCGCCACCCTCGCGATGCTGCTCCTGCGCGGCTCCTACACGGGCTCCGGCAAGCTCGGCGACATCTTCGACCTCGACCTCCTGGGCCAGGTCCTCCAGACGAAGACGGGCGCCGCCCTCGTCTCCCGCCTGCTGCTGCTCGCGGCGGCGGCACTGTTCATCGCGGTGCTGTTCGGGGCGTACGCGCGGCGGGACGACGAGGAGGTCGAGGAGGTCGAGGAAGACTCCGACTCGGACTCCGCTGAGGAATCCGAGGACCAGGAAGAAGAGGACGACGACTCCCACCACCGGGACCTCACCTTCGGGCTGGCCATCGGCGGGGGCGTGGTCTCCGCCGGTCTCGCCGCGAGCTGGGCGATGGCCGAGCACGCCTCGACCGGGATCCAGACGGGCCTCTCGATGCCCCTCGACGTCCTGCATCTGCTGGCGGTCGCCGCCTGGCTGGGCGGCCTGGCGACGCTGCTCGTGGCACTGTTCCGGGCGCCCGTCGACGCGCAGATCGAGACCGAGGCCGTACGACGGTTCTCGCGGGTCGCGTTCGGCAGCGTGCTCGTCCTGACCGCGACCGGGATCTACCAGTCCTGGCGCCAGGTCGGCACCTGGTCGGCGCTGACCGGCACGTCGTACGGGCAGCTGCTCCTGGTGAAGATCGGTCTGGTCGCCGTGCTGGTCGGGATCGCCTGGATCTCCCGCCGGTGGACCGCGCAGCTGGCGGAGGCACCGGCGGCTGCGGATGCTGAGGCGGAGGCGGAAGCCTCGGTGGAGAAGGAGCCGGCCGCCGCGCATGCCACCGGTGGATCCCCCCGGGGCGCCGGCGGCGGTTCCGAGAAGGGCGCCGAGGAGGGTTCCGAGCGGGCCGCTCAGCTGGCCCGGCAGCAGGCGGCGGTGGCGAGCGCGCGGGAGAAGCGGCTCCGGACCGCCGATCCGGGCCGTACGGGTCTGCGCCGGTCAGTGCTGGCGGAGGCGGGTGTCGCCGTCGTCCTGCTCGCCGTGACCACGGTGCTGACGGCCACCGAGCCGGGGCGCACGGTGGAGGAGGCGAAGGCCGCCAACGCTGCCGCGACGCAGGAGGACAAGACGTCAGGGGCACTGGCGCTGGACATGGCGTTCGACACCGGGGGGAAGAACGGCCAGGGCGTGGCCCGGCTGCAGATCGACCCCGCGCGCGTCGGCGCCAACGAGATGCATGTCTACGTCCAGGGCCCCGACGGCAAGCCCTTCGACGTCCCCGAGGTGAAGGTCGCCTTCACCCTCCCGGCCAAGGAGATCGGCCCCCTGCCCGTCGTCCCCGACCGCGTCACCACCGGTCACTGGACGGCGAGCGGCGTGCAGATCCCCATGGCAGGCGACTGGAAGATCGAGATCACCGTACGGACATCTGAGATCGACCAGGTGACCGTCAGCAAGAACGCGAAGATCGGCTGAAACACACGATGGCTGAGCAAAAGGGCCCTTCCAAAGGCGGCTCCGCCGCCCCCGTGGGGACGCGGGGCGGTGTTGACCATGCGGCTACCGCCGCCGCGCGGGCGCGGGCGACGACGGACGGCCCGCAGCCGCCGTCCGGACCTTCGGAGCCACGGCGACCCGACGATGCCCCGGCGACCGGTGGAATCTCCCGCCGCCGCCTGATCGGCACCGCCGGCGCGACCGGTCTCGCGCTGGGCGCGGCGGGCGGCGCCACCGGATACGCGGTCGGGTCGTCCTCCGCCTCGTCCTCCTCGGCCGAGAAGGTCACCCCGCTGTCCTCCCTCGGCGCCGGGGAGGTGATGTTTCACGTGAAACATCAGCCGGGGATCACCACCCCCCTCCAGGCCCGCGGCCATCTCGTCGCCTTCGACCTGGCCGCCGGGGCGGGGCGCAAGGAGGCGGCCGCTCTGCTGCGTCGCTGGTCGGACACGGCCCGGCGGCTGATGGCGGGCGAGGCGGCGGCCCAGGACGACACGGATATCGCCCGTGACGCGGGGCCGTCGTCGTTGACGGTCACCTTCGGCTTCGGGCACAGCTTCTTCGCCCGTACCGGTCTGGAGAAGCAGCGCCCGGAATCCCTTGACCCGCTGCCCGACTTCTCCTCGGACCAGCTCGACAAGACCCGCAGCGACGGCGACCTGTGGGTGCAGATCGGGGCCGACGACGCGCTCGTCGCCTTCCACGCCCTGCGCGCGATCCAGAAGGACGCGGGCGGCGCGGCCCGGGTGCGGTGGCAGATGAACGGCTTCAACCGTTCGCCGGGCGCCACGGCCCACCCCATGACGGCCCGCAACCTGATGGGGCAGATCGACGGCACCCGGAACCCGAAGCCGACCGAGGCCGACTTCGACGAGCGGATCTTCGTGCCCGCGTCCGCCTCACCGGCCACCTCCGGCGACCCGGCGTGGATGGCGAACGGCTCCTACGCCGTCGTACGCCGCATCCGCATGCTCCTCGACGACTGGGAGCAGCTCTCGGTCAAGGAGCAGGAGGACGTCATCGGGCGCCGGAAGTCCGACGGCGCGCCGCTGAGCGGGGGTGCGAAGGCGACCGAGGCGACGGCGATGGACCTGGAGAAGACCGACGCCCAGGGCAATCTCCTCGTCCCGATCAACGCGCACGCCCGTATCACCCGACCCGACCAGAACGGGGGCGCGGCCATGCTCCGCCGCCCGTTCTCCTTCCACGACGGCATCGATGCGAAGGGGGTCCCCGACGCAGGCCTCCTCTTCGTCTGCTGGCAGGCCGACCCCCTCGGCGGCTTCGTCACCGTCCAACGCAAGCTCGACCGCGGCGACGCCCTGTCGAAGTTCATCCGCCACGAGTCGAGCGGTCTCTTCGCGGCGCCTGGGGGCGCGGCGGAGGGGGAGTACGTGGGGCAGGGATTGCTGGAGGGTTGATGCCGACCGACCCCCGCCCAGCCCCCGGATCCGGGCGCCAGGGAGCGTGAGGGTGCCCCAGGGGCCGTACATCGCTCCCAGGGGTGGTGGGGGCGAGACGCGTGCGCCGGGGTCGCCCCAGGCCCATTAGGGTGAGCCCATGCCAGCCAGCTACGTGTACCTCGGCCCCGAGGGCACCTTCACCGAGGTCGCCCTGCGCACGCTGCCGGAGTCCGCGACCCGCGAGCTCGTCCCGATGGTGTCCGTGCCCGCCGCACTCGACGCCGTCCGCAACGGCGAGGCCGAGGCCGCGTTCGTCCCGATCGAGAACTCCGTGGAGGGCGGCATCACGACCACGCTGGACGAGCTGGTCGCCGGCGCCCCACTGATGATCTACCGCGAGGTGCTCCTCTCGATCACCTTCGCGCTGCTGGTCCGGCCGGGCACCAAGCTCTCGGACATCAAGACGGTCACCGCGCACCCGGCCGCCCAGCCGCAGGTCCGCAACTGGATGAAGGCCAACCTCCCGGCCGACGTCGTCTGGGAGTCCGCCGCCTCGAACGCCGACGGCGCCCGTCTCGTCCAGGAGGGCCGCTACGACGCCGCCTTCGCCGGTGAGTTCGCGGCCTCGCGGTACGGCCTGGAGGCCCTGCAGACCGAGATCCACGACGCGGAGAACGCCCAGACCCGGTTCGTCCTGGTCGGCCGCCCCGCCCGGCCCGCCGCGCCGACCGGCTCCGACAAGACCTCCGTCGTCATCTGGCAGCGCGACGACCACCCCGGTGGACTGCGCGACCTGCTCGGCGAGTTCGCCGTCCGCGGCGTCAACCTGATGCTGCTGCAGTCCCGCCCGACCGGCGAGGGCATCGGCAACTACTGCTTCGCCATCGACGCCGAGGGCCATATCTCCGACCGCCGGGTCGCCGAGGCACTGATGGGCCTCAAGCGGGTCTGCCTCCAGGTTCGCTACCTCGGTTCGTACCCGCGTGCGGACGCCGCCACGGCGAAGCTCCGTCCCACGCTGCCGGGCACCTCCGACGCGGAGTTCGTGGCGGCGGCGGACTGGGTGGCGCGCTGCCAGGACGGCCGGTTCTAGAACGGCCGACGGCAGGACGGCCTGCCGCCGCCGGTCCTACCTGCTTATTTTCTTTGTCCACAGAAGTTATCCACAGGGCGGCTTCTCGACCTGGGGACAAGTCGACAACGCACCACCACCCAGTCGACAAATCCCCTTCATGGGCCCCACCGTGTCCACAACCCCGTGGGTCACCCTTCGTCCACGTGTTTCCTGCCGTCAATCCTTTAGGGCGACCCATTCCCACGCGAATCCACTCGAAAGTGGGCGTGAAGGCGGTTTGGGTCGGGAATCCTCAAGTCGGCGCCGGACTTTCCCCGTGATCTTTCCCGTAGTCCACAGATCTTTCGCACAGCCTGTGGATAACTTTGCGGCGCCGCAGACTTCTGTGGACAGTCGATCCCCAAGTCCCGTACGCAACAAGGGAGTCGAGTCAACCAGGTGCCACATTCACACCCCCTTTCAGGGGTGCGGCCCTCAATTCGTTGACTTTCGCCGACATCCGTTCACCACCCGTCACTCTCCGCCACCATGATCGACATTCGGGTCAAATCACCACAGAAGCGGCGCGGAGGGAATTCAAGTCGTGGGCCGGAACCACGCACCGGTAGCCTTGTGGGGTGATTGACCTTCGCCTGCTCCGTGAGGACCCCGACCGTGTGCGCGCGTCCCAGCGCGCCCGTGGAGAGGACGTCGCGCTCGTCGACTCCCTCCTGTCCGCCGACGAGCGGCGCAGGTCCTCCGGCGTCCGCTTCGACGAGCTCCGCGCCGAGCAGAAGTCGCTCGGCAAGCTGATCCCCAAGGCCTCCGCCGAGGAGAAGGCCGAGCTGCTCAAGCGCGCGGAACAGCTCAAGGCCGACGTCAAGGCCGCCGACGCCGAGCGCGACGTGGCCGACACCGAGACCCACGAGCTCCTCCTCCAGCTCGGCAACCTCGTCCACCCCGACGTCCCCGTCGGCGGCGAGGAGGACTTCGTCACGCTGGAGACGCACGGCGAGATCCGCGACTTCACCGCCGAGGGCTTCGAGCCGAAGGACCACCTGGAGCTCGGCACGATCCTCGGCGCCATCGACACCGAGCGCGGCGCCAAGGTCTCCGGCTCGCGCTTCTACTTCCTGACGGGCGTCGGCGCCCTCCTCGAACTCGCCCTGGTCAACGCGGCGATCGCCCAGGCCACCGCGGCCGGCTTCACCCCGATGCTGACCCCGGCGCTGGTCCGCCCGCAGTCGATGGCCGGCACCGGCTTCCTCGGCCAGGCCGCCCAGGACGTCTACCACCTCGACAAGGACGACCTGTACCTGGTCGGCACCTCCGAGGTCGCGCTGGCGGCGTACCACATGGACGAGATCATCGACGCCGACCGCCTCCCCCTGCGCTACGCGGGCTTCTCCCCCTGCTTCCGCCGCGAGGCCGGTTCGCACGGCAAGGACACCCGCGGCATCTTCCGCGTCCACCAGTTCGACAAGGTCGAGATGTTCTCGTACGTCGCGCCGGAGGACTCGCAGGCCGAGCACCAGCGCCTGCTGGACTGGGAGAAGCAGTGGCTGACGTCGCTGGAACTGCCGTTCCGCGTCATCGACGTCGCCTCCGCCGACCTCGGTTCCTCGGCCTCGCGCAAGTTCGACTGCGAGGCGTGGATCCCGACCCAGGGCAAGTACCGCGAGCTGACCTCGACCTCCGACTGCACCGAGTTCCAGTCGCGCCGCCTGTCGATCCGGGTCCGTGACGGCAAGCAGGTCAAGCCGCTGGCCACGCTCAACGGCACGCTCTGCGCCGTCCCGCGCACGATCGTGGCGATCCTGGAGAACCACCAGCAGGCCGACGGCTCCGTCCGCGTCCCCGAGGTCCTGCGCCCGTACCTGGGCGGCCGCGAGGTGCTGGAGCCGGTAGCCAAGTGAGCGAAGCGGCTGCCACCGGGGGCTCCACGGACCCCAGCGAGACCAAGGGGTCCGAGGGGTCCCAGGGGGCCGAGGGGTCCCAGGGGGCCGAGGGGTCCCAGGGGGCCGAGGGGTCCCAGGGGGCCGAGGGGTCCCAGGGGGCCGAGGGGTCCGGGGGGCCCGAGGCGCCTTCGGGCTTCCCGTACAAGCTGGTCGCGACCGACCTCGACGGAACGCTCCTACGCTCCGACGACTCGGTCTCCCCGCGCACCCGTGAAGCGCTCGCCGCGGCCACCGCGGCGGGCGCCACCCACATCGTCGTCACCGGCCGGGCCGTCCCCTGGACCCGCCACATCCTCGACGACCTCGGCTACCGGGGCCTGGCCGTCTGCGGCCAGGGCGCCCAGGTCTACGACGCCGGAGAGCACCGTCTGCTCACCGCCGTCACCCTGGACCGGCAGCTCGCCGCCGTGGCCCTCGCCAAGATCGAGGCGGAGGTCGGCCCGCTGCACCTGGCCGCCAGCCGCGCGGGCCTTGAAGGCGAGATTCTCGTCGGCTCCGGCTACGCCCTGCACGGCTCGCTCCCCACCACCCCGCTCACGGACGTGTCCGACCTCTGGGCGGCCCCGCTGAACAAGATCTACATACAGCACCCCACCCTGACCTCCGACCAGCTCGCCGAGGCCTCCCGCCAGGCCGCCGGCGGCTTCGTCACGGTCGCCATGGCCGGCGAGGGCATCGTCGAACTCCTCCCCCTCGGCCTCACCAAGGCCACCGGCCTCTCCCTCGCCGCCCGCCGCCTCGGCGTCAAGCGCACCGACACCATCGCCTTCGGCGACATGCCCAACGACATCCCCATGTTCACCTGGTCCACCCACGGCGTAGCCATGGCCAACGCCCACCCCGACCTCAAGTCCATCGCCGACGAAGTCACGTCCTCCAACGAGAACGACGGCATCGCCGAGGTCCTGGAACGCCTGCTGAACTAACACCCCGGCGAACGGGGCACGACCGACCGAACACGGGCCGACATCAGCAGGCCCCGACCAGCACCGGGAGGGCGCTGCTCCACGGCCCCCGATCCGGCGGAAGCCGGCACCGCCGAGCGGACGCGGCGGCCCGTGGAGCCGACGGCGGTGAGGGGCGAGCAGGGGGCGGGCCCCCGGTGCGGGGGGCGGTTGAAGGACGAGGCCAACACCGCAGAGGGGACGCGTCAGTGTGCGGGCCCGCACCCCTGAGAGGGGCGCGCCAGCGGGCGAGGGCCACAGCGCTGAGAGACCACGTCGGCGGACGGGCGGACGGGCAGTGCCAGGAGGCGCGCTAGCCGAGGGGCCAGCGCCAGCGAGATGTGCCGTAGAGGCGAACCCCGCAAGCAACTTGGGCCGCTGGTGGTGGCCCTCCACCCTGCTTTCCCCTCCTCCCCATAGCTGCGGGCAGTCGTGCCGCTGTGGCGGCACGGGTGGGCGCAGGCGGCACCCTGTGAGCGCCGGGTAAGCGAGACCCCACCCCGCCGCCCAACTCAAACAGCCGGGCACCTCAAGAGCGCGGCCCAAGGCCCAGCACAGCCCCGGGAACCTCCCTACACGTACTCCTGGCCCAAGAACCCGGCCAAGTCACAGCGACAGCGAAACGGCGGAGGATGCACGAATCGAACGTGCGCGGGCAGAACCCGACCACGGCGTAGCAAACCGGTGCCTTACCACTCGGCCAATCCTCCGGGTGGGCGGCCCACGCGAAGCGATTCGCGTGCTCGAAGCGGCCGCCCCGGGCAGCTCCCCGCTGGGGGTGACGGACTCGACGGAGGGGTAACTACTCCGGAACCCGCCGCAGACTGCCCTGCCGGGAACTCGACGTACTGTGCCTGAAGGACAGCATCGCCGCGCTCCTCTCCCAGAACGTGGCGCCGGCTCGACCCGGCGACCTGGACATCAACCACTGTGCCCGGCGCCCGAGTTGCCCGCCACCGATTATCCGCCGCCCGGACCGCCACCGCGCCGGTCGGTCACCGGCGGCGCCACCTGCGGCGTCGCGCCTTGCTGAAGAACCACCCGGCGGGCGGCTCGTCCGAGCGCCAGGGCTGGGGATCGGGGGCCTGCTCCCGCCAGCGTGCCGCGAGCATCCGGGCCCGCGCCGACGGCTCGGCCGTCCCGGCGGACCGTATGAAGTCCTCGTCCAGAACGATGCCGTCCCAGACACCCTCACCCGCGCTCCTGCCGCCCGCGTCGGCCCCGGCTCCGGATCCCGGCCCCGATATGGGTCCGGATCCCCCTTTGGCGCCAACTCCGTCCGCGGAACCCGAACCCGCACTCAGACCCTGGTCGGCCCCGATGCCCGTTCCGGACGCGGCTGCGGCTGCGGGTGCCGCCCCGTCACCGGCGCCCGGTCCAACCACAGATCCCGGCCCACCCGCGGGGCCCGGTCCGCCCCCGCCCCTGCTGTCGGGCACCGCACCCCGCGCCTCGCCGCCTTCGGGCGACACCTCCGTTGCCATCCCCGTTCCTCCCGCCTCCTGGCCGCCCTCCTGGCCGCGTATGCCCTTCGCCTTCTCCGCGCCCAGTCTGCCGGGGCGTGCGTGAAACCCCTGTCAAGATCAAGGAGGGGTGGGCCTCCGGGGCCCGAGCGCCCCGGAGGGTTCCGTCACTCCTCGCCGGCCAGCTTCAGCGTCCGCAGCTTCTGCCCCGCGTACCAGGTCGCGCCCGCCGTGACCACCGTCAGCAGAACCACCGCGGTCGGCAGCCCCACGTCGGACGTCACGAGACCGCCGTCGGTGACTTTCTGGGCGACGGCGAGCGCCCACTGCTGGACACTGAGCGTGCGGGCCCCGTCCACCAGGGACCCGAAGAGGGTCTCCCAGACGAGCGCGTACACGAGTCCGAAGACGACCGCGTGCCGAGTGACCGTCCCGAGGAGCAGGAACATCGCCGCGTACGCGATCGAGGCGACCAGCGCCGCCACCGTGTAGGCGACCGCGATCTGCTGGCCGTTGCCGTTCAGGATCAGGCCGGCGATCAGTGTCGGTATGGCCGAGAACGCCATGGTCACCGCGATCGCCACGATCAGTTTCGTGAAGATGATCGTCGGCCGCTTCACCGGCTTGGCCAGCAGATACACCACCGAGCCGTCGTCGATCTCCGGCCCGATCGCGCCCGTGCCCGCGATGACGCCGATGATCGGCACCATCGTGGCGAGCGCGAACCCGCCGAGGAGGTCCGAGGCCACCTGGTCGTCGGCGCCGCTCAGGGCACGCACGGCCACGGAGAGCACGATCAGCAGGGCGGGAAGCGCACTGAGAATGAGGGCCCGACGGCGGCCGAGCAGAGCCCGGTAGGTGAGCCGGGCGACTGTGGGGTCGTACATCTTCGGCCTCCTACGCCGCGACGAGATACGAGAAGACGGACTCGAGCGACTCGTCCGACGGCGAGACCGTGAGCAGACGGATACCGTGGTCCCGGGCCACCCTCGGCAACAGGGCCGTGAACCGCCCGAAGTCGACCGCCTGGATGCGCAACGCGCCCTCGGCCAGATCCACTTCGATCCCGGCGGTGGACGGGTCGGCGATCAGCGCGGCGGCCAGCGCCCGGTCGTCGCTGGAACGCACCAGATAGCGGTGCGGGCGGTCGGTCATCAGGCGGCGGATGCGCCGGAAGTCACCGCTCGCCGCATGCCGTCCGGCGACGATCACCTCGATATGGGCCGCCAACTGCTCGACCTCTTCGAGGATGTGGGACGAGAACAGCACCGTGCGGCCCTCGTCGCCCATGCGCCGCAGCAGATCCATGAGCTGCATGCGCTGACGCGGGTCCATACCGTTGAACGGCTCGTCCAGCAGCAGCAGGGACGGTTCATGGACCAGCGCGGACGCCATCTTCACGCGCTGGCGCATGCCCTTGGAGTACGTCGAGATCTTGCGGTCCTGCGCGTACTCCATCTCCACCGTGGCGAGTGCCCGCTGGGCGGCCTTCGCCCCGAGGCCGTGCAACTCGGCGTTGGCGACGACGAATTCGCGGCCGGTGAGGAAGTCGTACATCGCCTCGCGCTCGGGGACGATGCCGATGTGCTTGTAGATCTGCTCGTTGCGCCACACCGGCGTGCCGTCGAGGGTGACGGAGCCCGTCGAGGGGGCGAGGAAGCCGCCCATCATGTTGATGAGGGTGGACTTGCCGGCGCCGTTCGGGCCGAGCAGTCCGGTTACACCGGGGCCGATGGTCATGGTGACGTCGTTGACCGCCACCACGTTGCCGAACCAGCGTGAGACGTGGTCGATGTTGAGGGTGGTCACAGCCCGACCTTTCGGTAGCGGCGCATCAGCAGGCCGTAGGAACCGGCGATGAGACCCAGGACGACGAGGAGATAGAGGGCTCCCTGCCCGCCGGAGGGCCCGTGTCCGCCGGGGAAGGCGGAGGCGGCGCCCAGGAAGGCGGTCTGTACGCCGTCTATCAGTGTGATCGGCGAGAAGAGGCCGAGCCAGGGCACCACGTCGGCGCTGGACTGCTCGGTGGCGATGGCCTGGATGACGGACACGGCCCCGTAGGAGATGGTCAGTACGGCGATGACGGCCGCGATACCGAAGCCGCGGCGCGGGGTGACCGCCGAGATCACCAGGCCGATGCCGGCGAAGAGGAGCGAGAGCAGTGCCACGGACACCAGTCCCTGCGCGAGTCCCTTGGTCTGGTCGGTGAAGTCGAGCTTGGCCAGCAACGCGCCCACATAGAGCACGAGCAGGGGCACCGCGGTCAGGATGAAGAGTGCCGAGGTCAGCGCCGCGAACTTCGCGCGCACGTAGTCGGCGGTCTCGATCGGGCGGGAGAAGTACAGCGGGACGGTCTTGAAACGCAGATCGCGCGAGACGGCCTGCGGTGCCTGGGAGGCGACGTACAGGCCGATGACGGCCTGCATGATGACCGCGTAGTCCGTGTACTTGATGGGCAGGTCGTTGGCCTGGGTGGCGACCGCCACGGCCACCATGATGGCCGCCGGCACGCACATCACCGCGAACAGCAGCATGGGCAGCACCTTGGACTTGGCCGAGCGGCCCAGTCCGTAGGCACCGCGCAGGGACTGCGAGTACAGCGAGCGGCGGGCGTAGGCGCGGCCGAGGCGGGGGCCGTCGTACGAGCGGTATCCGATGTTGTGGATGCGGCTCTGCTCGCCCGTGCGAGCGGGCTGTCCGCCGAGGGCCTGTGTCTGTGCGCCGTGCTGCTCAACCGCCATGGCCGACCGTCTCCTTTCCTGCGTCCCGGGCACTCGGGGTGCCTGTCTGCTCGTCGTTGTCCTGGAAGACCTCGGCGATCTGATGCCTGCGCTGCTCCATGCGGACCAGGCCGAGCCCCAGGTCTGCGACGACGTCGCGGACCAGGTCGTAGGTCTCGTCGCCCTGGGCGGTGAGCAGCAGGATGTGTCCGGCGCCCGGGAGGCCGCTGCCGTCGGCGACGGTCACTCCGCGCGCGTGGAGCGCCTCGCGCAGTGCGCCGGTGCCGTCGGGGTGCTCGTCGCTGTCGGTGACCTCGATCGCGAGGGTCGCCGTGTTCTGGGTGAAGTCCCTGGTGGAGCTGGACCGCAGGAGCTTGCCGCCGTCGACCACGACGACGTGGTCGCAGGTGCGCTCCAGCTCGCCGAGCAGATGGGAGGTGACCAGGACCGAGATGCCGAAGTCGGTGTGGATGCGGCGGATCAGTCCGAGCATCTCGTCCCGGCCGACCGGGTCCAAACCGTTGGTCGGTTCGTCCAGGAAGACAAGCTGCGGGTCGTGCACCAGGGCCTGGGCCAGCTTCACCCGCTGTTTCATGCCCGTGGAGTAGCCGCCTATGGGGCGGTACCGCTCCTCGTACAGGCCGACGTGGCGCAGGGTGTCCGCGGTGCGCTCGCGCGCGGCGGTCGGCGGGAGTCCGGACATGCGGGCCATGTGCACGACGAACTCGGTGGCCGAGACGTCGGGCGGCAGGCAGTCGTGCTCCGGCATGTACCCCACACGCTCGCGGATGTCGCCGCCCTTGGTGGCGACATCCAGTCCGAGCACCTCGGCACGGCCCTCCGAGGCGGGGGACAGACCCAGCAGGATTTTGATCAGTGTGGACTTGCCGGCGCCATTGGCACCGACGAGTCCCGTCACACCGGGTCCGATGTCCACGGAGAGCCGGTCAAGAGCGGTCACCCTCGGGAACCGCTTGCTCAGGCTTTCGGTCGCGATCACAGTCACGATTTAGACATTAGGGGTGCGGGCCGTCGCGGTCGTCACCCCGCAGAGCTGTCTCCGCGTCACTCTCGAGTCGTACGGGCCCGTAGGGGGTCTCCACCGCCGGTCCCCCTAGGGGTCACCCTGAGGTCGAACAAGCAGACGGAGCCGCGCACGAGGGCAGCGGCCGTCATGGGAGAGAACGACCGGCGTCGCCGTTTCGTGCCCGCGCACACCCATTGACGTAGCCGCCAATCACTGTCACGTTCATTGATGTCACATTGCGAACACGGACCGTAGTCGATGAAGACAGGTGGGGCAGTGACATGACCTCGGCACTGGCAGGCGGACTCACCGCGGAACTGCGGGGGTTCAGGCAGGTCCAGACCCTGGCGTACGAGTGCGCGGAAGCGGTCGCGGCCCAGCTGAAGCCGGGCGTGACCGAGCGCGAGGCGGCGCGCATGCAGCGCCGCTGGCTGCGCGAGCACGGCGTGCGGGACTGGTTCCATCTGCCGTTCGCGTGGTTCGGTGACCGCACGGCGTTCGTGAACTTCCGCGTACCGCTGCAGTTCTTCCCCACCGACCGCCGCCTCGAAGCGGGCATGCCCTTCATCCTCGACATGGCCCCCATATACAAGGGGCACACGGCGGACATCGGCTACTCGGGCTGCCTCGGGCCGAGCCCCCTGCACGACAGGCTGATGGCGGACCTTCGCGCGCACCGCGACCTGATCCTGCGTGAAGTACGCGAGCGCCGGTCCCTGCGTGAGATCTACGAGGACGTGGACCGGCTCATGGTCCGCCAGGGGTACACCAACCGGCATCGTGCCTATCCCTTCGGTGTCATCGCGCACAAGGTGGACCGGGTGAAGGAACGCCGCTGGTCACCGCATGTGTTCGGGTTCGGCACCCAGTCGTTGAAGGGCCTGGCGGCCGACGCGCTGCGCGGACACCGCGACGGCTGGTCGCCGCTGTGGTCGCCGTACCGGTTCTCCGACCACCCGCCGCGGCCGGGGCTGTGGGCGGTCGAGCCCCACCTCGGTTTCCGGGGCACGGGCGCGAAGTTCGAGGAGATCCTGGTCGTCACCGACTCCACGGATACCGAGGAGAGCGCGTTCTGGCTGGACGACGACCTGCCGCACGTCCGGCGGTGGGCGGAGGAGAAGTGCCGATGACCGAAGGGGGAGACATGACGGATGCGGTGACGCTCGAAGGCGCGCGGGAGCGCCGGGTGCGCGCGGACGGAGTCGAGTTGTGCGTCGCCGAGCTGGGCGACCCCGAGCAGCCGACGGTCCTGCTCGTGCACGGCTACCCCGACACCAAGGAGGTCTGGTCCGAGGTCGCCGTACGGCTCGCGGAGCGCTTCCACGTGGTGCTGTACGACGTGCGCGGCCACGGCGGTTCGACGGCACCCGAGCCGCTGCGCGGCGGGTTCACGCTGGAGAAGCTGACGGACGACTTCCTGGCGGTCGTGGACGCGGTCAGCCCCCGCCGCCCCGTTCATCTGGTGGGGCACGACTGGGGTTCCGTGCAGGGCTGGGAGTTCGCGACGGTCGAGCGCACCGAGGGGCGCATCGCGTCCTTCACCTCCATGTCCGGCCCCTCTCTCGACCACATGGGGCACTGGATCAAGCGGCGCGTGAAGCGTCCGACCCCGCGCCGGATCGGTCAGCTCCTCGGCCAGGGCGCCAAGTCCTGGTACGTCTACGTGCTGCACACGCCCGTGCTGCCCGAGCTCGCCTGGCGCGGCCCTCTCGGCAAGCAGTGGCCAGCCATCGTCCGACGCGCCGAGAAGCTGCCCCGGGGGGACTACCCGAGCCCGTCGCTGCCCACGGACGCCGCGCACGGGGCGTGGCTGTACCGGGACAACATGCGTGATCGACTGACCCACCCCCGGGACGACGCGTACGCGCACGCGCCCGTGCAGCTCATCACGCCCCTGGGGGACCAGTTCCTCTCCGAGCGGCTCTACGACGATCTGGAGTCGTGGGCTCCACAGCTCGTCCGCCGCACCCTGCCCGCCAAGCACTGGATTCCGCGCACCCGGCCCGATCAACTGACCGCCTGGATCACCGAGTTCGTCACGGCGACCGAGGGCGGACGCTCCGCACCGATGGCCACCGGGAAGTACACGGACCGGTTCGGCGGGCAGTTGGTGCTGGTCACCGGCGCGGCCGGCGGCATCGGCCGGGCCACGGCCTTCGCGTTCGCCGAGGCCGGAGCACGCGTCGTCGCCGTCGACCTGGACGCCGAAGGAGCGGCCCGCACCGCCGAGTTGTCCCGGCTGATCGGCGCGCCCGAAGCCTGGGCAGAGGTGGTCGACGTCTCGGACGAGCAGGCCATGGAGAAGCTCGCCGAGAAGGTCGCCGACTCCTACGGCGTGGTCGACGTGCTGGTGAACAACGCGGGGATCGGACTGTCGGGGTCCTTCCTCGACACCACCCCCGAGCACTGGCGGAAGGTCCTAGACGTCAACCTGTGGGGCGTGATCCACGGCTGCCGGCTCTTCGGCAGGCAGATGGCCGAACGCGGCCAGGGCGGTCACATCGTCAACACCGCCTCGGCCGCCGCGTATCTGCCCTCCAGATCGCTGCCCGCGTACAGCACCTCCAAGGCGGCCGTCCTGATGTTGAGCGAGTGCCTGCGCGCGGAGCTGGCGGGGCAGGGCATCGGGGTGTCGGCGATCTGCCCCGGCATCGTCAACACCGGCATCACCTCGACCGCGCGCTTCGCCGGTGTCGACGCCGAGGAGGAGAAGCGTCGGCAGCGGAGGACCACGAGGCTGTACGGACTGCGGAACTACCCGCCGGAGAAGGTCGCGGACGCCGTGCTGCGCGCGGTCGTCCGCAACCAGGCGGTCGTCCCCGTCACCCCGGAGGCCCGCAGCGGCCGCTTCATGTCCCGGTTCGCGCCGCGGGTCCTGCGCGCGTTCGCCCGTCTGGATCCGCCGCTGTGAGCCCCCAGGACGAGCGGAAGGAGTACGGGCACCACGTGATCGCCCCACGCAGGGTCTCCTTCGACTGGGAGAAGACCCCGTTGCACTGGATACCGGACGAGCCCACCGCCACCCATGTCATCAATGTGCTGCATCTGCTGCTGCCGGCGGGGGAGCGGTGGTTCGTGAAGGTCTTCAAAGAGGGGCTGCCGCTGGTCAGGGACCCCGAACTCCTGAAAGACGTCAAAGGGTTCATGGGGCAGGAGGCGACGCACAGTGTGCAGCACGCGTACGTGCTGAACCATCTCGCGGCGCAGCGGCTCGACACCGCGGACTTCACCAGGCACGTCGATTTCCTCTTCGAGAAGCTGCTCGGCGAGGAGCCTCCGCTGCGGGCGCCGATTCCGCCCCGGGAGTGGCTGCGCTTCCGGCTGTCGGTGATCGCGGCGATAGAGCAGTTCACGGCGGTGCTCGGCGACTGGGTGCTGACCGCCGAGGGGCTCGACCGGGCCGGTTCCGACGAGGTCATGCTCGACCTGCTCCGCTGGCACGGCGCCGAGGAGGTCGAGCACCGCGCGGTCGCCTTCGACGTGTTCCAGCACTGTGGCGGCCGGGGCAGCCCCCGCTACGCCCGCCGGGTCGCGGGCATGGCGGTCACCGCGCCGGTGCTGGCCTACCTGTGGGCGTGGGGCGCCGCGTACCTCATACGTCACGACCCGAAGCTCGCCGGGCGCCTGCGCTACTCGCTCGCCGCGCACAACCGGGCCGTCCGCAAGGGCCTGTTGCCCACGTGGAAGGCGCTCGGCGCGGCCGTCCCCCGGTATCTGCGCCGTTCCTACCATCCGTCGCAGGAGGGTTCGCTGCGCAGGGCGGTCGAGTATCTGGCGTGTTCACCCGCGGCACGCGCCGCCGCGGCCGACGCCGCCCGGGCGGCGTCGGCATAGCCGTCGACGGACGGCCCGGAAGGGCAGCAGGAAGGAGGGACGAGGACCGTGAACGACGAACCGGCCGGCGCCGCGTATCGCATCGAGGACCTGGCGCACCGCAGTGGCGCCACGGTCCGGACGATCCGCGCCTACCAGGACCGCGGACTGCTTCCCCGCCCCGAGCGGCGCGGTCGGGCGAACGTGTACGCGGACACCCATCTGACCAGACTGCGCCAGATCGCCGACCTCCTCGACCGCGGCTACACCCTGGCTTCCATCAAGGAGCTCATGGAGGCCTGGGACACGGGACGCGGCCTCGGCGGGGTGCTCGGCCTGGCCGCGGAGGTCGACGGGCCCTGGACCGACGAGAAGGCCGTACGGATCTCGCGGGCCGAGCTGGTGGAGCGGTTCGGCGGCGCTCCGGACGAGGCGGCGGTGGCGGACGCCGTCGAGCTGGGCGTGCTGGAGCAGGTGCCCGGCGACGAGGACCTCTTCCTCGTACCGAGCCCCCAAGAGCTGGCCGTGGCAGTCGAGTTGCACGCGGCCGGGGTTCCGTTGTCCGCGATCGCCGGACACCTACGGGAGTTGAGGGGGCAGGTCGAGCACATCGCCGCCCGTTTCCTGGAGTTCACCACCGAGCATGTGTTCGCCCGCTATATCGGGCAGCACCAACCGCCGACCGAGGCGGACACGGTCGAGGCGGCGACGCTCGTACGACGGCTGCGGCCCCTGGCCCAGCAGACCGTGGACGCCGAACTCGCCCGTGCGATGCGGCTGTTCGCCACCCGGCAGTTGCGTCGGCACCTCGATTCCGAAGCCCCCGACGAACCTGCGGAAGAGTCGTGTTCCGTGCGGATCCCGGCGTCCACGATACGAGCCGTGGAGAAGCTGGTTGGTCCGGCGCAGGTGCCGGCCTTCATCACTGCGGCAGCCGAACGGGAGGTACAGTCACGCACCTTGGACACGCTCACTGCAAATGCCCACAGAAGTAATAAGATTGACCAATCACCCTGAAATCGGCGGCTGGTTGTCCACAGAATCTTCAATTCCCCTGTGGATAACTCTACTTGGCTGTGGATCAAACATCCGGATCAAAATCAAGTGCGTGACGCGGGTCTCGCCAGGCACGCTGGCGGGATGAACGAACGACGTACCGTGAGAGTGTCGAAGTACCTCTCGAAACACCTCCGCCACCAGCCGGAGCGGATCGGGCTCACGCTCGACGAGGGCGGCTGGGTCGGGATCGACACGCTCATCGAGGCGGCGGCCGCCCACGGCTTCCACTTCACCAGGGCGGAGCTCGACCACGTGGTCGAAGCCAACGACAAGCGGCGCTTCGCCGTCGAGGGCGACCGGATCCGCGCCAGCCAGGGCCACAGCGTCGAGGTCGACCTCGGCCTGCCCCCGGCGACCCCGCCGCCGTACCTGTACCACGGGACCGTGGCGGCCTACCTGGGCGCGATCCGCGCCGAGGGCCTGCGCGCCATGAACCGGCACGACGTGCACCTCTCAGCCGATCGCGAGACCGCCACCCGCGTCGGTGCTCGCCGCGGCCGTCCTGTCGTGCTCTCCGTGGACGCGGCGGCCATGCACCGCGACGGCCATGTCTTCCGCGTCAGCGCCAACGGCGTCTGGCTGACCGAGGCGGTTCCGCCCCGCTACCTGCGGTTCCCCGAGTCGCACTGAGCGGGACCATCCGACAGCAGCCCTTACGCTCGATGTATGAGTCTGCGTCTGAGCACCGTGATCCTGCCGTACCTCCGCTGGCACGAGGGCGGCCGTGACATGTGGCAGCGCGCCGAGCAGCTCGGATTCCACACCGCGTTCACGTACGACCACCTGTCGTGGCGGACCTTCCGGGACGGGCCGTGGTTCGGTGCCGTGCCGACCCTGACCGCGGCAGCCGCCGTCACCGACCAGCTGCGCCTCGGCACGCTCGTGACCTCGCCGAACTTCCGGCACCCGGTGACCCTCGCCAAGGAACTGATCTCCCTCGACGACATCTCGGGCGGACGGATCACCCTCGGCATAGGAGCGGGCGGCACCGGCTTCGACGCCACCGCGCTCGGCCAGGAGCCGTGGACACCGCGTGAGCGCGCCGACCGGCTCGCCGAGTTCGTCCCCCTGCTGGACCGCCTGCTCACCGAGGACTCCGTCTCGTACGAGGGCGACCACTACTCCGCCCACGAGGCCCGCAACATCCCCGGCTGCGTCCAGCGCCCCCGGCTGCCCTTCGCGGTGGCCGCCACCGGTCCGCGCGGGATGCGGCTGGCCGCACGATACGGGCAGGCGTGGGTGACGACGGGGGACCCCAAGCTGTTCAAGTCGGGCACTCCCGAGCAGTCGGTTCAAGCCATTCGCGGGCAGGTCGAGAAGCTGGCCGACACGGCCGCCGCGCTCGGCCGGGACGCTGCCCGGCTCGACAAGATCCTCCTCACCGGTTTCACCCCCGACCGGGGCCGGCCGCTGGAGTCGCTGGACGCCTTCGTGGACTTCGCGGGCCGCCACGCCGAGCTGGGTGTCACCGACCTCGTGATCCACTGGCCGATCCCGGACTCGGACTTCGCCGCCGACGAGAAGGTCTTCGAGCGGATCGCCATGGAGGCCCCTGCCCAGCTGGCGTGAGAGCGCCCCGCGTGCCGTCGCGGCCGGGAGTCGCGCGACGGCACGCGGGAGCGCGAGGACGGCCGGTCGCCGGTCATGGCGCTCGTACGAGCCGTCGCCCACAACAGCGCAGGTGGCGACCGGGCCAGGACGGTAATCACTCACCTGTGCGGGTGCCCGCACGACCGTGCGCGCATATGCGCGACAATGGGGTCCGTGACCTCAGCGACGCGACAGCCCGAGACCCCGGCCCCGACCGTCCCGCTCCGGCTGATAGCCACGGACCTCGACGGCACCCTGCTCCGCGACGACAAGTCGGTCTCCCCCCGCACCGTCGCCGCCCTCACGGCCGCCGAGGAGGCCGGCGTCGAGGTCTTCTTCGTCACCGGCCGACCGGCCCGCTGGATGGACGTCGTCAGCGAACACGTCCACGGCCACGGCCTCGCCATCTGCGGGAACGGCGCCGCCGTGGTCGACCTGCACGGCGGCCCGGGCGCCCATCGCTTCGTCAAGGTCCGCGAACTGGCGCGCGAGAACGCGCTCGACGCCGTACGGCTGCTGCGCGAGGCGGCGCCGGGCACGGTGTACGCGGTCGAGCAGACGTTCGGCTTCAACCAGGAGCCCGAGTATCCGAAGCTCCACATGGAGATCCCCGACACCCTCGCGCCCGCCGAGAAACTGCTGGCCCCGGGTGGTGTCGCCGACGACGAGCCGGTGCTGAAGATCCTCGCGTACCACCCCTCGATCGACCCCGACGACTTCCTCGCCACGGCCCGTATCGCCGTGGGCGACCGTGCCACCATCACGCGCTCCAGCCCCAGCGCTCTGCTGGAGATCAGCGGACCCGGCGTCTCCAAGGCCAGCACCCTCGCCCTGTGCTGCGCCGAGCGCGGCATTTCCCACGAGGAGGTCGTCGCCTTCGGTGACATGCCGAACGACGTCGAGATGCTCACCTGGGCGGGCCAGTCGTACGCCATGGGCAACGCGCATCCGGACGTCCTCGCGGCGGCCTCCGGCCGGACCGTGGCCAACAACGAGGACGGGGTGGCCGTCGTCATCGAGCGGCTGCTGGCGGAACGGCTGTAGCCGCTCGATCCCCGAGCCCACCAGGGCCACACCGAGCTGCCCGAGACCAACCCGCTCCGGAGCCCCCGGCTACAACTCCACCCCGTGCTGCCGCAGCCACGGCACGGGGTCCACGCCCGAACCGAGTTCCGGCGTGACCCGCACCTCGAAGTGCAGATGCGGTCCGGTGGAGTTGCCGGTGGTGCCCGCCTGGCCGATCCACTGCCCCGCCGCCACCCGTTCCCCCTGGTCCACGGTGACGGCGGCGAGGTGCGCGTACTGCGTGTAGTAGCCGTCGGCGTGCTCGACGACGATCTCGATGCCGAAGGCACCCCCGCAGGACACCTTCACCACCCGTCCCTCCCCGACCGCCCGCACCGGCGTCCCGATCGGCACCGCGAAGTCCTGCCCGGTGTGCCGGCCGGCCCAGCGCTGACCGCCGCTGCCGTAGCCCGCGGAGAGTTCGTACTTCTCCGCGGGCGCGACCCACGCGCCGGTGAGGCCGCCGTCCGGCTGGACCAGCCGGACGGCTCCCCGGCAGGTGCCGGCCGCGACCGCCGCGTCGGCCTGCCCCTGGAGCGTCCACTGCGCCTCTTCGAGCTTCTCGTGGATCGACTGCTTGATCCCGGCGAGTTCGGTCCTCCACTCCTCCAGCGCCTGCCACGCGGTAGCGGCCTCCGCCTCGTCCTCGGCGAGCCTCGCCTCCGCGCGGCGGTGCTTGGTCACGGCGTTGTTGACCACCAGATCGGCCTGCCAGACCGCCCGCTGACCCCGCATCAGCTCTTCCGGGTCCTCCGCGAGCAGCATCTGCGCGGTGTACGGCACCCCGCCGCCCTCGCGGTACTGGGCGCGCGCGATCCGTCCCAGGTCGGCGTTGAGCACCGCGATCTGCTTCCGCTCCCGCGTGAGCAGCTTCTCCAGCCGCTTCGCCTTCGTCTTCTGGGTGTCCGCCGCCCGCCGCCCCGCCTCGTACCGCTGCGTCGCCACCGCCGCTTCCTCGAACAGCCGCGCCACCTGGGCGCTGATCCCCGTACCGCCGGGCGGGCCCGGAGCCCCGCCGCCATCGCTGTCGGCCACCGCCGGCCGGGCCACGACAAGCACCGAGGCGCACAGCACCACGGCGACGAACAGCGGGTGGCGGCGAGAGAAGCGCATATCAGGGATCGTGGCCCCGCCAGGCGCCACAGTCCTGTCCGAGTCGTACGGCTGGGGGACGTCGTGCCCCGGACGGGCCAAGGCACTGGGCCGAACAGGGGCCGGGCCGCGGGGTGTTCGGCGCGGGGACTCACGGGTGGGGCAGCCCGGCCGGGGCGTCCGGCCAGAGCGCCGCAACGGTCGGCCGTGAGCCCGGCAGAGCCGCGACGACGCTGCTCTCTCTCCGGCCGGCCGCGAGACGCTCAGACCCCGGCCAGCAGCTCCCCCGCCGCCTCCCGCTCCACCATCGCCCGCAAGGGGCCGTCGATCGCGACCAGTTCCGCGTAGGTCCCGCGCTGCGCGACGCGCCCCTCCGCCAGCACGACGACCTCGTCCACGGCCTCCAGGCCGGCCAGCCGATGGGTGATCAGCAGGGTCGTACGGCCCTCGGTCGCGGCCAGCAGGTCCGCGGTGAGCGCGTCGGCCGTCGGCAGGTCCAGGTGTTCCGCGGGCTCGTCCAGGACGAGGACGGGGAAGTCGGCCAGCAGAGCGCGGGCGAGGGCGAGCCGCTGACGCTGACCGCCGGACAGCCGCGCCCCGTGCTCGCCGATCAAGGTGTCCAGCCCGTCGGGCAGTTCCTCGGCCCAGTCGAGCAGCCGCGCCCGCGCGAGCGCGTCCCGCAGCTCCGCCTCCCCCGCGTCCCTCCGGGCGAGCAACAGGTTCTCCCGCACCGAGCTGTCGAAGAGGTGCGCGTCCTGGGCACACAGCCCCACGAGCCGCCGGACGGCGTCCCCGTCGAGCGCGTACGCGTCCACGCCGCCCAGCGTGTACGTCCCTTCCCGCGCGTCCAGGAACCGCAGCAGCACCTGCGCGAGCGTCGTCTTGCCCGCCCCCGAGACACCGACCACGGCGATCCTGCGCCCCTGTTCGACGATGAGATCGAGCCCGGCGAGCCCGTCCCGCTCCTGCCCGGCGTACCGCGCGCCGAGCCCTTCGAGCCGCAGCGGGAACGGCGACACCGGAGCCTCTGCCGGCTCCTCCGGTTCGCGTACGGGGTCGGGGGCGTCCAGCACCTCGTACACGCGCTCCGCGCTCCTGCGGACCCGCTGGCGGAACTGGGCGGCCAGTGGCATCCCCAGGACCGCCTCGAACGCGGCCAGCGGGGTGAGCACGACGACGGCCATGGCCACACCGCTCAGCCGTCCGTCACCGACGGCCCGTGCGCCGAAGAGCGCCGCCGCGGCGACGGTCAGTCCGGAGACGAGCGCGGTGAGCCCGTCGCCGAGCGCGGTGGCGGTGGCGGCTCGGGAGGCGATCCGGGTGAGCACCCGGTCGGCCTGCCGTGCCTCGGCGGTGCGCGCGGGCAGAGCGCCCGCGACCGTCAACTCGGCGGTACCGGTGAGCAGATCGGCCACGCGGGTGGCCAGCACCCCTCGGGCCGGCGCCAGCCGGTGCTCCGCCCGCCGGGCCACGGCCCCCGTCACGAGGGGCACCCCGGCCCCGGCGACGAGCAGCCCGACGGCGAGTGCGGCACCCGCCTCGGGTAGCAGCCAGGCGGTGAACCCGACGGAGGCGGCGGAGACGGCCACCGCCGCCCCGGCGGGCAGCAGCCAGCGCACCCAGTAGTCCTGCAGGGCGTCCACGTCGGTGACCAGCCGCGACAGCAGATCGCCCCGCCGGGTCGTCCGCAGCCCGGCGGGCGCCAGCCGCTCCAGCCGCCGGTAGACGGCCACCCGCGTGTCGGCCAGCATCCGCAGCACGGTGTCGTGCGACACCAGCCGCTCCGCGTACCGGAACACCGCCCGCCCGATCCCGAACGCTCGCGTCGCCGTCACCGCGACCATCAGATACAGCACCGGAGGCTGCTGCGACGCCCGCGAGATCAGCCACCCGGAGGTCGCCATCAGCCCGACGGCACTGCCCAGCGCGAGGCTGCCGAGCGCCAGGGCGAGGGCGAGCCGACCCCGGCGCGGCCCGGCCATGCGGCGAACGCGGGTCAGCACGCCTCCACTCCGCTGCTCCAGCGGCAGGTCTTCCCCGGGCACCGAGGCCGGGGCTTCCGGTCCTTCGGGGCGGTGGGGCGCGGAGGCCGTGTCACGCTCGGCGGCCGGTGCCGCCACGCGTCCCGTGGTCTCCTCCAGCCGCACCACCCGGTCCGCGACCTCCAGCAGTGCCGGCCGGTGGACCACCAGCAGCACAGTTCGGCCCACCGCCAGCCGCCGTACCGCCTCCACGATCTCCGCCTCGGTCTCACCGTCCAGCGAGGCCGTCGGCTCGTCGAGGAGCAGCACGGGCCGGTCGGCGAGGAACGCACGGGCGAGGGCGAGCCGTTGCCGCTGTCCGGCCGAGAGACCGGCGCCGTCCTCACCGAGGACCGTCCCGGCCCCGGCGGGCAGCGCGTCGACGAACTCCAGCGCCCCCGCGTCGGCGAGCGCCCGCCGTACCGCCGCGTCGTCCGCGTCGGGACGGGCGAGCCGGACGTTCTCGGCGATCGACCCGGCGTACAGATGCGGCCGCTGCGGCACCCAGGCCACGTGCGAACGCCACTCGTCCGTGTCGAGCCACGCGAGATCGGCTCCCCCCACCCGCACCTCGCCCGCCGTCGCCTCCGTGAACCCCAGCAGGACGTTCAGCAGCGTCGACTTGCCCACCCCGCTCGGCCCGACGAGGGCCACCGTCTCCCCGGGGGCCACCGTGAAGGAAGCGTCCGAGACGGCGTCGTACGACCGCCCGGGGTACCGGACGGTCACCCCGTCGAAGGTGATGTCACCGGTCGGCGGGACAGCGCCGGTCCCGGATGCCGGCACCGGTGTCTCCAGGACCTCGAAGATCTCCTCGGCCGCCGCCAGCCCCTCGGCCGCTGCGTGGAACTGGGCCCCCACCTGCCGGACCGGCAGGTACGCCTCGGGGGCAAGGACGAGGATGACCAGCCCGATGTACAGGTCCATCTCGCCGTGCACGAGCCGCATGCCGATGGTGACCGCGACCAGTGCGACCGAGATCGTCGCGAGCAGCTCCAGCGCGAAGGACGACAGGAAGGCGATCCGCAGCGTCCTCATGGTCGCCTGCCGGTACTCACCGGTGATCCGCTTGATCGACTCGGCCTGAGCCTTGGCCCGGCCGAACACCTTGAGTGTCGGCAGCCCGGCGACGACATCCAGGAAGTGCCCCGACAGCTGTGACAGCAGCCGCCACTGACGGTCCATCTGCGAGCGGGTGGCCCAGCCGATGAGCACCATGAAGACCGGGATCAGCGGCAGCGTGCCGACGATGATCGCCGCCGACACCCAGTCCTCGGTGACGATCCGCCCGAGCACCGCGACGGGGACGACGACGGCAAGGCCCAGTTGCGGCAGATAGCGCGAGAAGTAGTCGTCGAGTGCGTCGACCCCACGGGTGGCGAGGGCGACCAGTGAGCCGGTGCGCTGCCCGCTCAGCCAGCCGGGTCCCAGCCTGGTGGCCCGCTCCAGCAGCCGCCCCCGCAACTCCGACTTCACCGCCGCACTCGCACGGTGAGCGGCCAGCTCGGTGAGCCAGGAGACCAGGGCCCGCCCCAGCGCGACCGCTGCCAGAAGCAGCAGGGGAGTGCGGAGTTCGGCTACCGACATCCCGTGCTGGAAGGCACCGACCACCACTTCCGCGATGAGCATGGCCTGCGCGATGACCAGTGCCGCCCCGACAACACCCAGGCCGACGGCCACCATCAGAAAGAGGCGGGTGGATCGGGCGTACCGCAGCAGTCGTGGGTCGATCGGTTTCACGTGAAACACCCTCTTCTCAGGAGGCATGTTTCACGTGAAACATGCCCTTCGGCCGAGGAGGTGTGTTTCACGTGAAACATCGTCAAACACACCTCCCCGTCGGGACTCAGTGCGCCGACTCGGCGATGTGCTGGGTACCGATCCGCTTGCGGAACACCCAGTACGTCCACCCCTGGTAGAGCATCACGACCGGTGTGGCGATCGCAGCGCACCACGTCATGATCTTCAGGGTGTACGGGCTGGACGAGGCGTTGGTGACCGTGAGGCTCCAGTCCTCGTTCAGCGAGGACGGCATGACGTTCGGGAAGAGTGTCAGGAAGAGCATCGCGACGGCGGCCACGATGGTGACCCCTGACAGGGCGAACGCCCAGCCCTCGCGCCCTGCTCGCACCGCCACCAGCGCCGTTACGAGCGCGGCGACCGCCACGACCGCCACGACCAGCGAGACGCCGTCACCCTTCTCGATCTGGGTCCAGAGCAGGAAGAGCAGCGCCAGTCCGGCCGTCACGGCACCGACCCGCAGCGCCAGCTTCCGCGCCCGCTCCCGGATGTCCCCGACGGTCTTGAGACCGACGAACACCGTCCCGTGGAAGGTGAACAGCGTCAGCGTGACCAGCCCGCCCAGCAGGGCGTACGGGTTGAGCAGGTCGGCGAGGGTGCCCACGTACTCGAAGTCGCGGTCGATCTTCACTCCGCGGACGATGTTGGCGAAGGCCACGCCCCACAGGAACGCGGGGAGCAGAGAGGTCCAGAAGATCGCCGTCTCCCAGTTGCGCTGCCACTTCTCCTCGGGCCGCTTCACCCGGTACTCGAAGGCGACACCGCGGACGATCAGGCAGACCAGGATGAGCAGCAGTGGCAGATAGAAGCCGGAGAAGAGGGTGGCGTACCACTCGGGGAAGGCGGCGAAGGTCGCGCCGCCCGCCGAGAGCAGCCACACCTCGTTGCCGTCCCAGACGGGCCCGATGGTGTTGATGAGGACCCGCTTCTCCGGACGGTTCCGGGCCAGCAGCTTGGTGAGGACACCGACCCCGAAGTCGAAGCCCTCCAGGAAGAAGTAGCCGATCCACAGGACGGCGATGAGGACGAACCAGACGTCGTGAAGTTCCATGACTGTGCTCCCTTGGCCCGGTGCGGCCTAGTACGAGAAGGCCATCGGCTTGTCGGCGTCACGGGAGTCGCCGCCGATCTTCGTGGGCGGGTTGAGGTCGGCCTCCGTCAGCTCGGGCGGCCCCGCCTTGACGTACTTCACGAGCAGCTTGACCTCGACGACGGCGAGGATGGCGTACAGCGTGGTGAAGACGATCATCGAGGTGAGGATCTCGCCCTGGGAGACACCGGGGGAGACCGCGTCCTGCGTGCGCAGCACGCCGTAGACGACCCACGGCTGGCGGCCCATCTCGGTGAAGATCCAGCCCCAGGAGCTGGCGATCAGCGGGAAGCCCAGGGTCAGGACCGCGATGCGCCAGTACCACTTGGTGAGGGTCGGGCCGAGAGCCTTCTTGGGCAGCAGCACGAGGTGTGGCACCTCATCCTCGCCGACCCTCAGGTGCTGCGGCAGCAGGAACTTCTTGCGAGTGAGCCAGAGTCCGACCGTGCCGATGGCGACGGACGCCATGCCGAAGCCGATCATCCAGCGGAAGCCCCAGTAGGCGACGGGGATGTTGGGCCGGTAGTCGCCGGGCCCGAACTTCTCCTGTTCGGCCTTGTTGACGTCGTTGATGCCGGGGACGTACGAGTCGAAGTCGTCGTTGGCGAGGAAGGACAGCAGGCCGGGGATCTCGATGGCGACCGTGTTGTGACCCTTGTCGACGTCGCCGTAGGCGAAGACGGAGAAGGGCGCGGGCGCCTCGCCGTCCCACAGGGCCTCGGCGGCGGCCATCTTCATCGGCTGCTGCTTGAACATGACCTTGCCGAGCAGGTCGCCGCTGATCGCGGTGAGCATGCCGGCGATCACCACGGTGACCAGTCCGAGGCGCAGCGAGGTCTTCATCACCGGGATGTGCTTCTTGCGGGCCAGATGGAAGGCGGCGATGCCGACCATGAAGGCGCCGCCGGCGAGGAAGGCCGCCGCGAGGGTGTGGAAGACCTGGGTGAGCGCGGTGTTCTGGGTCAGGACGAGCCAGAAGTCGGTGAGCTCGGCCCGGCCCTTGGCCTCGTTGATCCGGTAGCCGACGGGGTGCTGCATCCAGGAGTTGGCCGCGAGGATGAAGTACGCCGACAGGATCGTGCCGATGGAGACCATCCAGATGCAGGCCAGATGGATCTTCTGCGGAAGCTTGTCCCAGCCGAAGATCCACAGGCCTATGAAGGTGGACTCGAAGAAGAAGGCGATCAGCGCCTCGAAGGCGAGCGGGGCCCCGAAGACATCACCCACGAAGCGGGAGTAGTCGGACCAGTTCATACCGAACTGGAACTCCTGCACGATGCCGGTGACGACACCCATCGCGATGTTGATCAGGAAGAGCTTGCCCCAGAACTTGGTGGCCTTGAGGTACTTCTCCTTCCCCGAGCGCACCCACGCGGTCTGCAGGCCGGCGGTGAGCGCGGCCAGCGAGATCGTGAGGGGGACGAAGAGGAAGTGGTAGACGGTGGTGATGCCGAACTGCCATCGCGCCAGAGTCTCCGGCGCCAGAGCGAGGTCCACGTCTTCTCCTTACATGCCGTGGCACTGCGGCAGTTTGCCCCGCTTGTCACGTACATCACAGGGCAACCGGGACGCGCTTGTGAACGCGTTCACATTCACAAGCTAGTATGACGCATGCTCGTTCGACGCGGAAACGTGGGGTCCCAAAAAACAAGGGGTCCGGAGGAAATCCCCGAACCCCCTGGTCAAAAGCGTCTAGAGCTCCTTGCGGAACGTCTCCGTCACCTTGAGGAAGATGTCGTTCGCCTCGGTCTCGCCGATCGTCACACGCACGCCCTCACCCGGGAACGGCCGCACGACGACCCCGGCCCGCTCGCACGCACCGGCGAACTCGACCGTGCGCTCCCCCAGCCGCAGCCACACGAAGTTCGCCTGGGTGTCCGGCACCGTCCAGCCCTGGCCGCGCAGCGCCTCGACGACCCGGTTCCGCTCGCAGACCAGCGAGCCGACCCGGCCGAGGAGTTCGTCCTCCGCTCGCAGCGAGGCGACGGCGGCGTCCTGTGCGAGTTGGCTCACACCGAACGGCACGGCCGTCTTGCGCAGGGCCGCCGCCACCGGCTCGTGGGCGATCGCGAAGCCCACCCTCAGCCCCGCGAGGCCGTACGCCTTGGAGAAGGTGCGCAGCACACAGACGTTCGGCCGCTCGCGGTAGAACTCGACGCCGTCCGGCACCTCGGTGTCCCGCACGAACTCCCGGTAGGCCTCGTCCAGCACCACCAGCACATCGCCGGGCACCCGGTCGAGGAACCGCTCCAGCTCGGCCTTGCGGACCGCCGTCCCCGTCGGGTTGTTCGGGTTGCAGACGAAAATCAGGCGGGTCCGGTCGGTGATCGCGTCCGCCATCGCGTCCAGGTCGTGCACATCCCCCGGCGTCAACGGCACCTGCACCGACGTGGCCCCGCTGATCTGCGTGATGATCGGGTACGCCTCGAACGACCGCCAGGCGTAGATCACCTCGTCGCCGGGCCCCGAGGTCGCCTGCAGCAGCTGCTGGGCGACACCCACCGAGCCGGTGCCCGTGGCCAGGTCCGTGACCGGTACCCCGAAGCGGTCCGACAGCTCGTTCATCAGCCCCGTGCACGCCATGTCCGGGTACCGGTTGAAGGACTCGGCCGACCCCGTCACGCTCTCCAGCACGCCGGGCAGGGGCGGGTAGGGGTTCTCGTTGGAGGACAGCTTGTACGCCACCGGACCGCCCGCCGCGGCCGGCTTGCCGGGCTTGTAGGTGGGGATACCCTCCAGCTCGGCTCGCAGCTTGGGGCTCGTCTCGCTCACCGCAGTCCTCCTCGTCGACGTAATGCTCCTCACCTTATGAGGATTCGGCGCCCCTGCGAATGGCCTGTGGACAACCGCGTCCGCCCCGTGGCCACGCAGCCGCTCTCCCTTTCGTCCACCCCTCTGTCGTCCCCTCCGCCCCACGGGCATCAGCGCACGAAGGTGTACGAATCAGGGGGGCGCGCTGCTCTTAAGCGCACGCGCCGGTGGCTCACGCCGTGGCGCGCATCACCCGTGCAGGTGAGTTGAGACCTCTTCGAAACATGAGCTACTTGGCAGGCCCATGCGCGTCGACAAGTCACGTATCGCCATTGGATCGCTCAACTCCCTTACAATGCAAGGGGATTGCCCCCTGGTGGCCTTGCAGAAACGTGCCTGTCAACGAGTGCATATGCGTCCGCACTACCCCACCGCATGAGCCCTACTATCGGCTCGCCATGACAGCAGCAGGGAAGCACCAGGTGAGCCGCGCGGAAACTCCCCGCCGAGGCAGCCGGTCGGGCCGGGCGGGCATCCGGGACGTGGCCGCCGCCGCCGGAGTCTCCATCACGACCGTTTCCGACGCCCTCAACGGCAAGGGCCGGCTCCCGGACGCCACCCGACGCCATGTACGCGAGGTCGCCGACCGACTTGGCTACCGCCCCTCGGCGGCGGCCCGAACCCTCAGAACCGGCAAGTCCGGCCTCATCGGCCTGACCGTGACCACCTACGGGGATGAACCTTTCACCTTCACCGAGTTCGCGTACTTCGCGGAAATGGCGCGGGCCGCCACCTCGGCCGCGCTGGCCCGGGGCTACGCCCTGGTCATCCTCCCCGCGACCTCGCGACACGATGTGTGGTCGAACGTCGCCCTGGACGGCACCGTGGTCATCGATCCCTCCGACCAGGACCCTGTCGTCAGCGAACTGGTCCGCCAGGGCTTACCGGTGGTCTCCGACGGCCGTCCGGCCGGCTCGCTGCCGGTCACCGCGTGGGTCGACAACGACCACGAGGCCGCGGTCCTCGGCATCCTCGACCACCTGGCCGCCGCGGGCGCCCGCCGGATCGGACTCCTCACGGGCACGACGACGGACACGTACACCCACCTCTCCACCACCGCATACCTGCGCTGGTGCGAGCGTGTGGGCCAGGATCCGGTGTACGAGGCCTATCCGGCGCACGATCCGTGCGCGGGCGCCGTCGCCGCCGACCGGCTGCTGGCCCGCCCGGACCGCCCGGACGCGGTCTACGGCCTCTTCGACCCGAACGGCACCGATCTGCTGGCCGCCGCCCGGCGGTACGGCCTCCGCGTCCCCGACGACCTGCTGCTCGTCTGCTGCAGCGAGTCCACCGTGTACGCGACCACCGAGCCGCCCATCACGACGCTCTCGCTCAAGCCGCGCCGGATCGGCACGGCCGTGGTCCAGCTCCTCATCGACGCCATCGAGGGCCTCGAATCGGACCAACCGGTCGAACAGGTGATACCGACGGAGCTGATCGTGCGGACCTCGTCGCAGCGGCGTCCGCCGCGTACGACGGTCAGCCCGCCACGGTCACCAGAAGAGGGTTGACGCCCCGGTTGAGGATCCGAACGGGAATTGGGCGGGGAGAGCCCCGCCCAATTCGGGAGAAAACCGCGGTGAACTGGGGCCCTGCGCCATTTCACCACCCCTGGGTCATCACATGGCGCGATCCGCATTCCTATGATGGGCGCACACACCGCGGGCCGCTGCGACCAGGCAGTCCGATGCGGTGCAGACGCGGGCGATGGTGGTGGAGGGGTCGATGACTCAGGGGGCCGGTCAGGGACCCGAGGTGCGGACGCCGACGGTGCGCGATTTCCGCGTGCCCGCGTACGTCCACGAGGCCGGTCCGTACGGACACACCACGGACCCCGGTGAGGCCCCCAGGCCCGCCGAGGATCCTGAGGGCTACCCCGAGGGGTACACCCCGACCCAGCGGGACCTCCCGGTGATCAACCGGGGTGACACGCTTCAGGTCGTGATCGACCCGGAGGCCGTCGCGGCCGAGCAGCCCTCCGTCCGACCGGGTGCGCTCTTCGTCGTCGGGGACGTCCACGGCTACCTCGACGAGCTCCTCGCCGCGCTCCGCGAGAAGGGCCTCGTCGACGCCGCGGGCAACTGGTCGGCGGGCACCGCCCGGCTCTGGTTCCTCGGCGACTTCACCGACCGCGGTCCGGACGGCATCGGCGTCATCGACCTCGTGATGCGCCTGTCCGCCGAGGCAGCCGCGGCCGGCGGCTACTGCAAGGCCCTCATGGGCAACCACGAACTGCTGCTGCTCGGCGCCAAGCGGTTCGGCGACACCCCCGTCAACTCCGGCGCGGGTACCGCCACCTTCCAGGCCGCCTGGCTCCTCAACGGCGGCCAGAAGACCGACATGGACCGCCTCCAGGACCACCACCTCCAGTGGATGGCCCGTCTGGACGCCATGGAGGAGGTCGACGGCCACCTCCTGGTGCACTCCGACACCACCGCCTACCGCGACTACGGCGACTCCATCGAGGCGGTCAACGACACCGTCCGCGAGACGATCACCCGCAACGACCCGGACGAGGTCTGGGACCTCTTCCGCAAGTTCACCCGGCGCTTCTCCTTCCGCGACGAGGGCGGCGCCGAGGCCGTGCGCTCGCTGCTGGACACCTATGGCGGCACCCGCATCGTCCATGGTCACAGCCCTATTCCGTACCTCCTGGGCGAGGTCGGATCGGAGGACGGCGAGGACGACACGGGCCCCTCGGTCGACGGGCCGTACACCTATGCGGGCGGTCTGGCCGTCGCCATGGACGGCGGCGTGACCATGGCCGGAAAGCTGCTGGTCCAGGAACTTCCGCTGCCTACCTGAGCCGTCAACGGGCAGGCGTCCCCCGTCGGAAGACTTCGCTGGCCAGGGGCCAATTTCTTCAAACCCCCTGTCACCGCCTGCCGTCACCGCTCTACCATCGGCTTATCCGTAGCAGGCTCCCCTCCGTTTCTGCCCGACGGCTCGTCAGCATGCCGAGCCACAAGCCCTACGGAGGCATCGGGGGATGCACATGAACAGCGTTCCGCAGCACCTGCTCAGTGAGGACCGCCAGGAATACGAGCGGATCCTCGGCGAGGTGCTGCGCTCCGCACCTCACCGCCCGGAATTCGCCGCCGGCCTGCAGCGGCTCAACCCCGAACAACTGCGCACCATGGCCCTCAACGCCACGGCGATCATCACAGCCGCCGCGGCGACCGAATACCAGTACTACGTGAAGGTCCGCGACGAATTCCGCAGCCCGTCGTCGGCCACCGCACCCGCCCCTGAGAGGACATCGTCCGGCTCCAGCGAACCGGACGGCACCGCGGTGGGACTCGCGGCCACCGTGGGCGAGGTCACCGAGGCGGCCGGCGCGGGCGCCGGCGCCATCGCCGCGGTACTCGCTCCCGTCCTCGCCGGAACGGCCGCGGTGCTCTTCCTGCTCGTGGGATACGTCATGAAGGTGATCGACCCGGAGCGGGCGATCGCCGAGACCCTCCTCACCACGGGGTGGGTCTTCGGCGCGGTCACCGCGGCGGCGATCCTGGTGGCCGCGGTCGGCCTCCTGCTCACAGCCCTACGCAACAACGCCACCGCCCTCCTGGACGACGGAGCCCGCAGCGAGCTGAACGAGGAGGTGACCCGGGCCAGGGAAGCCTGGCGCGAGACCCTTCTGGAGCGCGGCATCCTGCCGTTCCTCCGCGACGCCCTCGCGAACCCTGGCCCGGCGCTGCTGAGCGAGCCGGAGCGACCGGCCCCGCCCAGCCGTATGCCGCACCTCGGCTACAACCGCCCGAGCTTCAGCAGCAGCCCGGAGAGCGGCAGTGCGGGCTCCCGCGCCGGCTACAGCAGTCCGGACTTCTCCAGCCCGGACTTCGGCGGGCCGGAACACCAGCCCGAGTAACCCTCGGGCTCCGGCCGCCGCCCCGGAAACCACCGGGCCTCGGCGGCCACCCGGCACGAGCCCGGCCCCGACCCTGGCTCGAACGGGGCCCACGGCACCGCCCACACGCGGCGGCGGGCTCTCCCGGCAACCGACCGGAAGAGCACCGCTCGTCGCACGCGGCAGCGGCAGCGGCAGCGGCAGCGGCAGCGGCAGCGGCAGCGGCAGCGGCAGCGGCAGCGGCAGCGGCAGCGGCAGCGGCAGCGGCAGCGGCGACCGAATCACGTCCGCCGTGCCTCTGTCACCTGCCTCCCGCTTCCCGTCTTCCGCCGGGCGTGAGGCTCGGCCGAGACGCGCCTCAGTCCGCCATCGGCAGATAGACCCGGTTCCCCGCCTCCGCGAACTCCTTGGACTTCTGCGCCATGCCCGCCTCGATCTCGGCCCGGGAGCCACCGTGTTCACGGCGGATGTCCTGGGAGATCTTCATCGAGCAGAACTTCGGCCCGCACATGGAGCAGAAATGGGCCGTCTTGGCCGGCTCGGCCGGCAGCGTCTCGTCGTGGAACTCACGAGCCGTGTCGGGGTCGAGAGCCAGATTGAACTGGTCCTCCCAGCGGAACTCGAAGCGGGCGTCCGACAACGCGTCGTCCCACTCCTGTGCGCCAGGGTGTCCCTTGGCGATGTCCGCCGCGTGAGCCGCGATCTTGTAGGTGATGACGCCGGTCTTCACGTCGTCACGATTGGGCAGTCCCAAGTGCTCCTTGGGCGTGACGTAGCAGAGCATCGCGGTGCCCCACCACGCGATCATCGCGGCGCCGATGCCCGAGGTGATGTGGTCGTACGCCGGTGCGACGTCCGTGGTCAGCGGGCCGAGCGTATAGAACGGAGCCTCATCGCAGATCTCCTGCTGCAGGTCGATGTTCTCCTTGATCTTGTGCATCGGGACATGTCCCGGGCCCTCGATCATGGTCTGTACGTGAAAACTCTTGGCGATCGTGTTGAGTTCCCCGAGCGTGCGCAACTCCGCGAACTGCGCCTCGTCGTTGGCGTCCGCGATGGAGCCCGGCCGGAGGCCGTCGCCGAGGGAGTACGTCACGTCGTAGGCGGCGAGGATCTCGCACAGTTCCTCGAAGTTCTCGTAGAGGAACGACTCCTTGTGGTGCGCCAGGCACCAGGCCGCCATGATCGAGCCACCGCGCGAGACGATGCCGGTTTTGCGGTTCGCGGTGAGCGGCACATACGCGAGGCGCACGCCCGCGTGAACCGTCATGTAGTCCACGCCCTGTTCGGCCTGCTCGATGACCGTGTCCTTGTAGATCTCCCAGGTCAGTTCCTCGGCCTTGCCGTCGACCTTCTCCAGCGCCTGGTAGAGCGGCACCGTGCCGATGGGGACGGGGGAGTTGCGCAGCACCCATTCTCGCGTGGTGTGGATGTTCCGCCCGGTGGAAAGGTCCATGACCGTGTCGGCGCCCCATCGGGTCGCCCAGGTCATCTTGTCGACCTCCTCCTCGATGGAGGAGGTGACCGCGGAGTTGCCGATGTTGGCGTTGACCTTCACCAGGAACCGCTTGCCGATGATCATCGGCTCGATCTCCGGATGGTTGACGTTCGCGGGCAGTACGGCCCTGCCCGCGGCGATCTCCTCGCGGACGACCTCCGGCGAGACGTTCTCCCGTACGGCCACGTACTCCATCTCGGGGGTGATCTCCCCGCGTCGTGCGTACGCGAGCTGCGTCACCGCCCGGCCGTCCCGGCTCCGGCGCGGCTGGCGAGGCCGCCCCGGGAACACCGCGTCGAGGTTGCGCAGGCCGCCACGCGGCGAGGTGTGCTTGATCCCGTCGTCCTCGGGGCGGACGGGTCGGCCCGCGTACTCCTCGGTGTCTCCCCGGGCGATGATCCAGTTCTCACGAAGGGGGACAAGTCCCCGCCTGACGTCGGTCTCCGCGGTCGGATCGGTGTACGGGCCGGAGGTGTCGTACAGGGTGACCGACTGCCCGTTGGTGAGGTGCACCTGGCGGACCGGCACCCGCAGATCGGGGCGTGAGCCCTCGATGTACGCCTTGTGCCAGCCGATGGACTTCCCGGCCTCCGCAGGCTGTTCGCCCTGGTTCGTCTCGCTCTCGGACGAGGCGGACGCCTCACCCGTCTGGTTGGAGGCAGGCGTGCGTGTGTCCTCGATGGTCATGAGACCTACTCCCTACGCCGGCATTACCCGGTAACAGGTTCAGCGGTCGACGCAGCGATTTCCGCCCGACGATGTTCCACGTGAAACATCGCGTCTGCGGAGGTCAGCGCCCTCTCAGCCCGGTGCTCCGAGCTCCCGCGTGTGCAAAGGTGCCTCCACGCTAGCTGCAGATGTGGCGCGGTGAACAGTGGGCATCGCTCGTTCTTGCGATGATCGGTCGGTGACCACGACGCAGCAGCCCCCGCCTCCACCCCCCGAGCCGCCCCATGGCCATGGCCCCGGAAGCGGCCATGGGCATGGTTCCGACGGTGGCCATGGATACGGTCCCGGGGGCGGCCACGGCTCCGGAGGCGGTCATGGCCCCGGTGACGGACATGGCCAGGGCCCCTCCTCCGGCGGTGGCGGCCACGGGCATTCCCACAGCCACAGTCATGGACCGGCCGCGCCCGTGTCGCAGCACCTGCGCAAGGTCATCGCGGCGGTGCTGATCCCCTTCGCGACCGCCGTGGTCGTGGGCCTCGTCGTGCTCTGGCCCGGCGGCGCCCCGGCTCACGAGCGCACCGGCGTGGGCTTCGACCGGCAGACGCAGCAGGCCACCGTCACCAAGGTCGACGAGGTCGACTGCTCCTCGGTGAACGCCTCGGGCCAGACCCCGACCGGCGACACCTCCACCGCCGAGGGCTCGTCCGCCCAGCAACAGGCCAACGGCACCTGCAAGAAGGCCACCGTCCGGGTCGACACCGGCGACGACAAGGGCCGTACGTTCACCGAGATCGTTCAACCGGACCAGTCACGGCAGTTGGAGCAGGGTCAGGAGGTCGTGGTCGCGTACGAGCCCGCCGCGCCCAAGGACCTCCAGTACTCGGTCACCGACGTGAACCGGAAGTTCCCGATGGCGCTGCTCGCCGGGATCTTCGCCCTCGCCGTTGTGGTGGTGGGCCGTATGCGGGGTGTCATGGCCCTGGTGGCGCTGGCCATCAGCTTCCTGGTGCTGACCCTCTTCGTCCTCCCGGCCATTCTGCAGGGATCGAATCCGCTGGTGGTGGCGGTGGTCGGGTCGAGCGCCATCATGCTGATCGCCCTCTACATGTGCCACGGGCTCTCGGCCCGAACATCCGTGGCGGTGATCGGCACCCTGATCTCCCTGCTGCTGATCGGCCTGCTGGGCTCGGGGTTCATCGACTGGGCCTACCTGACCGGCAACACGGACGACAACACCGGTCTGATCCACGGGCTGTACCCGACGATCGACATGAGCGGTCTGCTGCTCGCGGGCGTCATCATCGGTTCGCTCGGTGTCCTCGACGATGTGACGGTCACGCAGACGTCAGCGGTCTGGGAACTGCACGAGGCCAATCCGGCGATGGGCTGGCGGGACCTGTACCGCGCGGGTATCCGGATCGGCCGGGACCACATCGCCTCGGTGGTCAACACCCTCGTCCTCGCCTACGCCGGTGCCGCGCTGCCGCTGCTGCTGCTCTTCTCGATCGCGCAGAGCAGTGTGGGCACGGTCGCCAACAGCGAGCTCGTCGCCGAGGAGATCGTGCGCACGCTCGTCGGCTCGATCGGCCTGGTGGCCTCGGTGCCGGTGACCACCGTGCTGGCCGCCCTGGTCGTCTCGGCCGACCGCCCGGGTGCCCCGGAAGCTGCGGCCGTACCGGCTCCGGCACGTGGGGGGAAGGGCCGTCGCCGGAAGCGCTGAAGCGTTACGGCACCCCGGCGCCGTAACGTTCAGCCCGCGCTCTGCTCCTCCGCCAGGATGCGGTCCAGCGCCTCGTCGAGCAGCGTGTCGAAGTCGGCGAGGGAACGCTCCTGCCCCAGCGGCACCAGCTTGTCCGTACGGTCCAGGAAGGCCACCAGCGGCGCCGTGCCGACCCGGAACATGGCCTGGTCGGTGCCCACCTGAAGCCTGATCAGGACCTCGCCGAACGTCTCCGGGTCGGCGGGCGCGATGTGGACGTCCCCGTCCCCGCACGGCCGGCCCACGCCGTCGATGAGCAGCTCCCGCCCGAAGGCCCAGGTCACCGGGGCATCGCCGGGCAGGTGGAAGGTCAGCCGCACGGCATAGGGATCACAGGTCTCGTAACGCAGCTCCACCGGGATGCGGAAGGAGAGCTCCTCCGAGACGAGGAAGCTCATCATGACCTCTGCCTGTACCGACTCGCGCATCGCCTACCCCGCCGTGTTCGTCGACTGGCCAGGAATCATCCGCCTGACACTCCTGGAAGTTTGCTGAAAGTACACGAGAGATCACAAGGAGTGATTTTTCAGATGCTGATAGAGATGCCGAGTGTCCCTAGTAGCTTTCCGATCTCGGTCTGCAACTGCTGGGCGACAGGCAGGAGCCTGTCCGCCTGATGCGAAGGCAGCGAGATCGCCAGGGTCCCGGCGGTCGTCCCCGCGGTGATGGGAATCGCGGCGCAGACCGTCCCGAGGGCGTACTCCTGCCGCTCCACCACCAGTTCCATCCGCCCGATCCGGTCCAGGCGCCGTAGCAGCGTCTCGTCGTCACGGACCGTGTACGGCGTGAGCGACTGCACCGGATAGCGGTCCAGGTGGTCGCGGCGGGCCTCGTCGCTCAGCTGGGACAGCAGGCACTGCCCGATGGCGTGTGCGTGACCCGTCTCGCGGAAGTCGGCCCACTCCTCGACGGCCGGGGTGCTCGGGCTGTCGGCGACGCACATGACCTCGATCTCGCCGTCCCGATAGATCGCGAAGTACACGGGCACGCCGAGGGCGTCCCGCCAGTGCGCCAGGGCCTCGCCCACCGTGCTGCGACGTTTCTGCTGCGCTCCGCTGCTGCTCAGCCGCTCGGCCGCCTCACCGAGGAAGAACAGTCCCTTCTCCCGGTGCAGATAGCCCTCGTGGACCAGCGTGCGGAGCAGATGGTAGGCCGTGGGCAGCGCGAGCCCGGCGTCCCGCGCCAACTGTTTGGCGGGCGCCCCGTGTTCTCGCTCGGCGACGGCCTCCAGCAGCCTCATCGCCCGCTGCACGGAGCCGATCAGGGTGCCGGAATTCGCCTCCGCCCCGGTCGACGGCGCCGGGGACGGAATACGCGCTCCCCTGGCCGGACCGTGCCTGTGCGGCGACACGGGGCGGACGGGCCCCGCCGCCTGAGGCCGGGCCCGGGTCTGCTGCGCCGATGACTGCGCCTGGGGACGGGGCGACGGTGCCGATGGCTGCGCCTGCGTCGGGGCGGCCGGCGCCGGTGGCTGCGTCCGCGTCCGCACCCCCGCCTGTGTCTGTGGCTGAGTCGCGGGAGGCTCGGGGCATCGCACGTTCTCCTCGCCCGGCGAGGTACGGGGCTGGACGAGGGGAGCCGGGGCCTTCGAGGGGGTCGTGCGCGGCGTCGGCGGCGGGACACGCGTCTCCGTGGCCCTGACACGCGGTTGCTCGACGGCGGCCGGCGGTGTCGATCGAGGGCCCGGCTGCGTGGGCGGAACGGCGCTCTGTGTCGACAGGGAGCGCGGCCGGGCGGGTGGGGAGAGTGGTTCTGCGGGTGCGGTGTCAGCCGTGGCCAAGGGTCACTCCCGAAGCGCGAGGAGGGCCGCCCGTGCGGGGGACACGGGAGGAATGTGCGCCGCCCGCGGGGGTCGAGCCCGCGACGAGTTCCCGGACTCTAGCCGCCTGTCACCGCCCGCAGACGGCCCCGCCGGGAAACTTCCCTCTGGCGAGGGAACCTCACGTTCCTGTTACCGCCGCGCCCTGACCGGGCTCACCCACTCACGCCTCATCCGTTACACGGGGCTGACGTCTCACCAGTCACCGCGCGAGGAGGACCCCGCCGTGAACTTCCTGACGACGTAGATCAGTCCGCCGACCAGTGCCACGAAGACCAGCACCTTGAAGAGCAGGCCCACCACGACCTGGACGACGCTGACTATCAGCCCTCCGAACACCAGCAGGGCGATGACCGGCACCGCGATCCACTTCACCCACCACGGCATCCCCGCGAAGATCTCCCGCATCGCCCTTGCTCCTTGTGTCTCCACCCGTCGCCCCGCCACCGGGGCACTGATTCCGGGCCTACTGCTGTCCTGCCATCGATGCTAGGGCCGCGAAGGGGCCGTTCGAGGGCTTCGCACCCCTTGTCCGTCCCTGATCGTCCCCCTAGGGAACACCGAAGCGGACGTCAGCCCTCCGGCGGAGAGAACACCACCACGACCCTCAAGTCCTCGGTGATGTGGTGGAACTTGTGGGCGACCCCGGCGGGCACGTACACGACACTGCCGCGCGCGACCTGGGTGGTCTCGAATCCGACCGTGAGCGCGGCGCGGCCGCTCACCACGAGGTAGACCTCGTCCTGGCCGTGCGGCTTCTGCGGGTCGAGCTCGCCGGCGTCGAGCGCGTAGAGGCCGACCGACATGTTCCGCTCGCGCAGGAACTGCAGATAGGCACCGTCGTTGGCGGCGCGCTCCGCCTCCAGTTCATCCAACCGGAATGCCTTCATCGACTTAGTCGCCCCTGCCCAGTGCTCGTGCCGACCGCTTCTGCCACGATCAGACACATGATGAATTTCCTAGTCAAGACGATCGCCAACGCGGGTGCCCTGGCGGTCGCCGTCTGGCTGCTCGACAAGATCACACTGACCGGCGACAGCACGGGTAAGGAGATCGGCACGCTGCTGCTGGTCGCGCTCGTGTTCGGCCTGGTGAACGCCCTGGTCAAGCCACTCGTGAAGCTGTTGACCCTGCCGCTGTTCATATTGACGCTCGGCCTGTTCACGCTGATCGTGAACGCGCTGATGCTGCTGCTCACCTCGTGGCTGGCCGACGTGCTCGACCTCAGCTTCCATGTGGAGGGCTTCTGGACCGCCGTGCTCGGTGGCCTGATCATCTCCATCGTCTCCTGGGCGCTCTCCCTCGTCCTGCCCGACGGTGACTGAGGATCCGGCATGACCTACCGAGTCTGCTTCGTCTGCACCGGCAACATCTGCCGCTCCCCGATGGCCGAGTCCGTCTTCCGTGCCCGGATCGAGGAGGCCGGTCTCGACGCCCTCGTCGAGGTCGACAGCGCGGGCACCGGGGGCTGGCACGAGGGCGACGCCGCCGATCCGCGCACCGTCTCCGTCCTGGAGGCGAACGGCTACACCGGCGTCCACGCGGCCCGGCAGTTCCAGGTCTCCTGGTTCTCCCGCCTCGACCTCGTCATCGCCCTCGACGAAGGCCATCTCAAGGCCCTGCGCCGCCTCGCGCCGACCGCGGCGGACGCGGACAAGATCCGGCTCCTGCGCTCCTACGACCCCGCCGCGGGCGACGACCTCGACGTTCCGGACCCCTACTACGGGGGCATGGACGGCTTCGAGGAGTGTCTGGAGCTCGTGGAGGCGGCGAGCCCCGGCCTGCTGGCCGCCGTACGCGAGAAGGTGGAGGGACAGGCAGCATGAGCACGGAGAACCCCGCCGCGGGCCCCGGAGACGGCACCCGCGCGGTGCGGGCCGGGCTGCCCGAGCCGGTCAAGCACGAACCGACCCTCCCCGGACCGGTCTTCGCCGCCCACTACCACCTGCCGGGGGAGCCCACCGGCCCGTACGCCTACGGGCGCGACCAGAACCCCACCTGGACCCTGCTGGAACGCGCCATCGGCGAACTGGAGGCGCCCGGACAGGACGACGTCGACACGGTCGCCTTCGCCTCCGGCATGGCCGCCATCTCCGCCGTCCTCTTCTCCCAGCTGCGCACCGGTGACGTCCTCGTCCTGCCGAGCGACGGCTACAACGTGCTTCCACTGGCCGGTGAGCAGCTGCGGTCGTACGGCATCGAGGTGCGCAGCGCCCCGACGGGCGGCGACGCCCAGCTCGACGCTCTCGACGGCGCCAAGCTGCTGTGGCTCGAGACACCGTCGAACCCGGGACTGGACGTGTGCGACGTACGGCGGCTCAGCGAGGCGGCACGCGCGCGTGGCTGTCTCGTGGCCGTCGACAACACCCTGGCGACCCCGCTCGGTCAGCGGCCACTGGATCTGGGCGCCGACTTCGCCGTGGCCAGCGGCACCAAACAGCTGACCGGACACGGGGACGTCCTCCTCGGATACGTCGCCGGGCGCGACGCCTCCCTGATGGCCGGGGTACGACGGTGGCGCAAGATCGTCGGAGCGATCCCGGGCCCGATGGAGGCCTGGCTCGCGCACCGCTCGCTCGCCACGCTCCAGCTGCGCGCCGACCGGCAGACCGTCAACGCCCTGACCGTGGCCGAGACACTCAAGAGCTGGGCCGGGGTGACCGGGGTGCGCTATCCGGGGTTGCCCGACGATCCCTCGCACAAGATCGCCTCGCAGCAGATGCGGCGCTACGGGTGCGTGGTGTCGTTCACGTTGCCCACGCGCGCGTGCGCCGACCGTTTCCTCGACGCGCTCCGGCTCGTGGACGACGCCACGAGCTTCGGCGGGGTGCGCTCCACCGCCGAGCGGCGCGGCCGGTGGGGAGGGGACGCCGTTCCGGAGGGCTTCATCCGCTTCTCGGCCGGCGCGGAGGACACCGACGATCTCGTGGCGGATGTGCTGCGTGCGCTCGCTGTTGCTACCGACTAGTACTGCGCTACGTACAACGGACGGTCCGAGCCTCCCCCCTCGTGGCTCGGACCGTCCCCGGTTCCGCGCGCGAAGAACCGCGCGAACAAGGCTAGTTGACTCTGTGTCAGTGTCCAATCACAGTAGCGACAGAGACCTATCGACTTATTTATAGTTGGGCGCTCCGAGGGCGGCGCAGGAAGGAGCGACCATGGATCTGGCCTTACTGCGCACCTTCGTGACCGTGCACCGGGCTGGTTCCTTCACCCGCGCCGCCGCCCTGCTCGGCCTCTCGCAACCGGCCGTCACCTCGCAGATACGCACCCTGGAACGCCAGTTGGGCCGCCCTCTGTTCCTGCGCCGGGCCCGGGGTGTGACCCCGACGACCATCGGCGACGAACTCGCCCACAAGGCGGCGCCGCATCTGGACGCGCTGGTGGAGATCGCCGAGACCGGCCTCGACGACGACTCCTCCTTACGGACCCTCCATCTCACCGGACCGCCGGAGTTCACCGCCGAGCGGGCCCTCCCCGCCCTCACCGAGCTGACCGGCGACGACGGCCAGGGCTTCGCGCTGCGGGTCTCGTTCGGGACCGCCGAAGAGACACTGGAGGGCCTTGCCGCCGGGCACCACGACCTGGCCATCACCACCGCCCAGCCGCGCGGCGCCCTGCTCACCGCGACCCCCCTCTGCGACGAGGAGCTCGTCCTGGTCGCCGCCCCGCGCTGGGCGGACGAGATCAGTCCCGGCAGACTGCGCCGCAAGGGGGCGCACACGCTGGAGGACCTGCCGGTCGTCGAGGTGCACGAGTCGCTGCCTTTCGTCTCGCGCTACTGGGCGTCGGTCTTCGACTCCCGGCCCGCCGCCTCCGGCACCGTCGTCGTCCCGGATCTGCGCGCGGTCCTCGCCTGCGCGATCTCGGGCGCCGGACTGGCCGTGCTGCCCCGCTATCTGTGCGCATCCGCCCTGGAACGCGGTGACGTCGTCACACTCCTCGACCCCGCGGTGCCCCCGCTGCGGACCTACTTCCTGGTGGTCCGTACCGGCACCCTGGCCATGCCGCACATCGCGCGGGCGCACGAGTGGCTGCTGGGGGCCGCTGCGAACTGGTCCTGAGGCGGTCCCGGCGCCCCCGGCGGAGGGGAGCACCGACGACGGGCCGCCCGTCGACACCCGGGTGCCTCTCTTCCTCGCTCCGGCGATGTTTCACGTGGAACATGCGGGGCCACATTTCTCCCATGACCGTACGACCCGTGGTCAAGCGCACCGCCCGTGCCGTTCTGCTCGACGGCGACGACCTGATCCTGATCAAGCGGACCAAGCCGGGCATGGATCCCTACTGGCTCACGCCGGGCGGCGGTGTCGAGCCGGAGGACACCACCGTCGTCGACGCGCTCCACCGCGAAGTGCACGAGGAACTCGGCGCGAAAATCACCGATGTGGTGCCCTGTTTCGTGGACACCGTCGAGCACATCGGCGAGGACGGCGGCGCCACCGGCGTGAAGGTCCAGCACTTCTTCGTCTGCCGCCTGGAGTCCATGGACCCCTCCAAACGGCACGGTCCCGAGGTGGACGAGCCGCTGGGCGAGTACGAGATCGTGCGCATCCCCTTCACCCGGGTCGGCATCGCCTCCGTGCACCTCGTCCCGTTGTCCCTGCGGCACTACCTGGACGGCAACATCGAGGGCGTACGGGCGATGCACGCGCCCGACCTGGGCTGACGTTCGGTCTGGCTCGCCTCGGGACCGCGGCGGTCAGTCTCCGGCGGCCACCAGTTCCTCCACCGAGTCATGCCGTATGCGGTCCGTGGGGATGCCGGCGTCCTTCAACGCGTCCACGCCACTGCGGATCATGCCGGGCGGGCCCGAGAGGTAGGCGTCGTACCCGTTCCAGGGGCCGTGGTCCCGTATGGCGTCGGGCAGTTGGAGCAGCCCGTGGCGGTCCACGACCGGGCGGACCTCGAGCCATGAGTTGCTCTGCTGCAGCCGTAGCAGCGTGTCGAGGTCGTAGAGGTCCTGGCCGGTGCGGGCTCCGTAGAAGACCTCGACCGGGCGGTGCCGCCCGTGTTCGGCGACATCCTCGACGATGGCCTTGATGGGCGCGATGCCGGTGCCGCCGCCCAGACAGAGCAGTCCGCTGTCGGAGGCGTGGTCGACGGTCATCCCACCGGCCGGCGGCCCCAGACGCAGGACGTCACCGGGCCGGGCACGGTGCACGAGCGAGTTGGAGACCCAGCCCGCGGAGATCGCCTTCACATGGAACGACAGCAGCCCGTCCGAGCGGGGCGCCGAGGCGAACGAGTAGTGCCGCCAGATCCTCGGCCACCAGGGGGTCTCCAGGCTCGTGTACTGCCCCGCGAGGAAGGGATAGGGCTGGTTCGGACGGACGGTGAGGACGGCTATGTCAGCGGTTCTCGGCTCGTGCGAGACGACCTCGGCCAGCCACCAGGGCGGGGACCGCAGTTCGTCCGCGGCCGCCGCGTCGATCATCACCTGGGAGATCGTCGTGTACGTCCGGACCCAGGCCGCCTCGGTCTCCTCGTTCCAGCTCGCCTTGGCGTACCGGCTCAGCGCGCCGATGAGGCACTCGCCGACGGCCGGGTAGTGATCGGCCTGCGTGCCGTACTTGCGGTGGCCGCGACCGAGATTCTGCAAGTAGTCGACGAGGACCGGGGTGTTGTCGATGTGCTCGGCAGCGGTCAGCAGCGCCTTGAGCAGGCGGTCACGCTGGGCGTCCATCGCCGGAGGGAACATCGAGCGCAGTTCCGGGTGCTGGACGAAGAGCAGCGCGTAGAAGTACGAGGTGACCTTGTCGGCCACGGGCCCCACCTCGGCCATGGTCCGCCGGACGAGAACGGCGTCGGGGGAGGCGGGGGCAGTGGCGGCAGCGTCTCCGTCGGCGCGCTGGCCGGGCAGGCGGGCGTCGAAGACCGAGTGTTCGGAACCGTGTTCCGCGGCGGCCGGAGCGGGCTGAGGGCGAGGCGGAGGGCTGGGAGGCAGGTCCGCTGAGGTCTGTATTCGCTCCCGCGTGGTGCCTTCCCGGTTCTGCTGCGGGCTGTCCGGCGGCACCTGGGAACGACCCACGGGCCGCAGGGAGGCGAGGCGGTTGCCCTCGGGCTCCTGTTCTGCGCCGGGGGACGGCGGAGACGTGCGCGGCGTGAACCAGCCGCCTCCGTCACTGTCCCCCGAAGTGCCGTTGCCGGCCGACGTGGTGGTCGGAGCGTCCATGGTCTGCCTCGCCTCGAGCATCTTTCGGTCGATCTGCGCACGCCCCCAGCCGGAAGTCGCACGCTTTCCCCCGCGGACGGCCTTGCTTTTCCCCGTTCGTTCCCCGTCGACCAATGCGGCCACATTCAACCCGGGTTCCCGCTCCGTACGGACAAGTAGGTGAGACTGTGACGTGAGCCGCAGCACTCACCACAGCGTTCCACAGCGCACGAACGCCCCCACCTCGTAACGGTAAACGCAGGTCCTTGATCTCCCTGTCCGGTTAGGCTGCATTGAGCTGCGTTCGTGCCCCCGCCATGAGACGACTGCATCTCGCTTCGGACACGAACCGGACTCGACCCTACCGGCAGGGACGCCACACACAAGTCCCCCCTTGCCGTACCGGTAATTCAATGGGGGCGAATCATTAATTCCTTCAATTACCGGGCACGTCACGTCAATTCATAGGCATTCCACAGATCCTGCCCGATGCGCGAGCGAGTAACCGACCCACCGGATACCGGTCGGCATTCACAGTGCCCGAGATCGGCACAGCACCGAAGAGTTCCGCGTCCGAGAGTGCGTCGCCGCATGCGAGGCAATTGGCGCACGGGCTGGCCGGTCGGGTCGGCCGGTCGGATCAGGGGCCGCCGAGGCCAACCATCCCTGCACGCGTCTGTCTAGAGGCGGATGTTTCACGTGAAACATCTGTCCGCGCGCTGTGCGGTTGTGCTCGGGATGGCCAAAAGGGCGCACGTCCGACCGCAAACCGGTGGACGCCAGGGGCTCGGGTCGGACAGCCTGACCCGCGTGCCGACACCTTCCCCCGCCGCTCTGCCCATCCGCCGTCTGACGCCTCGCGACCTCACCGCCTGCGCCGATCTGTCCGAGGACCGGGGCTGGCCCCGAGAGGAACACAAGTGGGGGCTACTACTCGCAGCCGGTACCGGATACGGCGTCGATGACCCCGAGGGCGGCCTTGTCACCGCCTGCGTGGTGACCGAGTACGGCCCGGCGGGCCGCCCGGATCTGGGGGCGATCGGCATGGTTCTGGTCGCCGAGCGGCACGCCCGCCAGGGCGTCGGACGCCGTCTGATGCGCCATGTCGTCTCCGAGATGGGCACGACTCCGCTGACCCTGCACGCGACCCCTTACGGACGTCCGCTCTACGAGGAGTTGGGCTTCAAGGTCGTCGGACGGGCCGAGATGGTGCGCGGACACTTCACGCCAGGGGTGCCCGATCCCGCGGTCTCCACACGCCCGGCCACGGCCGAGGACCTCATCACGATCATCCGGCTCGACGAAAAGGTCTTCGGCACGGACCGCACCCACATCCTCACCCGGCTCCCCGCTTTCGCCGATCAGCTGCGCGTCGCCGAGGAGAACGGCCGGATCATCGGGTACACCGCCGCCTGGCCCAACATGGACGACCATGTCGTGGGCCCGCTGATCGCCCGTGACACACAGACCGCGCAGGCCCTCATCGCTTCCGTGGCCGCCCACACCGACCGCCCGCTGCGCACCGACATCGACGTACGCCATGAGGAACTGCTGACGTGGGTGAAGGACCACGGCCTGGCGTCGATCGCCTTCAACTCCGTGATGGCGTACGGGCTCTCCGAGCTGCCGGGTGACTGGACCCGTCGGTACGCCCCGCTGACCGTGGCAGCGGGCTGAGGCACCGGGGCAGGCCGTTCGCCCCGGCCTTCAGCGTCGGACCACTGTCCGCCGTACGGTCGCTCCGGCGCTCTCGGCGACAGTGCCGGCGGCGACGCTCCCCCTGCGCTCCAGCGTCGCCGCGATGAGCGCCAGCACGAGTGCGCCCAGGGCGAGGGAGGCTCCGACCCAGCTGGGTGCGGTGTAGCCGAGTCCCGCGTCGATGACGAGGCCGCCTAGCCATGCGGAGAGGGCGTTGCCGAGGTTGAAGGCACCGATGTTCACGGCCGAGGCCAGTGTGGGTGCGCCGTGCGCCTGGTCGAGGACCCTCTTCTGCAGCGGCGGCACGGTCGCGAAGCCCAGGGCACCGACCAGCGTGATGGTCACGGCCGCGGCGATCTTGTCGTGGGCGGTGAACGAGAACAGCGCAAGGACGACGGCCAGGGCACCCAGTGAGACGTACAGCAGGGGCATCAGTGCGCGGTCGGCGTACTTGCCGCCCACGAGGTTGCCGCCGACCATGCCGAGGCCGAAGAGGACGAGGAGCCAGGTGACGGAGGAGTCGGCGAAGCCGGCGACGTGCGTCATCATCGGAGCGATGTAGGTGATGGCCGCGAAGACACCGCCGAAACCCAGCACCGTCATCGTCATGGCCAGCAGAACCTGGACGTTCTTGAAGGCGGCCAGCTCGTGGCGGAGGCGGACGTCCTCCGGCCTGGGCATCTCGGGGACGAGCCGGGCGATGCCCAGCAGCCCGACGACACCCAGAGCGGCGACGGCGGCGAACGTGACCCGCCAGCCGACGGACTGCCCGATCAGGGTACCCAGCGGCACACCGACGACGTTCGCGACGGTCAGACCGCTGAACATCATCGCGATGGCGCCGGCCTTCCGGTCCGGGGCGACGAGGTCGGCCGCGACCACCGAACCGATGCCGAAGAAGGCGCCGTGCGCGAGCGAGGCGACCACACGGCCGAGCAGCATGACCGAGTAGGCGGGGGCGAGTGCGGAGAGCAGGTTGCCCGCGATGAACAGCCCCATCAGCAGCATGAGCATCCGTTTGCGGGAAACCTTCGTGCCCAGCGCGGTCATGATCGGCGCTCCGAACACGACGCCGAGCGCGTAGCCGGTCACCAGGAACCCAGCGGTGGGGATGGAGACATCGAAGTCGCCCGCGACCTCGGGCAGCACTCCCATGATCACGAACTCTGTCGTGCCGATGCCGAAGGCCCCGATCGCGAGAGCCAGAAGCGCGAGAGGCATGAGGACGTAGCCCTTCCAGAAGATTGCAGGTGCGCTTTGAAAGCGTACACAATAATTGCAGGCGCGCTATATCTGTGATGGCGGGCAATTGCGCGGGTGGCCTATCCTGGGGCGAGCAGCTCCGGGACGGAGGAACACCGATGACAGCGACGGATCCCGCGCTCACCGCTCTCGCCCAGGGCTGGTGCGCTCTCTCCTTGTTGCACGGGCGGATCGAGGCCCACATCGAGCGCGCGCTGCAGTCCGGGCACGGCCTGAGCGTGCGCGAGTACTCGTTGCTCGACGTGCTGAGCCGCCAGCACGACGGCGAGGGCGGGCACCTCCAGATGAAACAGGTCGCCGACGCGGTCGTCCTCAGCCAGAGCGCCACCACCCGGCTGGTCACCCGACTCGAGGACCGCGGTCTGCTCGCGCGCTATCTGTGTCCGACCGACCGTCGGGGCATCTACACCGATGTCTCCGAAGCCGGCCTGGAACTCCTCGCGGCGGCACGCCCCACCAATGACGCCGCCCTGCGCGAGGCCCTGGACGAGGCGGCCAAGAACCCCGAACTGACCCCTCTGGTCCGCGTCGTGGAGTCACTGAACGCGCCCGCGTAGGGTGCGGGCATGGGAGATCTTGAAATTCGCCCCGCGACCAAGGACGACGTCCCGGAGATCGTCGCGATGCTGGCCGACGATCCCTTGGGCGCCCAGCGCGAGTCGCCGGACGATCTGACCCCCTACTTCACCGCGCTGGAGCGCCTCAGCGGCGACCCCAACCAGCACGTGGTGGTCGCAGTCCGCGGTGGCCGTGTCGTCGGCACACTCCAGCTGACGATCATCCCCGGTCTGTCCAGGCGCGGCTCCACCCGCTCGATCATCGAAGGCGTGCGTGTGCATGCCGATGAGCGTGGCAGCGGTCTCGGTTCGCGGCTCATCGAGTGGGCGGTCGACTCATCACGGCACCAGGGCTGCCAGTTGGTCCAGCTGACGTCCGACGTCACGCGCACCGACGCCCACCGTTTCTACGAGCGGCTCGGCTTCGAGGCCACCCATGTGGGCTTCAAGCTGCCGCTCTGAGGCGATCCCAGAACGTCCGTGGGGTCCTGTTTCACGTGAAACATCGCGAGCCAGAACCCCACCGTTGCCCGAACCGTGTCTACGAGATACCGCGCCATCCCTCCGGATCCACACCACCCGGCACCGGAGCCCCCTCGTCGTACGGCTGACGCGTGAACACGAAGGACCCGAGGTCCAGATGGCTCACGGTCCCGTCGGGCCTTCGTACCGCCCGTAGAAGCTCTCCGGCGAAGTAACCGTTGAGCCCGGTCCAACTCCCGTCGCCGTTGAGCCGGAACCGAGCGCCGCGCAGCGTGGCGGAGAGCGGCTCCAGTGACAGACCACCGTCGGCGAGCAGCCGCAGCGCGAAGCTGTACGTCCCCCAGTACCAAGGGCCGGCCAGCTCCAGGACCGAGCGGTCCACCTCGGGCAGCGGCCGCCACGGCTCGGGGATCTGCGGTTCGGCCTCCGCCACGATGCGTACGAGGTCGGCGGCCACCTCCGACACCACCGGGCCCGAGGTGCAGTTGGTCAGCACGACGGCCGCCACATCGTCCTCGACGCTGATGGTGAGCTGGGCGAGGAAGCCGGGAACCGAACCGCTGTGACCGACGAGGAACCGGCCGTCCCGATGCTGCAGTTGCATGCCGAGCCCGTACGCCGAACCGGCCGCCACATCGGCGGCCTCCCCCGGCGCGGCCGGCGTCCGCATCTCCAGGACGGACTCCGCGCTCAGCACCTGGTCGTCCCCCTTGGCCAGGAAGACCGCGAAGCGCGCCAAGTCGGCTGCCGTTGACCAGAGTTGACCGGCGGGACCCATCCGGCCCAGGTCCTCGACCTGCTCCGGCAGCATCACGTCCGCCCAGGGGTGCACGGCCCAGCCGCCGGCGTGCGGTGCCTCCGGGTGCCATGTGGTGCGGCGCAGCCCGAGCGGTTCGAGCACCTCGCGCCGCAGGACGTCCTCCCAGGGAGCGCCCCGCAGCTGTTCGACGAGCGCGCCGAGGAGAGTGAAGCCGGGGTTGGAGTAGTGGAAGCGGCGGCCGACGGGATGGCGGTGGGGCTGCTCGCCGAGCACATCGGCCAGCTCCGGACGCAGGGAACCCGGGGTGCGCTCCCACCAGGGCGACGGCGACTCGGCCGCCAGCCCGCCCGTGTGCGCGAGCAGTTCGGCGATGGTCGCCTCCCCCGCGCCGGTACCCGGCAGATGCTTCTCCAGCGGGTCGCCCAGGTCCAGCACGCCCTCGTCACGCAGGCGCAGGACCAGAACGGCGGTGAAGGTCTTGGTGATCGAGCCGATCCGGTACTGCACGTTCGCGTCCGGCCCGTGGCCCACCACCGAGGTCCGCGCCCCGTTCCACACCGTCTCCCCGCCCCGGACCACCGCCGCGACCAGAGACGGCGCCCGTCCCTCGGTCTGAGCGACGGCGATACGGTGCAGCAGAGCCCGGCGCGTGGCGGGAAGCAGCTCTTCCTGAGGTGTTGTCATGCGCCCAGTCCATCGGGCCCGGCTCCGCGCGTCGAGCGCATTTCGCCGGGTCAGGTCTGTGCCATGTCCACGAACCGCGAGTAGTGGCCCTGGAAGGCGACCGTGATCGTCGCCGTCGGACCGTTACGGTGCTTGCCCACGATGATGTCGGCCTCGCCCGCGCGGGGCGACTCCTTCTCGTACGCGTCCTCGCGGTGCAGCAGGATCACCATGTCCGCGTCCTGCTCGATCGAACCCGACTCACGCAGGTCGGAGACCATGGGCTTCTTGTCCGTACGCTGCTCGGGACCACGGTTGAGCTGAGACAGCGCGATCACCGGCAGCTCCAGCTCCTTGGCCAGCAGCTTCAGGTTTCGCGACATGTCCGAGACTTCCTGCTGACGGCTCTCGGACCGCTTGCCGCCGGACTGCATGAGCTGGAGATAGTCGATGATGACGAGCTTCAGGTCGTTGCGCTGCTTCAGGCGCCGGCACTTGGCGCGGATCTCCATCATCGACAGGTTCGGGGAGTCGTCGATGTAGAGCGGCGCGGCCGACACGTCCGGCATCCGGCGGGCCAGCCGTGTCCAGTCCTCGTCCGTCATCGTGCCGGACCTCATGTGGTGCAGGGCCACGCGTGCCTCGGCGGACAGCAGACGCATCGCGATCTCGTTGCGGCCCATTTCGAGCGAGAAGATCACGCTCGGCATGTTGTGCTTGATCGAACAAGCGCGCGCGAAGTCCAGGGCCAGGGTCGACTTACCCATGGCGGGACGGGCCGCGATGATGATCATCTGGCCGGGATGGAGGCCGTTGGTGAGCTGGTCGAGGTCGGTGAAGCCGGTCGGTACACCGGTCATCTCCCCCGACCGCGAGCCGATCGCCTCGATCTCGTCGAGCGCGCCCTCCATGATGTCGCCGAGGGGCAGATAGTCCTCGGTGGTGCGCTGCTCGGTGACCGCGAAGATCTCGGCCTGGGCTCTGTTGACGATCTCGTCGACGTCGTCGTCGGCCGCGTATCCCATCTGGGTGATGCGGGTGCCGGCCTCGACCAGGCGGCGCAGGACGGCGCGCTCATGGACGATCTCCGCGTAGTACTCGGCGTTCGCCGCCGTCGGCACCGTCTGGACGAGGGTGTGCAGATAGGAGGCGCCGCCGACCTTGGTGATCTCGCCGCGCTTGGTGAGCTCGGCGGCGATGGTGATGGGGTCGGCGGGCTCTCCCTTGGCGTAGATGTCGAGAATCGCCTGGTAGATGGTCTCGTGCGCCGGCTTGTAGAAGTCGGGGCCCTTGAGGATCTCGACCACGTCGGCGATGGCGTCCTTCGACAGCAGCATGCCGCCGAGGACGGACTGCTCGGCGTCGAGGTCCTGCGGTGGGACACGCTCGAAGGCCGAACCTCCCCCGTCCCACTCCCCGTCGTCCCGGCCTCGGTCATGCCGCTCGCCCCGGCTCCCGCCGCTGTCGGGACGCCGGCGGGAAGAGGGCAGACGATCACTGGGTCCGCTGTCGGCCCACGGGTCGTCCAAGGGCTCGGAAATGCTCACCGAGCGGCCTCCTCCCGTCCGCCGAGCGGACCTCGCCGTGCTTCTCATTTCTACGGCACGACACTGACAAATAAGAGGCCCAACTCCGGTTCTGGCGCGTCGGTTTTGCGAGGTTTTCGCGATCTGCCGAGGGAGCGGGCGCCGCACCACCGTAGGCCCGCGGGCACCGTCAGCCAATCTGGTTATCCACAGGCCATGTGGACGACGGCCCAGATGCTGTGGAGAACCCCACAAAACCTGTGCACGACCCAGTGGACAGGCCTGTGAACAAGACCTCGCCCTTTCCGAGGAACCTATCCTGACCTGCATCTTTACCGTCCACCGGCTGTGCAGAAGAAAAACTTCCCCGACCGGATCAAGATCATCACAGTCAGTGCACGAGAACGCACTCCACTGAGCGGGATGTAATAGTCATTGACTGCTTGCATCTATTACCTGTGGAAGATTAGATTGGTGGTCATGACACAGGCTTCCGCGACCCCCAGGGCCACTCGGCGCCGGCACGATCGCGAGATCATCACGCTGGCCGTCCCGGCCTTCGGCGCGCTGGTCGCCGAGCCTCTTTTTCTGATGGTCGACACCGCCGTCGTCGGCCACCTCGGGACCGCACAACTGGCCGGCCTCGGTGTCGCCTCGGCCCTCCTCGTCACCGCGGTGAGCGTGTTCGTCTTCCTGGCCTACGCCACCACGGCCGCCGTCGCCCGACGCGTCGGGGCCGGGGATCTGCGGGCTGCCATCCGCCAAGGCATGGACGGCATCTGGCTCGCCCTGCTGCTGGGCGCGGCCGTCGTCGCCGTCGTCATTCCCGCCGCACCCGGCCTTGTGGCTCTCTTCGGCTCCTCGGACACCGCGGCTCCCTATGCCACGACCTATCTACGGATCTCGGCACTCGGTATCCCGGCCATGCTCGTCGTGCTCGCCGCCACCGGTGTCCTGCGCGGTCTCCAGGACACAAAGACACCTCTGTACGTCGCTGTGGTGGGCTTCATCGCCAACGGCGCCCTGAACGCAGGCCTCGTCTACGGTGCCGGCCTGGGCATCGCAGGTTCCGCCTGGGGCACGGTCATCGCCCAGGTCGGCATGGCTGGCGCATACCTCTGGGTCGTGATCCGCGGTGCGCGCAGACACGGCGCCCCCTTGCGGCCGGACGCCGCCGGCATACGCGCCTCGGCACAGGCAGGGGCGCCTCTGCTGGTTCGTACGCTCTCGCTGCGAGCCGTTCTTATGATCGCCACCGCGGTCGCCGCGCGACTCGGGGACGAGGACATCGCCGCGCACCAGATCATCCTCTCGCTCTGGAGCCTGCTCGCCTTCGCCCTGGACGCGATCGCCATCGCCGGACAGGCCATCATCGGCCGCTACCTCGGCGCGGGTGACGCCCGGGGTGCCCGCGAGGCCTGCCGCCGGATGGTGCAGTGGGGGATCGCCACAGGTGCCGTACTCGGACTGCTGGTGTTCCTCGCTCGCCCCGTGTTCATCCCGCTCTTCACGGACGACCCGACGGTGCAGGAAGCCGCGCTCCCGGCTCTTATCGTGGTGGCGCTCGGCCAGCCGATCTCCGGGATCGTCTTCGTGCTCGACGGCGTACTCATGGGCGCGGGAGACGGCCCCTACTTGGCGCGGGCCATGCTGCTGACCTTGGCGGTCTTCGTCCCTGCCGCCCTGCTCGTGCCCACCTTCGGTGGTGGTCTGACCGCGCTCTGGGGCGCCATGACGTTGATGATGGCGACACGCATGCTGACTCTCTGGCTGCGATCCCGTTCCGGCCTCTGGATCGTCACCGGAGCGACGCGCTGAGAACAGGACTTGAGCCCGGTGTCGTTTCACGTGAAACATCGCCCAGTTCGCTGTGTTTCACGTGAAACATTCGCTTCGCTGCCATCCTGAGCGGTCGACACCGGTCAGCAAAAGACCCGGCAAGCATGTGGGGCCGCACCCTTCACAGGGTGCGGCCCCACATCGCTTGAGCGAGCGCGACCTTAGGCCGCGATGACCTCGATGTTGACCTTGGCGGCAACCTCGGGGTGCAGACGCACGGACGTCTCGTGGGCGCCCAGCGTCTTGATCGGAGAAGTCAGCTCGATGCGGCGCTTGTCGACCTCGGGGCCACCGGAAGCCTTGATCGCGGAAGCGATGTCGGCCGGGGTGACGGAACCGAAGAGACGACCGGCGTCGCCGGAGCGGACAGCCAGACGGACCTTGACGGCCTCGAGCTGGCCCTTGATCTGGTTGGCCTGCTCGATGGTCTGGATCTCGTGGATCTTGCGAGCACGACGGATCTGCTCGACGTCCTTCTCGCCACCCTTGGTCCAGCGGATCGCGAACTTCCGCGGGATCAGGTAGTTGCGAGCGTAGCCGTCCTTGACGTCGACGACGTCGCCGGCAGCGCCGAGGCCGGAGACCTCGTGGGTAAGGATGATCTTCATTGGTCGGTCACCCTTTCCTTAGCGCGCGGTGGACGTGTAGGGCAGCAGCGCCATCTCACGGCTGTTCTTGACGGCCGTGGCGACGTCACGCTGGTGCTGCGTGCAGTTGCCGGTCACGCGGCGGGCACGGATCTTGCCGCGGTCGGAAATGAACTTCCGCAGCATGTTCGTGTCCTTGTAGTCCACGTACGTGACCTTGTCCTTGCAGAAAGCGCAGACCTTCTTCTTCGGCTTGCGCACAGGCGGCTTCGCCATGGTGTATCTCCTGTGTGATCAAGAAGTTTGGGGTACGGCCCCGCCCTCGACCTCGAAGACCGGTGATCCGGTCTCAGACGTCTTTAGAAGGGGGGCTCGTCCGAGTAGCCGCCACCGCCGCCGGAGCTTCCGCCCCAGCCGCCGCCACCCTGGCCGCCACCGCCCTGGTTGCCACCGGCGGGAGCGCCGCTGGCCCACGGGTCGTCAGCGGGAGCGCCGCCGCCCTGCTGGCCGCCACCGGGGCTTCCGCCCCAGCCGCCGCCACCCTGGCCGCCACCGCCACCGCCGCCGCCGTAACCACCCTGGCCACCGCGGCTGCCCGCAGCGGTCTTGGTGACCTTGGCCGTGGCACTGCGCAGGCTGGCGCCGACTTCCTCGACGTCCAGCTCGTAGACCGTGCGCTTGACGCCCTCACGGTCCTCGTAGGACCGCTGCTTCAGCCGGCCCTGCACGATGACGCGCATGCCTCGCTGGAGCGACTCGGCGACGTTCTCCGCCGCCTGACGCCAGACCGAGCAGGTCAGGAACAGGCTCTCGCCGTCCTTCCACTCGTTGGTCTGACGGTCGAAGGTGCGGGGGGTGGACGCGACACGGAACTTCGCGACCGCCGCACCGGAAGGGGTGAAGCGCAGCTCGGGGTCGTCGACAAGATTGCCGACGACCGTGATGACGGTCTCGCCTGCCATGGGGGTACCTCTCGGCGGGTTTGCTGCTGGCTGCTTGTGCTGCTACTCGGAACCCGGGATCGACTGAGCGGGAGAGCTCAGTGGGTCTCGGGGCGGAGGACCTTGGTCCGGAGGACCGACTCGTTCAGGTTCATCTGGCGGTCGAGCTCCTTGACGACCGCAGGCTCGGCCTGCAGGTCGATGACCGAGTAGATGCCCTCAGGCTTCTTCTTGATCTCGTACGAGAGACGACGACGGCCCCAGGTGTCGACCTTCTCGACCTTTCCGTTGCCCTCACGGACGACGGAGAGGAAGTTCTCGATCAGAGGGGCGACAGCGCGCTCCTCCAGATCGGGGTCGAGGATGACCATCACCTCGTAGTGACGCATGTGGAACCCACCTCCTTCGGACTCAGCGGCCACGGTCGTTCCGTGGCAGGAGGGTTGTGATGCGTACGCAACGGTATCGGCCACCACTGACAATCGGGTTCCCCGTGGGGGCTCCCTGTCATGGCCTGGGCAGACACCGGTGCAGAGGGTACAGACTACCCGCACACCTGCTTCCGGTTGAAATCCGGGGGCGGTGACCCTCAATCTGTACACATCGGGTGTGTATGGCGCTACGATGCGCCGCCTTCCGCAGGAGGTGCCCCATGGCACAGACATTGCGACCCAACATCGCCGGCTCTCTGCTCGCCACCGACGACAAGCCCCACCCAGTACAGGACACTCTGCTGGCCGTGACGCTCGTACTCGGGGCGCTCTCCTTCATCACGGCGATGTTCCACCATCTGCACCTGCTCAGTTCCTGGGCCGGGCTGGTGGGCATTCTGACCGGCGCGTACGGGCAGTTCATCTCGGAGACGACCCGTGAGCGCTTCGGCCTGATCGTGGGTATCGGTGCCTCGGCGATCGGTTTCTTCCTCGGTATGGCCCATGGAGGCCTCTTCGGCGGGGTCATCGGCTGACTGCGTACCCCCGGCCGGGTGGTCGGCGGACGTGCTCGTTGCTGTCCGCTGCCTTACATCGAACCAAGCGGCCGAATAACATCGCCTGACGTCCCGGCCGCGTATCGGCCGGGCCCCAGGTTCCATACGGCCATTCGAGGCGCCCGCAGGGCGCAGTAGGCTTCGGCGCGAGAGCCGGAGCCCCTGTACCCATGGGGACACACCAGCCCGAGGAGCGCCCCGAATGAGCCTGACCCTGAGGACGATCAGCCGTGAGCAGCATCTGGCATACATCCAGAGTCTGCCCTCGGCTAGCCACATGCAGGTCCCGGCCTGGGCCGATGTCAAGGCCGAGTGGCGCTCCGAGAGCCTCGGGTGGTTCGACGACAGGAACGGCGAGATGGTCGGCGCAGGCCTGGTGCTGTACCGCCAACTGCCCAAGATCAAGCGCTATCTCGCCTATCTGCCCGAGGGCCCGGTCATCAACTGGTTCGCGCCGAACCTCACCGACTGGCTGGAGCCGATGCTCGCCCATCTGAAGCAACAGGGCGCCTTCTCGGTGAAGATGGGCCCGCCGGTGATCATCCGTCGCTGGGAGGCCACCTCCATCAAGGCGGGCATCCAGAACCCGGACGTGAAGCGTCTGCGCGACATCGAGGCCGACTTCATCGAACCGCGCGCCTTCGAGGTCGCCGACAAACTGCGCCGTATGGGCTGGCAGCAGGGCGAGGACGGCGGGGCCGGCTTCGGTGACGTACAGCCCCGCTACGTCTACCAGGTGCCGCTCGCCAACCGGTCCCTGGAAGAGGTCCACAAGAACTTCAACCAGCTGTGGCGCCGCAACATCAAGAAGGCCGAAAAGGCGGGCGTCGAGGTCGTCCAGGGCGGTTACCAGGACCTGGAGGAGTGGCAGCGGCTGTACGAGATCACGGCCGTGCGCGACCGCTTCCGGCCCCGCCCGCTGTCGTACTTCCAGCGCATGTGGACGGCCCTCAACACCGAGGACCCCAACCGCATGCGGCTCTACTTCGCCCGGCACAACGGCGTGAACCTGTCCGCCGCGACCATGCTGGTCGTCGGTGGGCACGTCTGGTACTCGTACGGCGCATCGGACAACATCGGTCGTGAGGTCCGGCCCTCGAACGCGATGCAGTGGCGCATGCTGCGCGACGCCTACGCCCTCGGTGCGACCGTCTACGACCTGCGTGGCATCTCCGACTCGCTGGACGAGACGGATCACCTCTTCGGCCTGATCCAGTTCAAGGTGGGCACGGGCGGACAGGCCGCCGAGTACCTCGGTGAGTGGGACTTCCCGCTGAACAAGCTGCTCCACAAGGCGCTCGACATCTACATGTCGCGCCGCTGACGCCCCCGTTTTTGCTTCCATACCTCTGATACACCGCAGCCACCAGAAAGGTTCCGGGACCGTCCATGGCGCTCACGCTGTACGTCGACACCGCGCGCTGGCGGGCACACCACAAGCACGTTCAGGAGCAGTTCCCGGGACTCGTCCCCGTCTGCAAGGGCAACGGCTACGGCTTCGGGCACGAGAAGCTGGCGGAAGAGGCCACGCGCCTCGGGTCGGACATCCTCGCAGTCGGCACCACGTACGAGGCCGCCCGGATCAAGGACTGGTTCGGCGGCGACCTGCTGGTGCTGACCCCCTACCGGCGCGCTGAGGAGCCCGTACCCCTGCCCGACCGCGTCATCCGCTCCGTGTCGTCGGTCGACGGCGTGTACGGCCTCGTGGGGGCCCGTGTCGTCATCGAGGTCATGTCCTCGATGAAGCGGCACGGGGTGAGCGAGCAGGAACTGCCCCAGCTCCACGCGGCCATAGAGAATGTGCGCCTGGAGGGCTTCGCCATCCACCTGCCACTGGACCGCACCGACGGCTCGGACGCCGTCGAGGAGGTCATCGGCTGGATGGACCGTCTGCGCGCGGCCCGTCTGCCGCTGCACACCATGTTCGTCAGCCACCTCAAGTCCGAAGACCTCATCCGCCTCCAGCAGCAGTTCCCGCAGACCCGCTTCCGGGCCCGTATCGGCACGCGACTGTGGCTGGGCGACCACGAGGCGACCGAGTACCGCGGTGCCGTGCTGGACGTGACCCGCGTAGCCAAGGGCGACCGCTTCGGCTACCGGCAGCAGAAGGCGGCCTCCGACGGCTTCCTGGTGGTCGTGGCGGGCGGTACGTCGCACGGGGTGGGTCTGGAGGCGCCGAAGGCGCTGCACGGCGTCATGCCGCGTGCCAAGGGCGTCGCCCGGGCGGGCCTAGCCACGGTCAACCGGAACCTTTCTCCGTTCGTCTGGGGCGGCAAGCAGCGCTGGTTCGCCGAGCCGCCGCACATGCAGGTGTCGATCCTCTTCGTGCCGTCGGACGCGCCGGAGCCGAAGGTCGGCGAGGAACTGGTCGCCCATCTGCGGCACACCACCACGCAGTTCGACCGGATCGTCGACCGCTGAGCCCCGCCTCCCGAGGGAGGCAGGGAAACGAATCGCCGGGCGGATCGCCTGCGGGTAGTGCGGAAGGCCGTACACGAGGTTCTCGTGTACGGCCTTC